>NZ_JBIVAX010000015.1:0-172371 GCF_044745805.1 Kitasatospora sp. NPDC086801
ATGCCCCCGCTGGAGACCCTCGGCAAGCCGGTCATGTCCACCGCCCGCAAGGTCGGCATGGGCGCCCTGCGCGCCTACCTCCTGGTCGCGATGGTCATGGTCATCATCAAGATCGTCCAGACCGCGCTCAACCACTGAGCCGCCGCCGGGGCGGCGCCCGACAGTGCCGCCGCCCCGGCCCCGACCCGGAAACCTCGACCGCCCCGCACCCGGGGAAGGAAGGAAGTACGGCCATGCGCACCGCCGTTCACCACCACTGCCCGCGCGTCCGCCTCGCCCTGCACGACGGCGTCGAGAGGGACTACCGCCTCGACGACCCCGGCGCCTGCCCGCACTCCGGCACGCCCAACACCCGGGCCTCCGCGTACGAGCCGCGCGTGCACCTGGCCTACCTGCTGGCCCGCCAGGGCCACCAGCCGGACTGGCTCGCCGACTTCGCGGACCTCCCGCCGGCCGCCGCGCGCCGCCTCAGCCGCGCCGCCACCCGCCACCGGCCGCACGGCTGACGCCCCGCCGACCGCACCACCCGCGCCCTCGCGCACCCCCTCCACCCGCCGCCCCGTCACGGAGGTGACCTGCCATGTCCATCGTCGCCGCGTTCCACCCCTCCCTCCCGTCCGCCGGCCGCGGCCGCCTGCGCGCCGCGCTCGCCGCCGTGGGCCGACGCCTGGCGGAGAGCCCGCTGGACAGCCCCGTCCTCCAGGCCGTCACGGCCCAGGCCCCGGCCCAGGCCGCCGCCTCCGCCGACCGCCCCGTCCGGCTGCGGGCCAGCTGGCGGACCGTCACCGCCCCGGACGGCACCGCCCGGCTGGAAGCCTCCTGGCACCCCTGGCACCCCGCCCGCTGACCACCCCGTACCGATGCGTACCGATGCGTACCGATGCGTACCGATTCGTGCCGACCCGCACCGACCCGCACCGACCCGCACCGACCCGCCGAAGGAGCATCCGCCATGGCCGTGCGCTACCCCAGGCTCGACGCCATCTTCTCGGACCACACCGCCGCCGCCCCGCCCCGGCGGCCGCGCCCCGAACCGACCCGCCGGCCCGCCGTCGACCCGGACACCGGTCTGGTGGTGGACCCCGAACAGCGCACCGTCACCGTCGACGGGCAGCAACTGACGCTCCCCTACCTGGAGTTCGAGCTGCTCGCGCACCTGGTCGACAACCCGCTGCGGGTCCACTCCCGCCGCCAGCTGATGGAGACGGTCTGGGGCCGGCCGGACACCGGCGACACCCGCACCATCGCCACCCACATCGCCCGGATCCGCCGCAAACTCGGCCCGGGCCACCGGGAGGCGATCGCCACCGTCCGCCAGATCGGCTACAAGTACGACCCCCGCCTGACCCGCGTCGCCTGACCGCCGTCCGACCGCCCGCGCCGTCCGACCGCACCGCCTGACCACGTCGGCCGAGGCCCGTCCGCCCCAGGGCCCGCCGACCACCACCCCACCGAAGGAGGACACCGCCATGACCAGAACCGCCCTGTTCCCCTGGACCGGCAGAGGCACGGCGCTGTGCGGCGTCCTGCTCCTCCTCACCCTCCAGGGCATCGCCGTCGGCGTCGCCCCGGGGCGGCTGCGGCTCTTCCTCTCCGGCGTGCTCATCGGCGCCTCGGGGGCCGGGCTGCTCCTCGCCCTGCTGCTCGCCCGCAGCGGGCGCCGCACCGGCCGGCCGGCGCCCGCCGCCGCCCTCGGCCAGGACGACACCCAGTGGTTCAGCGCCCGCTCCCTGGAGGGCTTCCCGATGGAGCAGGTCCGGCCGCTGCTGCTGTCGCCCGGCGCCCCGGGCCTGAACCGGCTCTACACCGCCTGGGTGTTCGCCACCCACGGGCACGACCCCCAGTGGATCGCCCACCACCTCGACCTGCCCACCCCGACCGCCCGGCTGCTGGTCACCACGGCCCGGCACCACACCGCTCCCGAGAGGAGGCCGCAGTGATCACGGCCCTCGACCACGTCCAGCTCTCCGCACCACCCGGCAGCGAGGCCCTGCTGCGGGCCTTCTACGGCGACGTCCTGCAGATGGCCGAGATCCCCAAGCCCCGGCCGCTGACCGAACGCGGCGGCTGCTGGTTCGCCGCCGACGGCGGCCGGGTGCGGCTCTACCTCGGCATCGAGGAGCGCTTCCGCCCCAGCACCAAGGCGCACCCCGGGATCGCGGTCTCCGAGATCGACGACTTCGCCTCGCGGCTGTCAGAGCTCGGCGCGCAGGTGGTCTGGGACGACAGCCTGCCGCCCCGGCGCCGCTTCTACACCACCGACCCCGTCGGCAACCTGCTGGAGTTCGTCGAGACGGCCTGAGGAGTCGAGACGGCCCGGGCACCGGCTCATTTGCCCACGGACCTACCGAAGGAGCAGACTGCCCGAGGCCCTGCGCGGACCCGCAGGACGGACCGAGACGACACCACCGGAGGAGGCGGCCATGGGCGAAGACCCTCCCAGTACGCGCCGCCGTACCGGCCGCCTCCCCTGCGCCCGCCCGCGCGCCTGACGCGACGGTCCAGGGGGACGCGGCGTTCCTCCCGATCCCGCTGACGTCGCACGCACCTCTCCCGCCCCGGGGGCCCCGGGTGCGCGCCGGAGGTGCTCCCCATGACCCTGCCGAAGCCGGCCCCGGGCGTCGCCCGGGGCTCACTGCCGTCCCGGACGGCCGCCCGCCTGGCCCGGATGACCTGGGTGGACGCGCTCGTCGCGGCCGCCGTCCTGGTGCTGCTCTACCTCGCGCTGCGGGTCGGGCAGGGCACCACCGTCCGGTTCTCCACCGGCCGGAACGCGGCGGTCGACACCGACCCGGCCCGGCTGCCGTACGACGCGGCGCGCTCGCTGCTGCGGATGTTCGCCGCGCTCGCCGTGTCCGTGGTCTTCACCTTCGGCTACGCCTACGCCGCGGCCCGCAGCCGCCGGCTGGAACGGATCCTGATCCCGGCCCTGGACATCCTCCAGTCGGTGCCCGTGCTCGCCTTCCTGACCGTCGCGGTGACCGGCTTCCGCGCCCTGTTCCCGGGCTCCGTGCTGGGCCTGGAGTGCGCGGCGGTGTTCGCCATCTTCACCTCCCAGGCGTGGAACATGACCTTCGGCTTCTACTGCTCGCTGGTCTCGCTGCCGCCCGAACTCGACGAGCTGTCGCGCTCGTTCCGCTTCACCCGGTGGATGCGGTTCTGGAAGGTCGAACTGCCCTCGGGCATGATCGGCCTGGTCTGGAACGGCATGCTGAGCTTCGGCGGCGGCTGGTTCTTCCTGGTCGCCTCCGAGGCGATCAGCGTCGACGACCGGCGCTATGCGCTGCCCGGGGTCGGTTCCTACGCGGGCGCGGCCATCGCCGCCGGCGACCTCGGCCGGGTCGGCTGGGCGATCGCCACCATGGTGGTCCTGGTGGTCGGCGTCAACCTGCTGTTCTGGCGCCCGCTCACCGCCTGGGCCGAACGCTTCAAGAACGAGCAGTCCGAGGCCACCGAGGTGCAGCGCTCCGTCGTACTGGACCTGCTGCGCCGCTCCCACTGGCCCGAACTGCTCGGCCGGCTGCTGCGCCCGACGGGGCGGGCGCTCTCCCGGGCCGGGCGCCTGCTGGGCACCGACGACCGCCCGCTGGCCGTCGCCCCCGGGCGGCGGCGTGCCGGGGACGCCGCCTTCGCCGCCGTCGCCGGCGGCCTGGTGCTCTGGGGCCTGGTCGACCTCGGCCGCTACCTGCACGGCGCGACCGGCCTCGGCGTGTTCGGCGAACCGCTGCTGCTCGGCCTCGCCACCCTCGCCCGGGTCGTCGTCCTGGTGACCGTCGCCACCCTGGTCTGGGTGCCGGTCGGCGTGCGGATCGGCTTCTCCCCCCGGCTGACCCGGATCGCCCAGCCGCTGGTGCAGGTGCTCGCCAGCTTCCCGGCCAACTTCCTCTTCCCGTTGGTCGTCTGGCTGCTGCTGCGGACCGGCGTGTCGATCGACCTCGGCGGCGTCCTGCTGATGGCCCTCGGCGCCCAGTGGTACATCCTGTTCAACACCATCGCCGGCGCCATGGCCATCCCCACCGACCTGCGCGAGGCCATGGACGACCTCGGCGTACGCGGCTGGCAGCGCTGGCGGCGGCTGATCATCCCCGGGATCTTCCCGGCCTACGTCACCGGCGGCCTCACCGCCTCCGGCGGCGCCTGGAACGCCTCCATCGTCTCCGAGGTCGTCACCTTCGGCGGCACCACGCTCACCGCCACCGGCCTCGGCGCGTACATCGCGCGGGCCACCGAGCGCGGCGACTACCCGCACCTGCTCGCCGGGGTGGCGGTGATGAGCCTGTACGTCGTCGCCCTCAACCGGCTGCTCTGGCGGCGCCTCTACCGCCTGGCCGAGCGCCGCTACTCGCTCTGACCCGCGCCCGCTCCCCGCCCCGGAGGTCCCCGCATGCGCTTCCCGTTCCCGCGCGCCGCCCGCACCGCGCCGCCCGCCACCACCGCCCTCACAGGGCTCTCCCCACTCTCCCCGCGCTCCCCCGCCGACGGCGGGATCCTGCTGGAGACCGTCGGCCTCACCAAGGCCTACGCCGGCGCCGACGGCGCGCTGCCCGTGCTGTCCGGCATCGACCTCACCGTCCGGGCCGGCGAGATCGTCGCCCTGCTCGGCCGCTCCGGCTCCGGCAAGTCCACCCTGCTGCGCTGCCTGGCCGGGCTGATCCCGCCCAGCTCCGGCACCGTCGCCTACCGCGGCACCCCGCTCACCGGCGCCAACCCGGGCACCGCCCTGGTGTTCCAGACCTTCGCGCTGCTGCCCTGGCTCACCGTCCGGCAGAACGTCGAACTCGGCCTGGAGGCCCGCGGCGTGCCGCCCCGGGAGCGCGCCGAGGCCGCCGTCCAGGCCATCGACCTGATCGGCCTGGCCGGCTTCGAGTCCGCCTACCCCAAGGAGCTCTCCGGCGGCATGCGCCAGCGCGTCGGCTTCGCCCGCGCCCTGGTCGTCGAACCGGACGTGCTGATGATGGACGAGCCCTTCTCCGCGCTGGACGTCCTCACCGCCGAGAACCTGCGCGGCGAACTGCTGGAACTGTGGGAGTCCGGCCAGTTCCCCACCCGCGCCGTCGTCCTGGTCACCCACAACATCGAGGAGGCGGTCCTGATGGCCGACCGCATCGTCGTCCTCGGCTCCCGCCCCTACGGCACCATCCGGGAGACCGTCGAGGTCGACCTCGACCGGCCCCGCGACCGCGACGCCGACGCCTTCGACGAACTCGTCGACCGGGTCTACCGGATCATGACCGGACGGCCCAAGGAGACCCGCCTGCCCGGCCGCGCCGACGGCACCCGGCCCGACCGGCGCACCGTCGCCAACACCCCGCTGCCCACCGCCAGCGTGGACGGCCTCTCCGGCCTCGCCGCGATGATCGCCCACCGCGGCGGCCGCTGCGACCTCGCCGACCTCGCCGACGAACTCGGCCTCGACATCGACGACATGCTCCCCCAGCTCGACGCCCTCGACCTGCTCGGCTTCGCCGAGATCCACGGCGACGACCTGCTGCTCACCGGGACGGGCACCGCCTTCGCCGGAGCCGACGTCCAGGAGTCCCGGACCATCTTCGCCGACGCCGCGGTGGACGTCCCGCTGGTCCGGCTGATCACCAACGGCCTGCGCGGCCGGCCCGGCACCGCCGTGCGCGCCGGTTTCTTCCGCGACCTGCTCGCCCACCACTACACCAGCGAGCAGGTCGACCGGCAGCTGGAGACCGCCACCGACTGGGGCCGCTACGCCGGGCTGTTCGGCTACGACGCCGCCCTGCGGGAGTACCGGCTCGACGAGGAGACGGTTTGAGAGGAGACGGCTTGAACGGTTCAGGGCGGGTCTCAGGCCTGGCCCGTGGCCGGGCGGCGGCGGGCGGAGCGGACGGCGCGGGCGAACGGTTGCTCGGCCGTCGCGGCGGCCGGGCCCGGACCGCCGCCGTCACCGCCGTCACCGCGCCCGGGCAGGTCGTTGGCGATCAGCGCCGCCTCCGTCAGCAGCCCGCGCACCTCGGCGGCCCGGTAGAAGATCCGGGTGCCCTCCCGGCGCGAGACGACCAGCCCGGCCGCCCGCAGCCTGGCCAGGTGCTGCGAGGTCGCCGCCACGTGCGCGCCCAGCAGCTCCGCCAGTTCGCTGACCGGCAGCTCCCGCCGGCTCAGCGCCCAGAGCAGCCGGTACCGGGACGGGTCGGCGACCGCCTTCAGCACCGCGACCGCCCGCTCCGCCGCCTCCGTGTCCCACGCCTCTTCCTGCGCACCCATGTCAGGATCCTACCGAGGCCGCACCGCCGCACCGCCGGCGCGGAACGCGGCGCCATCCGGCCGGGCGCGGGCGTCGATAGCGGGCCGATGGCCGGGGCTGCCAGGCTTCGGCCATCCTTTCAGCCGCTGCCGACCGGCCGCGCCGTCCAGGAGTTGGAGTCCGTACGAGATGATCGAGCACACCACGTTCCGTACCGCGGTCAGCGGGTCGCACGAGCACAACCCCTGGGGCTGAGCGGCGGCCGCCGTGGTCGGTGGGGCGACCACGGCGGCGGTTGGGGGCGGGGGCGGTTCGTGCCGTCAGGCCCCGGCGAGGGACGCCCTGACCGCGGCGCCGACCTGCTGGGTGGTGAGGGAGCCGCCGAGGTCCGGCGTGCAGGCGCCGTCGGCCACGGCCGTGCCGACGGCCAGCTGGATCGCCTTCGCCTCGGCGGCCCAGCCCAGGCGCTCCAGCATCAGCGCGGAGCTGAGGATGGCGCCGAAGGGGTTGCCGATGCCCTGGCCGGCGATGTCGGGCGCGCTGCCGTGCACCGGCTCGTAGAGGCCGAACCCGGTGTCCGGGTTGATGTTGGCGGAGGCCGCGTTGCCCAGGCCGCCGGCCAGCATGGCCGCCAGGTCGCTGAGGATGTCGCCGTACGAGTTGTTGGTGACGATCACGTCGAACTGGGACGGGTCGGAGATCAGCTTCATCGCGGCGGCGTCGACGTAGAGGTGGGTGGAACTGATGCCGGGGTGCTTCTCGGCGGCCTCCCGGAAGACCCGCTGCCACACCTGCCCGCCGTGCCGGACGGCGTTGGACTTGTCGACCATGCAGACGCCGCGCTCGGCGATCGAGTACGCGTACTCCATCACCCGCGAGACGCCCATGTAGGTGCTGACGTCCGCGTCGACGGCCATCTCGTGCACGGTGTTCCCGCGCAGCACTCCGCCGATGTCGGTGTAGAGGCCCTCGGTGTTCTCGCGGACGATCACGGCGTCGATGGCACGGGTCCGGGCGTCGCGCAGCGGGCTCAGCCGCTCCTGCAACAGGGTGGCCGGGCGGTGGTTGACGTAGAGGTCGAGGTCGAAGCGCAGGCGCAGCAGGACGCCGCGGCCGTAGTCCGAGGTCTTCACCCGGGGGTCGCCGATGGCGCCGAAGAGCACCGAGTCGCTCGCCTTGATCCGCTCGAAGTCCTCGTCGGACAGGGAGACCCCGGTCCGCAGGTAGGTGTCGGCGTTGACGTGGTCGAGCACGTCGACCGCGAGGTCCAGGCCCAGCGAGTCGATGGTCTCCAGGGCCTCCTTGGTCACCTCGGGGCCGATGCCGTCACCGGGGATGACGGTCACTGTCTTGGTCATGGGTCTCTCACCGTTTCTGGGGTGGGGCCGGCCGGTTGTGGGTCGGGTCGGCCGGGCCGGGGGCGTCGGGCAGGGTCACCGCCGCGCGGCCCTGGGAGCTGCGCCGGGGGGTGCGGTCGTCAGGAGGCCCGGCGCTGCTTCGCGGTGTCCGGGGAGGAGAGGGCGCCGCGGGTGATGCTGGTCATCCAGGCCGGGCGGCCCTGCTCGAAGGCGGCGATCGCGTCGGCCTTGCGCAGGGTGACGTCGATGTCGTCGAGGCCGTTGAGCAGCAGCCAGCGGGCACGGTGGTCGGCCTCGAACTCCCAGGTCCCGAGGTCGGTGCCGACGGTCAGCTGCTCCAGGTCGACGGTGATCTCGAACTTCGGGTCGGCCTGGGCGCGTTCGGCGAGGTCGGCGACGACGGGCACCGGCAGCGCGACGGCCAGCAGGCCGTTCTTCAGCGCGTTGCGCAGGAAGATGTCGCCGAAGCTGGTGGCGATGACGGCCCGGAAGCCCCAGTCGCGCAGGGCCCACACGGCGTGCTCGCGGGAGCTGCCGGTGCCGAAGTTGTGACCCGCCACCAGGACGCTCGCCTCCTGGTGCTCCGGCTGGTTCAGGACGAACCCGGGCGCCTGGCGCCAGTGCCCGAACAGGGTGTCGGCATAGCCGGACTTGGTCAGCCGCTTGCAGAACTCGGCCGGGATGATCTGGTCGGTGTCGACGTCGTCCCGGGACAGTGCCACGGCCTGTCCGGTGTGCGCCGTGAGCGGCTCCTTCATGCCTCTGCCCCCTGCTGGTCGGTCTCGCTGTGGTCGGTCTGATGGCGGTCGGCCGGGCGGGTCGAACGGGCCGGTCGGGTCGGTCGGGTCGAACGGGCCGGTCGGGTCGGTCGGGTCGAACGGGCCGGGCGGGTCGAACGGGCCGGGCGGGTGTGCCCGGCGGGCGCGGTCACAGCTCGGTCGGCGCGGCCAGGCGGCCGACCACGGCGGTGGCGGCGGCGACGACGGGCGAGACCAGGTGGGTGCGGGCGTGGGTGCCCTGCCGGCCCTCGTAGTTGCGGTTGGAGGTGGACGCGACCCGCTGGATGCCCTGGAGGCGGTCGGCGTTGATGCCCATGCACATCGAGCAGCCGGACAGCCGCCACTGCGCGCCCGCGTCGAGGAAGACCCGGTCCAGGCCCTCCTCCTCGGCCTGGGCCCGGACGGCCATCGAGCCGGGGACGACGAGCATGGTGATCCGGTCGGAGACCTTGCGGCCGCGCAGCACGTCGGCCGCGGCCCGCAGGTCCTCGATCCGGCCGTTGGTGCAGGAGCCGAGGAAGACCGTGTTGATCTCGACGTCCCGCAGGGCGACGTCCGGTTCGAGGCCCATGTACTCCAGGGCGCGGCGCGCGGCCTGCTGCTCGGCGGGGGTCGCGAAGGTCTCGGGCGCCGGCACCGCGCCGTCCAGCGGGACGGCCTGGCCGGGGTTGGTGCCCCAGGTGACGAAGGGCTTGAGCCCGGTGACGTCCAGCTCGACCACGCGGTCGAAGGCGGCGCCCTCGTCGGTGCGCAGGGACTGCCAGTAGCGGACCGCCTCGTCCCAGTCGGCCTCGGCGGCCTGGTCCCAGCGCTCGCGCAGGTAGGCGAGCGTGGTGTCGTCGGGGGCGATCAGGCCGGCGCGGGCGCCCGCCTCGATGCTCATGTTGCAGACCGTCATCCGCCCCTCCATGGAGAGGTTCTCGACGGCCTTGCCGCGGTACTCGATCGCGTAGCCGTTGGCGCCGTTGGCGCCGATGTGCGCGATCAGCGCGAGGATCAGGTCCTTGGGCGTGACGTCGGCCGGCGGCTCGCCGACGAACTCGACGGACATCGTCCGGGGGCGCTGGAGCGCCAGCGTCTGGGTGGCGAGCACGTGCTCGACGTCGCTGGTGCCGACGCCGAAGGCGAGCGCCCCGAAGGCGCCGTGCGTGGAGGTGTGGCTGTCGCCGCACACCACGGTCATGCCGGGGCGGACGAAGCCCAGTTCGGGCGCCACCACGTGCACGATGCCCTGCCGGTCGTCGCCGAGCGAGAACAGCTCGATCCCCTGGTCCTCGCAGTTCTCGCGCAGGCGCTCCAGCTGGGCGCTGCCCATCGCGTCCTTGACCAGCAGCGTGTTGGTGGGCACGTTGTGGTCTTCGAGGGCGAGCGCGAGGTCGGGCCGGCGGACCCGCCGGCCGGCCAGCTGGAGGCCGTCGAAGGCCTGCGGGGAACTCGCCTCGTGGAGCAGGTGCAGGTCGATGTAGAGCAGGTCGGGCTCGCCCGGCGCCTGGTCGACGACGTGGCTCTGCCAGACCTTCTCGATCAGGTTGCGCTCGGTGCCGCCCATCAGCTGGCCACCGCCATCTCGGTGGTGCGCTCCAGGCGCCCGGCGATGATCTCGCGCAGTTCGCCCAGTTCGATGCAGGTGCCGTCGGCGCGGCCCGCGATGTAGGTCTCGTAGATCTCGTCGAGCAGGTCGCGCTCGGCGCCGAGGCCCATCTGGTCGAACAGGTTGCGGACCACATTGCGCCCGGAGTGCCGGCCGATGAGAATTCCCCGCTCCCGGCCGAAGCTGTGCGGTTCGACGTATTCGTAGGTCACCGGATTGCGCAGCATTCCGGCCTGGTGGATTCCGGCCTGGGTGGCGAAGGCGTTCTCCCCGAATATCGCCTTGTTGCGCGGCGTCGACATTCCGATGATCCGGGCCAGCAGCTGGTAGGCCTCGTAGAACTTCTCGGTGCGCAGCCGGCTGGTCAGGCCGAGCTGCTCGCCCTTGTAGAGCAGCACCGCGGCCAGCTCCTCCAGCGGGGTGTTGCCCGCGCGCTCGCCGATGCCGGCGATGGTGGCCTGCACCTCGTCCGCGCCCGCCGCGACGCCCGCCAGGGCGTTGGCGAGGGAGAGCCCGAGGTCCTGGTGGCAGTGGGTGGACAGGATGACGTCGTCCGGGATCCAGGAGCGGACCCGCGCCACCTGGGCGCCGAACTCGGCCGGGATCAGGCAGCCGGTGGTGTCGGCGAGCGCCACCGTGCCGGCGCCCTCCGCGATGCCGGCCTCGATCATCGGGCGCAGCAGGTCGTCGCTGCCCCGGCTGGCGTCCTCGATGCCGAGCGTGATGTCGGTGAAGCCCAGCTCGCGGGCGAACCGGATGCTGTCGACGATCTCGTGCAGGCCCTCGGCCCGGGTGAGGCCGCGCTTGTGCTCCAGGTGGACGTCGCTGCCGGTGGCCATGATCTGGACCTGGTGGCGCTCGACGCCGCCGGCCTCGGCGGCCAGCTCGATGTCCGCGCGGACGGCCCGGTTGAGGGTGGCCACCTTGGCGGTGGTGAGCGCGCCCGCGATGAGTCTGGTCGCCTCGAAGTCACGCGGTGAGGAGCTGGGGAAGCCGGCCTCGATGGTGTCGACGCCGGTGGCCTCGATGGCGAGGGCCAGCTCCAGCTTCTGGTCGGGGTTCATCGCGTTGCCCGGGGCCTGTTCGCCGTCGCGCAGTGTCGAGTCGAATACCCGGAGCCGCCGTGCGGTGGGGACGGATTTCGAAGACATGGATTTTCCGCCTCTTTCGGGAACGCCGCCGGACGGGCGACCGGACGGGAGGTCGCGGTGTGCGGCGGCGGAGGATTGTGGCTGGCAGCGGTGACTTTACTGGGCCGGAATCACTGCCCGTCAAGGCTTTTCGAACAAATAATCATTCGATGGCGGACCGATAGTAGAACCCCCCACAATAGGCTTGACGCGCCCTTTTCCCGATGCATCGTGTACTGAGGCAAGGAGTGGTTTTCATGCGAGATATCCCGGCCGAGGAACGCCCGCCGGCCCGGTTACCGCGCCCGGGGCGGGTGGGCTGATGGCGAGGGTCATCGTCGAAGCGCTGGACAGCGTCCACGGACGCACCGCCGCCGGCCTCGACGCGAGACTGGAGTCGCTGGTCGACAACGAGTGGGTGCCGGTGGTCGAGCGCAGAACGGACGCGAGCGGCCGGATCGAGGAGTGGGGCGGGACGGACGGTGGACGCGGCCTCTACCGGCTGGTGTTCGACGTCGACCGGTACTTCAACGGGCTCGGCCTGTCCACCGTGCACCCCGAGGTGGCGGCCACCTTCCGGGTGTCCGACGGCGAGTCGGGGCACCGGGTGAACCTCACCCTGTCGCTGAACCACTACGCGGTGGCCTTCATCGCCGACTAGGAAGGTGGACCCGGGCCTGCGGGGGGCTCGGGGTCACCGGCGGCCAGGCGGGCGGAGCGCAGCAGGTCGAGCGTCCGGGCCTCCTCGGCGGGGGTCCGCATGAGGCGGAACACCAGCCGGGCCCGCCGCAGGTGCTCCACCGCCAGGTCGGCCTCCCCGGTGCCGAGCGCCAACTCGCCGAGGGTGACGAGGATCCGGCCCATGATCAGCCGCTCGTTGGAGCCCTCCGCGAGGAGCAGGGCGCGGTGCAGGGCGTGGGCGGCCTCGCCGGTCTCGCCGAGCCGGTGGCGGGCCGCGCCGATGCCGTGCAGGGCGTAGATCTCGCCGGTGTGGTCGCCGATCAGCCGGACGACGTCGAGGGCCCGGGAGAAGGCGTCCAGGGCCCGGTCGTAGCCGCCGCGTTCCAGGTGGCTCTGGCCCATCCGGTGCAGCACCTGGGCCTCGACCCGTCGGCCGCGGCCCTCCCGGCTCAGCCGTAGGGCCTCGTCGAGGAGTGCTCCGGCGCCGTCCTCGTCGCCCTCGCCCAGTTTGAGCTGGGCCAGGTTGTGCAGCACGTAGGCGACGGCGACGGAGCCGCCGCTCGCCCGCAGGACGGTGAGGGCGGCTTGGTAGTGGGCGGTCGCCTCGTCGATCCGGCCGTCCACCCGGGCGAGGTAGCCGAGGCCGCGGGCGGTCAGGGCGGAGCCGAGGTCGTCGCCGAGGTCGGTGAAGATGCCGGCGGCCTGGCGGAAGCGCTCCTCGGCGGCGGCGAAGTTCTGCCGGGTCAGCGCGAGCGAGCCGAGGGAGTGCAGTGCGGCCGCCTGGCCGAGCCGGTCGCCGCCCTTGCGCGCGGCCGCGAGGGCGAGTTCGTGGGTGTCGCGCCAGTCGTCGAGCCGGCCGTGGGTCTCCAGGAACGTGACGGCGGTGACGGCGAGTTCCCAGCAGTGCGCGGTGAGGCCCATCATGGCCGCCTGTCTGACCCGGGGCACGAGCATGGGCCGTTCCCGGGAGAACCACTGCAGCGGCTCGGCCAGCAGTCGGTCCACCGTCCGGGCGGGCAGCGGGTGCAGGGCGGTGCCGCGGCCGCGGATCAGCACGTCGCGGCCGTACTCGCGCTGCCTCGCCTCGATCAGCAGGTGGAGGAAGCAGCCGATCACCCGGGCCAGCGCGGCCTCCCGCTCCTCGACGCTCTCCTCGTCGACGAGGCGTTCGCGCGCGAAGACCCGGATCAGGTTGTGCAGCCGGTACTGGGTGTGGCGTCCGGGCGCGGTGCCGACGGCGTCCAGCAGTTGGGCGTCGGAGAGTTCGTCGATCAGGTCCTGGACCTGGTACTCGGGGAGGTCGAGCAGGGCCATGCCCACCCAGGTGGAGAACGGCCCCTCGTCGATCAGGGCGATCCGCCGGAGCAGCCGGCGGGCGTCCTCGCTGACGCTCTCGTAGGTGAGCGAGAGGCCGGCCCTGATGCCGACGTCGGCGTACTTGAGCTCGTCGAGCCGGCGGGTCCCGTCCTCCAGCCGCTCCACCAGTTCGGTGATCTCCCAGTGCGGCCGGGCGGCGAGCCGGGCGCCGGCGATGCGCAGCGCCAGCGGCAGGTGGTCGCAGAGTTCGGCCAGCGCCTTCGCCGCCTCCGGTTCGGCCGCCACCCGTTCGGGGCCGGCGATCCGGCCGAGCAGTTCCGCCGACTGGTCGGGGGCGAAGGTGTCGACGTCCACCCGGACGGCTCCGGCGAGGCTGCCGATGTGCCGCCGGCTGGTGACGATCACGGCCGAGGTGGGCTTGCCCGGCAGCAGCGGGGTGATCTGGCTCTCCGTGGCGACGTTGTCGAGGACGATCAGCACCCGGCGTTCGGCGAGCAGGGCCCGGTACATCTCGGCCCGCTCCTCCAGGCCGTCGGGGATGGCGGTGCCGTTGACGCCGAGGGCGCGCAGGAAGCGCTCCAGCACCTGGGCCGGGCCGACCGTGTCGGGGGCCCCGCCGTGCAGGTCGGCGAAGAGCTGTCCGCCGGGGAACTCGGCGGCGATCTGGTGGGCCGCGTGGACGGCCACGGCGGTCTTGCCGACCCCGGCCTTGCCGACGACGGAGACGATCGGGACGGCGAGCCGGGACTGGTCGTGGGAGGAGAGCAGCAGCCGTTCGCGCAGGCCGGCGAGCAGGTGCTCGCGGCCGGTGAAGTCGGCGAGGTCGGCGGGGAGCATCTCCGGGACGGCGACGGGGGCGGCGGGGACAACGGGGGCGACGGGCGGCGCGGCGGCGGACTCGGCGCCCGGGGTGGCCGGGGCGGCCGCCGGGCGGCTGTCGGGCAGGTCGAGCCGGGGGTCGGCGCCGAGGATGGAGTGTTCGAGCCGCTGCAACCGGGGGTCGGGTTCGACGCCGAGTTCGTCGATCATCCACTGGCGGGTGTCGCGGTAGACCTGGAGCGCCTCGGTCTGGCGCCCGGAGCGGTAGAGCGCCAGCATCAGCTGGCCGCGCAGCCGCTCCCGCAGCGGGAACTCGTCGACCAGGCCCAGGAGTTCGCCGACGGCCGCGCCGTGCCGGCCGAGCGCGAGTTCGAGCTGGATGCACTCCTCGGTGGCACCGACCCACTGCTCGGTGAGCTGGCCGGCGGCCGACCGGATCGCCTCGCTGGGCAGGCCGCCGAGGGGGTCGCCGCGCCACAGTCCGAGCGCCTGCCGGAACAGGGCGGCGGCCTCCGCCTTCCGGTCGTGGGCCTCGGTCTTCTGGCCGTCGTCGCGCAGCGCCCGCGCCCTCCCGACCAGGCCACGGGCCTGGAGCAGGTCGAGCTGGGCGTCCGCCGCCTTCACCATGTAGCCCTGCGGGTGGGTGGTGATGACGTCGGAGAGGCCGTGCGCGGCGAACAGCCGGCGCAGGGCGGAGACGCTGATCTGCACCTGTGCGCGGGCGGTGGCCGGCGGGGCCTCCTCGTAGAGGGCGCGGACCAGGCGGTCGACGCTGACCACCCGGTTGGCGTCGAGGAGGAGCGCGGCGAGCACCGTCTGCTGGCGGATCCCGCCGAGGTTCAGCAGCCTGGCGTCGACGAGCGCTTCGAGCGGGCCGAGAATGCGGTACTCGACCCGGGGCGCGGGTGAGGAAGAGCCGTCGTGGCGTATGCCGGAACCAGGTCGGTGCCCCACCGTTTCCACTCCCCCCAGAGGAATAGGCGCAGGATCGCAAGGCACTCTAGGGACGGCCCGGTCAACGGGTCAATGATTTTCAGTTCTCCCCAAAAGACGCCGCCTGACGGACTGCGATCGACGTCCGTACCCCCGGGTAACCGGCGGGGAATCGTCGCGGAAAAGCCGGACGGCCGGATCGGCGCGCACCGATCCGGCCATCCGTCACCGGGGATCTCAGGTCTGTGACGACTCTCAGGCCGGTGCCGACTCTCAGGCCTTCATCAGCTCCGCGACCCGGAAGGCGAGGTCGAGGGACTGGCGGTGGTTCAACCGCGGGTCGCAGGCCGTCTCGTAGCGCTGGTGCAGGTCCTCGGCGCGGACCTGGTCGCCGCCGCCGAGGCACTCCGTGACGTCGTCGCCGGTGAGCTCGACGTGGATGCCGCCGGCGTGCGTGCCCAGCTCCCGGTGCACCTCGAAGAAGCCGGCGACCTCGCCCAGGATGTCGTCGAAGCGGCGGGTCTTGCGGCCGTCGTCGGTCTGGACGGTGTTGCCGTGCATCGGGTCGCAGATCCAGGCGACCCGGGCGCCCTCCGCCGTGACCTTCTCCACCAGCGGCGGCAGCAGCTCGCGCACCCGGCCCGCGCCCATCCGCACCACCAAGGTCAGCCGGCCGGGCCGGCGGTCCGGGTCCAGCCGATCGACGTAGCCGAGGACCTCGTCCGCGGTGGTCGTGGGGCCGAGCTTGACGGCGATCGGGTTGCGGATCCCGGCGAAGTAGGCGATGTGCGCGTCGTCCAGGCCCCTGGTCCGCTCGCCGATCCAGAGCAGGTGCCCGCTGGTGGCGTAGTCCGCCCCGGTGCGCGGGTCGGTGCGGGTGAGGGGCTGCTCGTAGTCCAGCAGCAGGCCCTCGTGGCTGGCGAAGAACTCGGCCTCCAGCAGCCCGGCCGGGTCGCAGCCGCAGGCCTGGAGGAAGCGCAGCGCGCGGTCCACGCCGTCGGCCAGCTCCTCGTAGCGGCGGGCCTCGGCGGAGTCCTCCAGGAAGCCGCGGTTCCACTGGTGCGCCTGGTAGAGGGAGGCGCTGCCGCCGGCCGCGAAGCCGCGGACCAGGTTGAGGGTGACCGCCGACGCCTCGTACATCCGCCGCAGCCGCGCCGGGTCCGGGCGGCGGGCCGCCTCGGTGAACTCCGGCCCGTTGACCGCGTCGCCCCGGTAGGAGGGCAGGCTGAGGCCGCCCCGGGTCTCGTCCGGCTGGGAGCGGGGCTTGGCGTACTGCCCGGCCAGCCGGCCGATCTTCACGACCGGGACGCCGCTCGCGTAGGTCAGCACCACCGCCATCTGCAACAGGGTGCGCAGCTTGGCGGTGACCGCGTCCGCGGTGAGCCCGCCGAAGGTCTCGGCGCAGTCGCCGCCCTGGAGGACGAAGGCCTCGCCGGCGGCGACGGCGGCCATCCGGTCGGTCAGCCGGTCGCACTCCTCGGCGAGCACCAGGGGCGGGGCGGCCGACAGGTCGGCGACCACCTCGCGCAGCGCCGCCCGGTCCGGCCACTGCGGTTGCTGGGCCGCCGGCAGGGAACGCCAGGCGGCAGGTGCTCCGGTCTGCGGAATTCGATTCATCACGGCCCTCGGATGGGAACGGAAATCGCTGGCCCGCTCATTGCAGCCCGGCCGCGGAAAGAAGGTCAAGCATCCGCGAATTGGCCTGCTCCCGCACCGGAGAACTGGTCTGACCGCCTTCCGGGACGAACGGATTGACTGGGGGCCATTCGTTCACCGGCCGTACCCAGCCGGCCATTCACGATGAGGATTCCGATGCCAGACGCGCCATCGCACCCTCCGTTCGCCGTCCGGCTCGGCACCGAGCCGCTGCCGCCGCACGACCCGCTGGAGCTCTACACCCGGCTGGGCGACCGGCTCGGCGCGGAGCAGGTGTACCTGCTGGAGAGCCTGACCGAGTCCGGCCGGCAGGGCGGGCCCGCGGTGCTCGGCTGCGGCCCGCTCGCCGAGATCCGGCTGTACGGCTCGTACCTGGAGATCGACGGGATCGCGGAGGTCGCCCCGGCACTGCGGGCGACCGCCGAGGCGGCGGGCCTGACCCCCGCCGCGGACGCCCCCGGGCGGCTGGAGGCCCCCGACCCGGCCCGCGTCTGGGAGTTCCTGCGGCGCGCGCAGGGCCTGTTCGGCCTGGAGCCGGGCCTGCCCGGCGACCGCTTCCACTTCGGCTTCCTGGCCCGGTTCGGCTACGACGCGGCCTGGCACATGGAGGACCTGCCGGCCCGGGCGCTGCCGCCGACCCGCCCGGACGCCGTGCTGACGCTGTTCCGCGACAGCGTGCACTACGGCACCGACGGCGCGCCGGTCCTGCGGACCGCCGACAGCCCGGCCTTCGGCGAGCACGGCCGCCACGACCTCGCGGGCGCGGCCCGGGAGGCGGCCGGGCAGGCGCCGCAGGCCGCGTGCCCGCCGGCCGTCCGCCCGCAGTCCGTGCACGACAGCGTGGACCGCGACACCTTCCACGGCTGGGTCCGGCGCTGCCTGGAGCACATCGGGGTCGGCGACATCTACCAGATCCAGGTCGGCCACCGGATCGACGTCCGCACCGCGCTGACACCCGTCGAGGTCTACCGGCGGCTGCGCTCGCGCAACCCCTCCCCGCACATGTACCTGCTCCCGAACGGCGAGGGCACGCTGATCGGCGCCAGCCCCGAGCTGCTGTTCCGGATCGAGGACGGCCGGATCGTGATGCGCCCGATCGCCGGCACCACCCGTCGCGACCAGGACGAGGAGGAGAACGAGCGGCGGATCAAGGCCCTGCTGGCGAGCACCAAGGAGCAGGCCGAGCACGTCATGCTGGTCGACCTCTCCCGCAACGACATCAGCCGGGTCTGCAAGCCGCACACCCTGACGGCCGACGACCTGATGGTGGTGGAGACCTTCTCGCACGTCTTCCACCTGGTGTCCACGGTCAGCGCCGAGCTGGAGGAGGACGCCGACGTGTGGCGGTCGCTGTGCGCGACCTTCCCGGCCGGCACCATGACCGGCGCGCCGAAGCTGCGCGCCATGGAGATCATCCACGAGATCGAGCGGGAGCCGCGCGGAGCCTACGCCGGCGCCGTCGGCCTGATCGACGTCGGCGGCTGGAGCGAACTGGCCCTGTGCATCCGCACCATCGCGCACGACGGCGCGGTGTACTCCGTGCAGAGCTCCGCGGGGATCGTCGCGGACTCGACCCCCGAGGGCGAGTGGAACGAGACGCTGGCGAAGCTGGGCGCCGCCTACTGGGCGCTGACGGGCGAGGAGTTGACGGCATGAAGGTTCTGCTGGTGGACGCGCGGGACAGCTTCGTCCACATCATCGACCAGTACCTGCGGGCGCTCGGCGCGGACACCGAGGTGGTCCGCTCGCACACCCGCACCCCCGAGCAGCTGGCCGCGACCGCGCCCGACGCGGTCGTGCTCGGCCCCGGCCCCGGGCACCCGGCGGCCTCCGGCCACGTCGAACTCGTCCACCACTTCGCCGGGAAGGTCCCGCTGCTCGGCGTGTGCCTGGGCCACCAGGCGATCGGCCTGGCGTTCGGCGGGCGGGTCCAGGTCGCCGACCGGCTGATGCACGGGCGCACCAGCACCGTGACGCACGACGGGCGCGGCCTGTTCGCCGGCCTCGGCAACAGCCTCACCGCGACCAGGTACCACTCCCTGATCGTCACCCGGCCGCTGCCCGAGGACCTGGAACTCACCGCGACCGCCGACGACGACGGCTACGTCATGGGCATGCGGCACCGCAGCCTGCCCATCGAGTCGGTGCAGTTCCACCCCGAGAGCATCACCACCACCGGCGGCATGCAGCTGCTGGAGAACTTCCTCGCGGTCGGCGCCGGACGCTGACCGCACGCACATCGGAACCGACGAGCGGAAATGGGTGACCAGTGACAGGGAATGGTGAATCGCGCAGCTGGCCGCAGCTGCTCGCGGCGCTGATCGGCGGGACGGACCTGAGCACCGCCGACACCGCCTGGGCGATGGACCGGGTGATGCGCGGCGAGGCGGCACCGGCGCAGCTGGCCGGGTTCCTGGTGGCGCTGCGGGCCAAGGGCGAGACCGCCGAGGAGGTCGACGGGCTGGTCCGGGCCGCGCGCGAGCACACGGTGCGGGTCGACGTGCCGGGGCCGACACTGGACATCGTCGGCACCGGCGGGGACGGCGCGAAGACCGTGAACGTGTCCACCATGGCCGCGATCGTGGCGGCGGCCGCCGGGGCCCGGGTGGTCAAGCACGGCAACCGCTCGGCCTCCTCCGCCTCCGGCTCGGCGGACGTGCTGGAGCGGCTCGGCATCGCGCTGGAACTCTCGGCCGAGGAGGTGGCCCGCTCGGTGCGCGAGGTCGGGATCGGCTTCTGCTTCGCCCCGGCCTTCCACCCGGCCTTCCGCCACGCGGCCGTCGCCCGCAAGGAGTTGGGCGTGCCGACGGCGTTCAACGCGCTGGGGCCGCTGACCAACCCGGCCTCGCCCACGGCCATGGCGGTCGGCGTCGCCGATCCCCGGCTGGGCCCGCTGATCGCCGCCGTGTTCGCCCGCCAGGGCGTGGACGCGCTGGTCTTCCGGGGCGACGACGGCCTCGACGAACTGTCCGTCTCCACCACCTCGACGGTCTGGACGGCGACCACCGGCCGGTTCGTGCAGGAGCGGCTCGACCCGCGCGAGCTCGGGATCGCGACGGCGGCCCCGGACGCGCTGCGCGGCGGCGACGCGGCCCACAACGCGGGCGTGGTGCACGCCGTCCTGGACGGCGAGCAGGGCCCCGTCCGCGACGCCGTCCTGCTGTCCGCGGCGGCCGGCCTGGCGGCGCTGACGCCCTCCGAACGGCCGGTCGTCGAGCGGCTGGCGGCCGTGCTGCCCCGGGCCGCCGAGGCGGTCGACTCGGGCGCGGCGGCCGCCCTGCTGAAGCGCTGGGCGGAGAGCGCGCGGCCGTACGCGGGGCGGCCGGACTGAGTGACCGCCGGGCCGCCGGCACCGGGCGGCGGCACCGGGGCGCGACGCCGACGGGCCGCGCGGACCTCCTCGGGGGGAGGCCCGCGCGGCCCGTCGCGTTCGTGCGCGGTGGTCGTACGGCCCGCGTCCGCCCCGTTCGTCCGCCCCCGGCGTTACGGAGGCGGGCGAAGGGGCGAAGGGGCGGACGGGCAGCGGTCAGGCGCGGGGGCGCAGCTCCAGCGTGCAGCACTTGACGCTGCCGCCGCCCTTGAGCAGCTCGGACAGGTCGACGCCGATCGGCTCGAAGCCGCGCTCCCGCAGCTTGTCGGCGAGGCCGGTGGCCGCCTCCGGCAGGAACACGTGCAGGCCGTCGCTGACCGCGTTGAGGCCGAACACGGCGGCGTCGCCGGCGTCGGCCAGCACCGCGTCCGGGAACAGCCGGCGCAGCACCTCGCGGCTGCCCGCGGAGAAGGCCTCGGGGTTGTACATGATCTCGTCGCCGTCCAGGACGGCCAGCGCGGTGTCCAGGTGGTAGTAGCGCGGGTCGATCAGCTCCAGGCCGATCACCGGGCGCCCGAAGAACTCCTGGGCCTCGGCGTGGCCGGCCGGCGTGCTGCGGAAGCCCCGCCCGGCGAGCACGTACTCGGCGGTGACCAGGAAGTCGCCCTCGCCCTCGTTGACGTGCTCCGGGTCGTGCAGCTCGGGGTGGCCGTTGGCGCGGAACCACTCCAGGTAGGCGGGGCCCTCGGCGGCGCGTTCGGCGTTGCGGAAGCGGGCGCCGAGCACCTTGCCGTCCACCACGGTGGCGCCGTTGGCGGCGTAGACCATGTCGGGCAGGCCCGGGATCGGGTCGATCAGGTCGACCCGGTGGCCGAGCTCCTGGTAGAGCGCGTACAGCCGCTCCCACTGCGCCACGGCGAGCCCGGTGTCGACCGGCTTCGCCGGGTCCATCCACGGGTTGATCGCGTAGGTGACCTCGAAGTGGCTGGGGCGGCACATCAGGTAGTGCCGGGGCCGGGCCGTGCGCTCGGCGGGGCGCGGGGTGACAGCGTTCATCGGTGACTCCTCGTGAGGGCTTCGGACAACGGGCGGTGGCGCTGCGGTCCGGACGGGCGGCAATCGGGTGCCTGCGGGGCTCCGGGGCCGGCTCGCCGGCGGCGCGGCCGGGCGTGGGGGAAACCCAGGCGCGCCGCACTCGTTCCTGCGGGCCGGCCCCGCGCCCGTCCCTGACATGCTGTCAGTTCGCTTGCGGGGGACGGAAGATCCTTAAGCCAGGGTGGAACAGCCCTGATGGACCGGCCGATCGCGCTCAGTCGACGCGGGCGTCCATCGCCTCGGCCAGACTGCGCGGACGCAGGTCGGTCCAGTTCTTCTCGACGTAATCCAGGCAGGCCTGCCGGGATTCCTCGCCGAACACGCTGCGCCAACCGGCGGGCACGTCGACGAAGGCGGGCCAGAGCGCGTGCTGGTTCTCCTCGTTCGCCAGGACCAGGAACGCGCCCTGCTCGTCGTCGAAGGGGTTGGTGCTGCTCATCGGGCCCTCACTTCATGGTTGTGGTCGTGCACGTGGGCAAGGTCGTTCGACTCGTCGGCCAGCTCGCCGTTGAACTCGCCGTTGAGCTCGCCGTTGACCTCGTCGTTGAGCTCGCCGTTGACCTCATCGTTCAACTCGTCACAGAACTCGGTGACCCGCCGCCGGAAGGCGGCCACCACCCGCCGGGCGGTCGGCTCGTCGCAGCCGTCCAGCGCGTGTACCAGGGCGCACTCCAGCCCGCCGGGTGCGCCGTCCGCGGTCCGCCGCTCCACCAGTTGGAGCAGCAGGTCGACGGCGGTGCGGGCCACCGGGACGGGCCGCTCGGCGACGGTCACGGCGTCGGCCCACCGCCCGCCGTCGGCCGGTTCGGCCCGCACCAGATGGGAGACCGCCACCCCGAACAGCGGCTGGCGCCCCGCCCGCCGGGCCGGGTTGACCAGCTCCACCACCCGGTCGAACGGCAGGTCCTGGTGGGCGTGGGCGGCCAGCAGCCGCTCCCGGACCCGCCCGACCAGGGTGCGGGCCGTCGGGGCGCCGGAGGTGTCGACCCGCAGCACCACGGTGTTGACCAGGCAGCCGACCACGCCGTCCAGCACCTCGTCGTCCCGGCCGGCCAGCGGCACCCCGATCGGGAGGTCGTGCCCCGCGCCGAGGTCGCCCAGCGCGGCGGCGAACGCCGCCTGTAGCACCATGCCGGTGCCGGCCGAGCAGGCCCGGGCGGCGGCCGCCAGTCGGCGGTGCTCCCCCGGGTCGAGGGCGAAGCGGACGGTGCCGGCCGCACCCGGCCCGGCGCCCGGGGCGCCGGTGGCGTCCGGCAGGCCCCGCCACGGCGGCAGGGCGGCCAACGCGCCCTTCCAGTAGGCGGCCTGCCGGGCGGCCGGGCTCTCCGGGCGGTCCTCGTCGCCGAGCCGCCGCCGCAGCCACAGGGCGTGGTCGGCGTACTGGACGGCGGGCGACGGCCAGCGCGGCGCCCCACCGGCCGCCCGGGCCCGGTAGGCGGACCGCAGGTCGGCCAGCAGCGGTTCGAGCGCGTGCCCGTCGACCGCCGCGTGGTGCAGCACCAGCAGCAGGGTGTGCCGGTCGGGGCCGCTGCGCAGCAGGGCGGTGCGCAGCGGCGGTTCGGTCAACAGGTCGAAGCCGCGGTCGAGTTCGGCGGCGATCCAGGCGTCCAGCCGCTCCGGCGGGACGTCGAGGAAGCGGGGCGCGGCGGACGGGACGGCGGCGAGGAAGGCCTCGGCAAGGTCGGCGTCGGCGGGCGGGGCGCCGGGCGGGGCGCCGGGCGGGGCGCCGGGCGGGGCATCGGGCGGGGCATCGGCGGGCGCGAGGATGCGCTGCTCGGGGCCGTCCGGGCCGTACGGCAGGACGGTCCGCAGGGCCTCGTGCCGGGCCAGCAGGTCGCCGAGGGCGACCCGCAGCGCGGCGGGGTCGAGCCCGCCGGTGAGGTCGAGGGCCAGGGTGGTGAGGTAGTCCGGGCGGTGCTCGCCCAGGTAGTTGGCCGTCCACAGGCGCAGTTGGGCGGGGGCGAGCGGCAGCCGGTCGGGCCGGGTCGTCCGGTCGCCGAGCGCCGGGGCGCCGCCGCCGGCTCCATCGGTACGGGCGGCGCGGTCGAGCCGGTGGTCCAGCCCGGCCACCGTGGGCGCGTCGAACAGCTCGCCGAGCGGCACGTCGACGCCCAGGGTGGACCGGATCCGCCCGGCGAGGCGCATCGCGGCGATCGAGTTGCCGCCGAGCGCGAAGAAGTCGTCCTCCGGCGCGACCGCCAGCACCCGCAGCACCTCCGCGAACAGCGCCGCCAGGACCTCCCGGCGGGGCGAACGGGTCGGCCCCGGGGCCGACCGCTGCGGCGGGCCCAGGGCGGTCGTGTCGACCTTGCCGTTGGCGTCCAGCGGCAGCGCGTCGACCGGGACGAGCACGGCGGGCACCAGGTGGCGCGGCAGCCGCCCGGCGAGCCGGCGGCGCAGTTCGCCGGCGGCCACCGGCCGGTCGGCGACCACGTACCCGACCAGCGAGCGGCCCGCCGGGCCCGCCCCGTGCGGCACCACCCGGGCGGCGGTGACCTCCGGCTCGGCGCACAGCGCGGCCTCGATCTCCCCCGGCTCGATCCGGAACCCGTTGATCTTCACCTGCCGGTCCGCGCGCCCCAGGAAGTGCAGCCGGCCCTCGGTGTCCCACCGGCCCAGGTCCCCGGTGCGGTACAGCCGGCCGCCCGGCGGGCCGTACGGGTCGGCGACGAAGCGCTCGGCCGTCCGGGCCGGGGCGCCGTGGTAGCCCACGGCCAGGCCCTCGCCGCCCAGGTGGATCTCGCCGGGGACGCCCGGCGGCACCGGGCGCAGCGCGGCGTCCAGCAGCAGCACCCTCGTCCCCGCGAGCGGGCGGCCGATCGGGACGGCCTCGCCCTCACGGACCGGGCCCGCCGGGACTTCGTGGCCCAGGGCGAAGGTCGTGCTCTCCACCGGCCCGTACAGGTCCAGCAGCCGCTGGCCGGGCGCGGCCCGCCGGGCCCGGGCGAGCGCCGCCGGGGGGACGACGTCGCCGCCGGTGCAGATCAGGCGCAGCCGGGCCAGGGCCGCCGGGATCTGCTCGGTCAGCAGGTCGAACAGGCCCGCCGTCAGCCAGGCCGCGGTGGCGCCGCCGCGCTCGACGGCCCGGGCGTAGTCCGCCGGGGTCAGCTCCCCCGGCGGGGCCACCACCACCTGACGACCGGTCAGCAGTGGCATGAGCAGCTCGTACACCATGGCGTCCCAGGCGTGCGGCGAGTGGAACAGCACCCGGTCGTGGTCGGGGCCGTGCCACAGCGGGTCGTCGGCCAGGGCGAGGATGTTGCGGTGGGTGACCGCCACCCCCTTGGGGCGGCCGGTCGAGCCCGAGGTGTACAGCAGCTGGGCGACCTGCCCGGGCAGCACCTCCACGCCGGGGTCGCCCGCGCTCCCGCCCGCCCGCCGGGCCGCCGCCAACAGGTCGGCGTCCAGCAGCAGTTCGGTGCCCGCCTCGTCGGCGAGCGCCCGGAGCCGCTCGGCCGGGAACCCCGGGTGCAGCGGGACGCAGACGGCGCCGAGCTTGGCCAGCGCCAGCATCGCCACCGGCACCTCCGGGCAGCGCGGCAGCCGCACGGCGACCCGGCTGCCGGGCCGCACCCCGAGGCCGGCCAGGTGGTGGGCCAGCCGGTTGGCGTCGGCGTTGAGCGCGCCGTACGTGAGGGTGGTGTCCGTCGTGGTGCCGTCCGAAGTGCCGTCCGAAGTGCCGTCCGAAGTGCCGTCCGTGGCGGTGCCGTCGACGAGTCGCAGGGCGACCCGGTCGGGGTGGTCGGCCGCCAGCCGCTCGAACCGCGCGCCGACCGACACCGGTTCGGCGTCGGCCGCCGGGCCGGTGCCCCAGGCCCGCAGCCCCGCCCGCTGGACGGGCGGCAGCAGATCGACCCGGCCGGTGGTCAGCGCGTCCGCGCCCGGGCCGGCCAGGGCGGTGCAGGCGGCCGTCAGCAAGGTGCGCAGCCGGTCCGCGTCGAGGTGCCGGTCCAACTCGGCGGGGCGCAGCTGAAGCCGCACGTCCAGGCCGCCCTGGCGCGGCAGCACCACCAGCGAGAGCGGGTAGTGGGTGCCGTCGAACGGTTCGACGGCGCCGATCCGCAGGCCCGGCGCGGGCTCGACGAACCCGGCCTCGTCCAGCGGGTAGTTCTCGAACACCAGTGAGCTGTCGAAGAGCCGCCCGGCACCGGCGGCCTTCTCCACCTCGGTGAGGCCCAGGTGCTCGTGGTCCAGCAACGCGGTGCGCTCCCGCTGGAGCCGGGCGGCGAGCTCGCGCACCGACTCGCCCGGGTGCAGCCGGGCCCGGACCGGCACGGTGTTGATCAGCAGGCCCACGAGCCGGTCCGCCTCCGGCAGTTCGGCCGGGCGCTGGGCGACGGTGGTGCCGAACAGGACGTCGTCGCGGCCGGTGAGGTGGGAGAGCACCAGCGCCCACGCCGTCGCCACCAGGGAGCCGAGGGTCACCTCCCACTGCGCGGCGCGCGCCCGCAGCCCGGCGGTGAGCCCGGCGGGCAGGGTGAAGACGCTCGTCGACGGGCCGTCGTCGGCGCCCTCGCCGCCGGCCGGCGCGGGCCGGCCGACCCGGGTGGGCTCGGCCCCGGCGAGGGCGACGCGCCAGGCGCTGCGCGCGGCCGCGTCGTCGCGCCCGGCCAGCCAGTCGAGGTAGCGGCGGTAGGACGGCGCCGGGGGCAGCTCGACGCCCTGGTGCAGCGCGAGCAGCTCGCGCAGCACGATCGGCACCGACCAGCCGTCCAGCAGCAGGTGGTGGTGGGTGAAGACGAGCCGCCACCGGTCGGCGGCCAGCCGCAGCAGGGTGAACCGGATCAGCGGCGGGGTGTCGACCGAGAACGGCCGGCGGTCCTCCGCCACGAGCCGCCGGGCGTCGGCGGACTGCTCCCCCTCCGCCCGCCCGGTGAGGTCCACGGTGCGCCAGGGCAGCGTCACCTCGACCGGCACGACCTGCCGCGGCGGGCCGGACTCGCCGCTGGTGAAGGCCCCGGCGAGCTGCGGATGGCGCACCAGCAGCCGCCGGGCGGCGTCCTGTAGCCGCTCCGGGTCGATCGCGCCGGTGAGGTCGAGGACGAGCTGCACGAGGTACGGGTCGCGGCGGCCGTCGTGGGCGGCGTAGCGGGAGTGGAACAGCAGGCCGGCCTGGAGCGGCGTGGCGGGCAGCAGGACGGCGGCGGACGCGGGGGCCTCGGGGGGCTCGGGGGCGGACGCGGGGGCCTCGGGCTGGGGGTCGGCTGCGGGCCCCCCGGCCCGGGGCGGGCCGACGGACGACAGGGTGGTGAGGGCCTGCTCCCAGCGGGCGGCGAGTTCGGCCACGACGTCGGTGTCGAGGACGCTGGCCGGCCAGGCCCATTCGACCCGCAGCCGTGGGCCGTCCGGGCCGGTCTCCACGAAGGCGTCGACCGAGAGGGTGTGGGCGAGCGGCAGGGTCGGGTCGGCCTCGCCCCGCAGGGTGCCGGGGACCGGCTGCCAGGGGCCGCGTCGGGCGGTGTCGAAGCGGCCCAGGTAGTTGAAGGCGATCGGGGCCGCGCGGTCGGGCAGCGTGCCGGACCGCCGGAGCAGGCCGTACGTCAGGCCCCGGTGGGGGGTGGCCCGCAGACGCTGCCGGGCGGCCGCGACGGCGTGGGCCAAGTCGTCGGCGCAGCCCCCTCCCCTGGTGTCGGGTGCGGCCGGGCCGGTGTCCAGCAGGACGGGGTGGATGACCGTGAACCAGCCCAGCGTCCGGGAGAGGTCGAGGCCGTCGAGGGCGGCGAGTTCCGGGTCACGGCCGTGGCCCTCGACGTCCACCAGGAGCGGGTCGTCGGTGCTGCGGGCGCGCCAGCCGCGCAGGGCGGCGGCGAGGGCGCCGAGGAGGACCTCCGGCACGGCGGCGCCGAGGCGGTCGGGCAGGTCGGTCAGCAGGGCGGCGGTCGGGCCGCCGCCCAGGGTGGTGCGCAGGGTCTCGGCTGCGGCCACGGTGTCCCGGGTGCGGTCCAGCGGCCGGGTGCCGATGGTGCCGGTGCCGGCGGTCAGCAGCTCGTGCCAGTGGGCGCGGTCGGCGGCGACCGCCGGGTCGGCCTCGGCGTCCCGCAGCGCGCGGGCCCAGTCGGCGGCCGTGACGGGGACGGCGGCGAGGTCGGCCGGGTGGCCGGCGGCGGCGGCCCGGTGGGCCCGGGCGAGGTCGTCGAGCAGGATCCGCCAGGAGACGCCGTCGACGGCGAGGTGGTGGATCACCATCAGCAGCAGGCCGCCCCGGGGGCCGTCGAACCAGACCGCCCGCAGCAGTTCGCCCCGGTAGGGGTCGAGGCGGCGGCGGGCGTCGTGCCGCTGTTCCGCGACCAGGGCCAGCAGGGCGGGCCCCGGGTCGCGGCCGGGGGCTGCGGTGAGGCCCTCGCGGGCGAGGTCGATCCGGTGCAGCAGCGGGGCCGCCGGGACGGTCCCGGCGGGCCGGATCTCGAAGGCGAGCGGCTCGCCCGGGGCCCCGGTCAGGCGGGTCCGCAGCGCGTCGTGGTGGTCGACGAGGCCTTGGAGGGCGGTGCGCAGGGTGTGTTCGGTGGCGCCGGGCGGCACCTCGCACAGCAGGGACTGGGCGTAGCCGTGGATCGGTCCGCCGCGGGCCGCCAGCCAGTCCGCGATCGGGGTGGGCGGCAACGCCCCGCCCGGGGGCGCGGGCACCGCCGGCCGGGCGGCCGGTGCGCGGCCGCCGTCCGGAGCGGCGGCCGCGGCGGCGGCGAGGGCGCGCGGGGTCTGGTGGGTGAACACGTCCTTCGGCGTGATCAGCACGCCCGCCGACCGCGCCCGGGTGGCCAGTTGGATCGCCAGGATGCTGTCCCCGCCGAGCCGGAAGAACCCCTCCGACGGCCCGGGCCGCGCCCGGCCGAGGACGCTGCCGAACAGCGTCCGCAGCTGCTCCTCGGCGGGCGAGCCGCCCTCCGCACCGGCGGCGGGCGCGGGGAGCGGGCGGGCGGCAGCGGGGCCGGGGGCGTCGCGGATGCCAAGGGTGTCGAGGGCGTCAAGGGTGTCGAGGGTGTCGAGGGTGTCGAAGGGGGCCGCCGGGTCGGCCAGGGCGGCCGCCAGCAGGCGGCCGAGGCCCTGCGCCAGGCGGTCGGCGGTCCCGGGGCGGAAGTGGCCGGTGCTGTACTCCAGGACGCCGCGCACCGTGCCGTCCGGCTGTTCGGCGAACTCGAAGAGCAGCGGGAACTTGGCCATCACCCGCTCGAATCGGTGCGGTGCGCCGGACAGTCCGGGCAGGGTGAGCGCGGGTTGGCGTCCGCCGTGCAGGGTGATCATCACCTGGAACAGCGGGTGGCGGCCGAGTTCCCGGTCGGGTGCCAGGGCGTCCACGACCCGGTCGAAGGGCGCCCGGTCGTGGGCGAAGGCGGTGAGGTCGGCGTGCCGGGCGCGGTCGACGGCCTCCGCGAAGCCCGGGCGGCCCGAGAGGTCGGTGCGCAGGGCGAGCGGTTGGGCGAAGTAGCCGACCAGGTCGTCCAGGGCGGGGTCGGCGCGACCGGCGCTGACCGTGCCGAGGACGAGGTCGGTGCCCGCGCCGGCGCGGGCGAGCAGGCAGGCGACGGCCGCGTGCAGCACCATGAACAGGGTGGCTCCCCGGTCGGCCGCCAATTCGGTTGCTGCGGCGACCAGTTCGGCGTCCCACTGGAACTCGGCGGCGGCCCCGCGCAGGGCCGCGCCGGGCGCGGGCTCGTGGTCCACCGGCAGCGCGGTGCGCTCCGGCGCGCCGCGCAAGGCCTCGCGCCAGTGCGCCAGTTCGGTGGCCAGCGGGCTGTCGGGCTCGCCGGCCGGGCCGAGCTCCCGACCCTGCCAGAGCGTGAAGTCGGCGTACTGGAGCGGCAGTCGGGGCCAGGCGGGGGCCTGGCCCCGGGCCCGGGCGGCGTAGCCGACGGCGAGGTCGCGGGTCAGCGGGCCCAGCGACTGCTCGTCGGCGGTGATGTGGTGCAGGACGATCAGCAGCAGGTGGGTGCCGGGCCCGGCGGTGAACACCACCAGCCGCCAGGGCAGGCCCTGTTCGAGGTCGAAGGGCCGGTGGACCTCCTCGTGCACCGCCGCGTCCAGGCCGGCGGGGTCCAGGTGCCGGACGGTCAGCGGGAGGGGCGGGTCGTCGAGGATCCGCTGGTACGGCTGCCCGTCGGTGGCCGGGAACACGGTGCGCAGGCTCTCGTGCCGCTGCTGGACGTCGCCGGCGGCGGCCCGTAGCGCGGCCAGGTCGAGCGGCCCGGTCAGCCGGGCGGCGAGCGGGATGTGGTAGGTCGACGCCTGCTCGCCGAGCCGGTGCAGAAACCACAGGCCACGCTGGGCGTGGGAGAGCGGGATGCGCTCCGGCCGGGGGCCGGCCTGCGGGCGCCGCGGGCGTTCCCCGCCGGCCGTCGCCTCACCCCTGCGGGCGGCGCCACGGGCGCCGATCCGGGCGGCCAGGCCGGCCACGGTGGGGGCCGCGAAGACGTCCCGGATGGTCAGTCCGGCGGACTGCTCGGCGGGCAGCTCGGCCCGGGCGCGGACCACCAGCCGGTTCGCCGAGAGGGAGTCGCCGCCGAGGGCGAAGAAGCTCTCGTCCGCGCCGAAGCCCTCGGCCCCGAGGACTTCGCCGAACAGCCGGTGCAGCCGGGTCTCGTGCTCGCCGCTGGGCGCCCGGCCCCGGCCGTCCGCCGTCCCGGTCTCCCGGGCCCGCAGCCGGTGCTCGTCGAGCTTGCCGTTGGCGGTCAGCGGGAAGTCCTCGACGGCGACGAAGGCCGCGGGCACCAGGTGGTCCGGGAGCGACGCGTGGGCGTGGTCGGCGGCCGCGCGGACGGCCTCCTCGGTGCCGAGCAGGTAGGCGGTCAGCTGCCTGCGCCCGGGCTCCCGTTCGGTGGCGAGGACGGCGGCGCCGGAGATGCCGGGCAGCGCGGCGAGCGCGGCCTCGATCTCCCCCGGCTCGATGCGGTAGCCGCGGATCTTCACCTGCCGGTCGGTGCGGCCGAGGTGTTCGAGTTCGCCGTCGGGGCGGCGGCGGGCGCGGTCCCCGCTGCGGTACATCCGGCTGCCGGGCGGGCCGTACGGGTCGGCGGTGAAGCGGCCCGCGGTCAGCGCGGGGCGGCCGAGGTAGCCGAGGGCGAGGCCGGGGCCGGCCACGTACAGCTCGCCGGGCAGGCCGTCGGGCACCGGCCGCAGGGCGGCGTCCAGCAGGTACGCCCGCAGGTCGGGCAGCGGCCGGCCGATGGTGGCGGTGCCCGGGGCCACGGCGGCGGCGTCGAGGTCGCCGGCCGTGACGTGCACGGTGGTCTCGGTGATGCCGTACATGTTGACGAGCCGGGGCGCGTCCTGCGGGTGCCTCAGGTACCAGTCCGCGAGTCGCCAGGGTTCGAGCTGCTCACCGCCGAAGATCACGTACCGCAGGGCGAGCCGGGCGCTCGGGCCGGGGTGGGCGGCGTCGGCGGCGGCCAGCTGGGTGAACGCCGAGGGGGTCTGGTTGAGCACCGTGACGCGCTCGTCGGCGAGCAGGCGCAGGAACTCCTCGGGCGAGCGGGCGGTGTCCCGGGGGACGACGACCAGGCGGCCGCCGTGCAGCAGGGCGCCCCACAGCTCCCAGACCGAGAAGTCGAAGGCGTAGGAGTGGAACAGGGTCCAGGTGTCGTCCGGTCCGAAGCCGAACCGGTCGGCGGTGGTGGCGAGCAGCCGGGTGACGTTGCGGTGGGTGACCAGGACGCCCTTGGGGCGGCCGGTGGAACCGGAGGTGTGGATGACGTAGGCGACGTCGCCCGGGCCGGGGCGCTGCGGCGCCGTCCGGTCGGCGGGCTCGTCCGCGCCGTCGACGGGCAGGGTCTCGACGCCGTCGGGCAGCGCCGCCCGGGCGGAGTCGTCCGTCACCACGAGCCGGGGCGCGGCGTCCTCGATGGTCGCGCGCAGCCGCTCGACCGGGTAGTCCGGATCCAGCGGCAGGTAGCCGGCGCCGGCCTTCTGGACGCCGAGCAGCGCGACCACCAAGTCCGGCGAGCGGGGCAGGGCGACGCCCACCAGGTCGCCGCGGCGCACGCCCCGGGCGGCGAGCCGACGGGCCAACCGGTCGGCGCGCCGGTCGAGTTCGCGATAGGTGAGGACGGTTTCCCCCAGCACCACGGCGGGTGCCTGCGGGCGGGCGGCGGCCTGCCGCTCGAACAGCGAGACCAGGGTGTCGCCGTCCTGACCGGTCCGGGCCGGCCCGGGCGCAGGCGCGGAGGCGGGCGCGGGCGCGGAGGCTGGCGCGGAGGCGGGCGCGGGCAGGGCGACGGCACCGCCGGTGCGCAGCCGGGCGACCGGGAGCCCCTCGGGGGCCTCGGCCAGCGCCGTCACGAGGTCGAGCACCCGGTCCAGGTGGGCCCGGACGGTGTCCTCGGGGTAGTCGCCGACCGCGTCGGCGAACACCGGCAGGGTGGCGCGGCCGTTGTCGTAGACGCCGAGCGCGAAGTCCTCGGGCAGGCCCGGCGAGACCTCGTGCACGGTGGCCGGGATCCCGCCGAACCGCAGGCCCGGGTCGAGCGGCAGCAGGTTCAGGGTGGGGCCGATCAGCGGCCGGTCGCCCCGGGCGGCGGCGGTGTCGCGGAGCAGGTCCTCGAAGCGGTACCGCTGGCGGCGCAGCGCGGCCCGGACCCGGTCCGCCGTGGCCGCCACCAGGCCGCCGACGGTGGCGGCCGGGTCGACGGCGAGCCGCAGCGGGACGACGTTCGCGGTCATGCCGAGGGCCCGCCGGGCCAGCGCGGCGTCCCGGCCCCGGACGCCGAGGCCGATCACCGCCGTGCCCTCGCCGGTGTCGGCGTGCAGCGCGACGGCGAGCGCGGCCGGGAACAGCGCCGTCCAGCCCGCGCCGACGCGCTCGCGGACGCCGGCCCAGCGTTCGGCGGACAGCTCCGTGCGGACGGCGACCGGCGGGCGCGGGCCCGAGCCGGTCGGGGCGCTGCGCCCGCCCGCGAGGCGGGGCGGGTCGCCGAGGCCCGCCAACTCCTCGGCCCAGAAGGCGGCGTCGGTGCGGAACCGGGCGGAGGCGCGGTAGGCGGCGTCGTCGTCCAGCAGGGCCTGGAGCGGGTCGTGCACGCCGGTGGAGGGCGGCTCGCCCGCGTGCAGCGCCGTGTACTCGGCCGCCACCCGGCGCATCAGCCCGGCCGCGCCCACCCCGTCGCACAGGATGTGGTGCATCCGGAGGTACCACAGGTACTCCGCCTCGCCGGTCCGCAGGAGGAAGTGGTCGAAGGGCGGGCGGGCGGTCAGGTCATAGGGGTGGGCGAGTTCGGCGGCGATGAACGCGCGGGCGGCGGCGGCCGGGTCCTCGTGGCGGCGCAGGTCCTGCCGGTGCAGCGGCCAGTCGGCGGCGTCCTCGATGATCTGGACGGCGCCGTCGGCGGTCGGCTCGAAGCGCACCCGCATGCTCTCGCTGCCGGCCACCACGCCCCGCAGCGCGCGTTCGAACAGCTCCTCGTCGATCGCGCCGTGGAACCGGACGTACTGACTGGCGGTGAACCGCCGCCGGGTCGGGTCGGCCTCGTGGCCGAACCAGATTCCCGACTGCGGGGCCGTGAGCGGCCACCGTCGGGCGGGCGTGACGGGCGTGGCGGGCATGGCGGACATCCGGTTCAGCTCCTCTCCGGCTCGTGCGGCTCGTGCGGCTGGTGCGGCCCCTGCGGACCCTGTGGCCCGGCCGGGTCGCCGAGCCGGTCGAGCAGCGCCGGGGCGAGGTCGACGAGGGCGGCCGGGCCGCCGAGGTCCTGGTGGCCGTGGTCGGTCCGGTGCCGCAGCAGCCGGCCACCGGCCAGGTAGGGCCGCCAGGTCTCCGGGTCCTGGACGGGCCCGCTGGTCTCGGGGACGGCCTCGATGAGGAGCAGGTCGCCGCGGTACCCGCCGGGGCGGAAGGCCCGGCCGAGCCGGACGTTGTTGTCGTAGACCTCGGCGAGCGCGGTCAGGTGGTGTTCGGAGAAGACGGAGAGCGGCGAGTCGGAGTCCTTGGCGAGGGCGAGGAACTCCTCGGCGGTCGGCGCGGGCGCGTCGGCGGGGCGGTCGACGCCGGTCAGCCGCAGCAGGGCGTTGCGGACATGGCCCTGCTCGGCGAGCACCTCGGACTCCGAGCGGGCGGGCAGGTCGGCGAGCACGTAGCTGTCGAGCATCGCGAGCAGGCCCACCTCGGCGCCCTGCTCCTGCAACCGGGCGGCCACGGCGTAGGCGACCAGGCCGCCGAACGACCAGCCGAGCAGGTGGTAGGGCCCGTCGGGCTGGACGGCGCGGATCTCCCGCACGCAGTCCTCGGCCACCTCCTCCAGGCTGGCCGGCAGCGGCCCCCGGCCGTCGAGGCCGCGGGACTGCAGGACGTAGAGCGGCCGGTCGCCGAGCGGCCCCAGCAGCGCCGCGTACGTCCAGCCGATCCCGGCGGCCGGGTGCACGCAGAACAGCGGCGCCCCGGTGCCGGTCGAGCGCAGCGGCAGCAGGGTGGCCAGCATGGGCTCCAGGCCGTCGGCGGGCAGGGCGGGCTCGGCGGCGTCGGCGGTGGCGTCGGCGGTGGCGTCGGCGGGGAGCGGGGTGCAGGCGGGCCCGGCGGCCGGGGGCCAGGGGTCGAGCAGGTCGAGGGCGCCGACGGTGGTGTCCGGCTCGGCGACGAGGGTGTCGAGCAGCCCCAGCAACCGGGCGAGCAGGGCGTCGGCGGCCTCGGCGTCGACGGCGTCCTCGCGGTGCAGGATGTCGAGTTCCAGTCCGCCGCCGTCCCTCGGGATGGCCATCAGCGACAGCGGGTAGTGCGCGGCCGTCTCGCTGCCCGAGGCGGTGATCCGCACCCCCGGGAGCGCGTCGCCCTGGTCCCCGGACTGCGGGAAGTTCTCGTACACCATGACGGTGTCGAAGAGTTCGCCGAGGCCGGTCGCCCGCTGGATCGCGGGGATTCCCAGGTGCTGATGGGCGATCATCCGGGCCTGTTCGCGCTGGACCCGGGTCAGCAGCCCGGCCAGGGACTCGTCCGGCCGCAGGGTGACCCGCAGCGGCAGGGTGTTGATCAGGAACCCCATGACGGACTCGGAGCCCGGCAGCTCCGGCGAGCGGCCGGAGACGATGATCCCGAACACGGTGTCGGGGCGGCCGGTCCGCTCGGCCAGCAGCAGCGCCCAGGCGGCCTGGAGCACGGTGTTGAGCGTGATGCCCAGCCCCGCGGCGAGGGCGCCGAGGCGTTCGGTGCGCGCCTCGCCCAGGAGCCGGTAGCGGCGGCCCGGCCACCCGGCGGCGGGCGGCAGCCCGGGCGGCGTCACCAGGGTGGGTTCGATCGGCGCGGCCAGGGCCTCGCGCCACGCCCGGCGGGCGGCCTCGTGGTCCCGGCCGGCCAGCCAGGCCAGGTGGTCGCGGAGCGGCACCGGTTCGGGCAGCCCGGCCGGGTCGCGGTACAGGGCGAACAGCTCCGGCAGGAGGAGCTGGTTGGACCAGCCGTCGATCAGCGTGTGGTGGGCGACCACCTCCAGCCGGTACCGCTGCGCTCCCAGGCCCTCTCCGGGGCCCAGCCGCAGCAGGGTGAAGCGGATCAGCGGCGGGTCGGCCGGGTCGAACCGGGTGGTCCTGGCCTCGGCGGCCAACCGCTCGGTCTCCGCCTCCTGTTCGGCCGCCGTGAGACCGCTGAGGTCCAGCTCCGTGAACGGCGGCAGGCGGTCCGGGACGACCTGGACGGGCCGGCCGTCGGGGAGGCGGACGAACCCGGCCGCCAGGTTCGGGTGGCGGCGGCAGAGCGCCTCGACGGCGCGGCGCAGCGCCACCGGGTCGAGCCGCCCGTCGAAGAGCATCCACAGCCGCATCACGTAGGCCCCGCCGCCGCCCTGGCTGTGCTGGGTGGGGAAGAGCAGCCGCTCCTGGAGCGGTGTCAGCGGCAGCACGTCCCGGTGGCCCGGGAACCGGGCCTGCAACCAGGCGCGTTCGGCGGCGTCCAGCGGGAGCAGTTCGCCGTCGGCGGGCCGGGCGGCGCCCTGGTCGGCGGGGTCGAGCGCGGTGGCGACGGCCGCGAGTCCGGCCGGGGTCAGGTGTGCGAACACGTCCTCCGGGGCGAGCGCCAGCCCGGCCCGGCGGGCCCGGCGGAGCAGCTTGATGGAGCGGATGCTGTCGCCGCCGAGGGCGAAGAAGCTGTCGTCCGGGCCGACTTCGGGCAGGCCGAGGACGCCGGCGAAGAGCTCGCGCAGCACCTCGGTGGGGCTGGCGGCCGGGGCGGCGGGGGGCTCGGGCGTGGTCCCCGCCGCGGCGCCGGCGGCCAGGGCGGCGAGCGCGCTCCGGTCGGTCTTGCCGTTGGCGTTGGTCGGAAGGTCGTCGAGGAAGACCAGGGCGGCCGGGACGACCGGTGCGGGCAGCACCTCGCGCAGCGCCGCCCGGACGGCCTCGGGATCGGCCGGGCGGCCCTCGGCGGCGACCAGGAAGGCCGTCGTGCGGCGGTCGCCCTCGCCGTCGTCGGTGGCGACCACCACGGCCCGCCGGACGCCGTCCAGGGCGGTCAACCGGGCCTCGATCTCGCCGAGTTCGATCCGGTGGCCGCGGACCTTCACCTGGTGGTCGGTGCGGCCGGCGTACTCCAGCTCCCCGGCGGCGGTCCAGCGGGCGAGGTCCCCGGTGCGGTACATCCGGGCACCGGGCGGGCCGAACGGGTCGGGCAGGAAGCGCTCGGCGGTGGCCCCGGGCCGGTGGGCGTAGCCCCGGGCCAGGTAGTCGCCGGCCAGGTAGAGCTCGCCGGTGACGCCGACCGGCGCGGGCCGCAGGGCCGGGTCGAGGACGTGGGCGCGCACGTTGCCGATCGGCACGCCGATCGACGGCTCGCCGTCCGCACCGGGCGGGCACGCCCCGACCGTGGCGTACACGATGGCCTCGGTCGGGCCGTAGAGATTGAGCACCCGGGCGTCCGGGTTGCGGGCGTGCACCTGGCGGACCAGCGCGGCGGGCAGCGGCTCGCCGCAGAACACGTAGGTCGTCGCCCGCTCGCGCACCCACTCCGCCCGGGCGACCTGCTGGTACACCGACGGCACGGTGTTGACCAGGCTGCCGGACCAGTCCGGGCGTTCCAGCAGCGTGAGCAGGTTGTCCACCAGGTCGACGCTGCCGCCGACGAACAGCGGCACCAGGAGCTCGAAGACCGACAGGTCGAAGGAGAGCGAGGTGGAGCCGAGCACCCGGGAGAGGGCCTCGGGGCCGAGGTCGGCCGCCGCCCACGCGGCGAGGTTGGCCACGGCCCGGTGGGTGACCACCACGCCCTTCGGCGTCCCGGTGGAGCCGGAGGTGTGGATGACGTACGCCGCGTTGCCGGGCAGCGGGCGGGTCGGCGGCGCCTCGGCGGGCACGGGCCCGGGCCCGGCCGGTACGGCGGGTGCGGCCGGCGCGGCGGGTACGGCCGGTACGGCGGTCTCGGCCGGCGCGGCGGGTACGGCGGTCTCGGCCGGCACGGCGGTCACATTCGGTGCTGCCGCCTCGTCCAGCAGGACGACGGACGGGCCGTCGGCGGTCGGCTCGGGCAGCACGGCGGCCAGCTGCGCCGCAGTCAGGACCACTCGGGGGCGGGCGTCCGCCAGCACGAACGCCACCCGGCCGCGAGGGTGGCCCGGGTCGACCGGGAGGTAGGCGGCGCCGGCCTTCAGCACGCCCAGCACCGCCGCGACCAGGGCGGGGGTGCGGGGCAGCAGCACCGCGACGACGTCCTCGCGGCCGACGCCGAGGCCGGCGAGCATCCGGGCGATCCGCTCGGAACGCCCGTCCAGTTCGGTGTAGTCCAGCACCTCGCCCCCGCCGCGCACCGCGACGGCGGACGGGGTCCGCGCCAACTGGGCGGCGAACGCGGCGGGCACGGTGGTCTCGGGCACCGCGTGTTCGGTGGCGTTGGCCTTCCGCAGCAGGGCGAGCTCGTCCTCCCCGGCGAGGTCGAAGGAGTGGACCGGCTCGTCGGGCCGGGCCGCCAGCCGCGCCAGCAACCGGACCAGCCGGCGGTGGGCCGCCGGGTCGGCGCCGTGGCCGCCGGCGGCGACCCGCCACGCCCCGTCCGGGTCCGCCGGCCCGGGGGTGGGGTCGGCGCGCAGGAGCAGGCCGGGCAGCGGCTCGCCCCAGGCGCGGGCCAGGACGGCGACCGTCCCGGGGCCGTACACCACCCGCTCGGCGCTGTCGGCGATCCCGGTGACCAGGCCGTACCCGGAGGACGGGCCCCAGGGCAGGTCGACGTCCGGCCGGTGGCCGTGGCGGCGGGCCGCGCGCAGTGCGCGGCCCGCCTGCCGGAGGACGTCGGTGAAGCTGAGCCCGGGGGCCGGGGCGAGGCGCACCGGGACGACCAGGCCGCGGCCGACCGGGCCGGGCGCCGGCGTCCAGTGGCCGAGCAGCAGTTCCCGCGCGCCGGTCAGCCGGTGCGCGTGGACGGCGGCGGCGGCGAGCAGCACCGCGGCGGGGCCCGCGCCGCCGGCCCGGGCGGCCCGGGCCAGCGCGGCCGGGTCGGCCACCGGCAGCCAGGGCAGGTCGGCAGGCGGCGCGGCGGCCCCGGCCGGGCGGGCGGCGGCGGGCTCGGGGCCGGTGTGACCCAGGACCTCCCGCCAGTACGCCCGGTCGGCGGGCCGGTCGGTGTCCGGGTCCGGCGCGGGTGCCTGGGCGGGGGCCTGCGCCGGGGCCGTCTCGCCGTCCTCGGCGTACAGCTCGCCGGCCCGGCGGACGAGTGCGGCCAGCCCGGCGTCGTCGTCGACCAGCCGGTGGTGGCGCAGGAACCAGCTGAGCCCGCCGTCGGGTCGGCGGATCAGCACGTGGCGCAGCAGGGGCCCGCCGAGCAGGTCCAGCGGGCGGACGAGCTCGGCGGCGAGCCAGCCGTCCAGTTCCTCCGGGTCGAGGTCGATCACCGCGACGGCGGGCGGCTGGGCCGGGTCCGCCGGACGGAGCAGACCGGCGCCGCCCCCGGTGGCCGCGCGGTAGCCGGTGTGCAGGTCCGGGCGTTCGGCCAGGGCCCGGGCCACGGCGCGGCGCAGCCGGTCCAGCCCGACCGGGCCCTCGAAGCGGACCAGGCGCGCCACGCAGTCGGCGGGCAGGGACGGGGTGTCCCGCAGGACGGCTCGCCGGGCGGCGTCGAGCGGGGTGGCGGTGGAGCTGCTCACAGGGCCCTCACGGTGTCGTCGTCGGGGTGCGGGGTCGCGGCCTCGGGCGCGTCGCCGTGGTCGGCGTGGTCGGCGTGGTCAGCGTGGTCCGCGCAGTCGGCGTGGTCCGCGCAGTCGGCCTGGTCCGCGCAGTCGGCGTAGTCGGCCGCCACGTCGTGGACCGGGCGGTCGGGCTCGGCGAGCAGGCCGCGCAGCAGCTCGCGCAGGCCGGTGGCGAAGCCGGCCGCGGTCGGCGGGTCGAAGAGTTCGGGGGCGTAGTGCACGGTCAGCGCCGTGGGGGCGGCGCCGCTCTCCGCCCGCCACCCCAGGTCGAGTTCGGCCCCGCGCGGGCCGACGCCGTTGCCACCGCCACCGCCACCGCCGTCGCCCCGGGAGCGGACCGGGGGCTCGGCTCCGGGGCCGGGCGTCCCGCCGGGGGTGGTCCGTCCGAGCAGGTCGGCGAAGGCGGGTTCGTCGGCGAGGTCGGCCCGGAGCAGGGCGCCGCCGGGCAGGCCGACCGCCACCTCGTCCTGGCCGGAGATCCACGAGAGCAGCACCAGCCAGCCGGCCCGCAGCACCCGGTCGGGGTGCGGGCCGGACCGGGCGATCGCGCCGCGCAGCGACTCGTCGACCGGGACGGTGACGCTGCGCTCGGTGTAGTCGGGGCGGCCCGGGCGGGGGCGGTCGGTGGGGACGTCGAGCCGGACGGGCCAGGGCGGGCCGGCCGCCGACACCTCGGCGGGGGCGGCCGGGACGGCGTCGGCGGAGACGAGAGCCGCGTCGGCGGAGACGGCCGCCGACGCCCCGGCCCACAGTCGGGAGATCGGCACCTCGCCATCGGCGGCGGCGAGTTCACGGAGCAGCGCCGTGTACTCCTCGACGAACGCGGCCGCCGTCTCGCTCGTGAACAGCCGGGTGCTGAACTCCAGGCAGGCCGTCATGGCGTCGTCGCCGACCCGGTCGGAGGTGATCAGGGTGAGGTCGAACTTGGCGGTGCCCGCCGGCAGGCCGCCGAACAGGTTGCCGGTGCTGTGGCCGATGTCGAAGTACCCGGTCGAGGTGCCCTCGATCTGCTGGATCGGCGGCAGCTCCTGGTGCACGTAGAACACGTCGAACAGCGGGCTCCGGCCCGGATCGCGCTCGTCCGTCAGGGCCTGGACGACCCGGTCGAAGGGAATCTCCTGGTGCTCCAGGGCCTCCAGCACCACGGCGCGCACCCGGTGCAGGAATCCGGTCACCGACGGGGCGCCGGACAGGTCGGCGCGCAGCGCCACGGTGCTGTTGAAGAAGCCGATCAGGCCTTCCAGTTCGGGCCGGTTGCGTCCGGTGGTCGGGATGCCGACGACCAGGTCGTCCTGCTCGCTGCGGCGGGCCAGCAGGAGGTAGAGGCCGGCGAGCAGGACCACGAAGAGGGTGACCGAGCGGTCGGCCGCGAGCCGCCGCAGCTCGCGCATCAGGGCGGCGTCCACGGTGAACACCGCGAGGTCGCCGGCGTAGTCCTTGCGGGCCGGGCGTGGGTGGTCGGTGGGCAGCCGCAGCACCGGCGCGTCCCGCAGGGTCTCGCACCAGTAGGCGAGTTCGCGGTCCAGGGCCGGGCCGGCCACCAGTTCGCGCTGCCAGGCCGCGTAGTCGGCGAACTGGACCGGCAGCGGTGCGAGCCGGTGCGGGCGGCCCTCGCGGCGGGCGGCGTACAGCTCGGGCAGCTCGCGTTCGAAGATCCGCGGTGAGGCGCCGTCGTTGACGGCGTGGTGCATGGTCACCTGGAGCACATGCTCCTCGGGGGCCGTCCGGACCACGAGCACCCGCACCAGGGGGTCGTGGGCGAGGTCGAAGCGGTGCTCGGCGGCCTGCCGGACGAGTTCGCGGGCGGCGGCGAGCGGGTCCGGATCCGCGGAGACGTCATGGAAGGTGAAGAAGTCGCCGGGCTCCGGGCGGATGCGCAGCACCGGCTCGTCGTCCTCCTCGGCGAAGTTGGAGCGCAGCACCGCGTGGCGCAGCATCAGGTCGTGCCACATGCCGCGGACGGCGTCGACGTCGAGCGGGCCGCTGATCAGGCTGACCATCGGGAGGTTGTAGAGCGTGGTGCCGGGGTCGAGCTGGTGGTGGAACCAGATCCGGTCCTGGCCGAAGGAGGTGACCGGGGGCGTGTCGCGCGGGGTGATCGGCGGCAGGGCGGGGGCCGCGGGGGCGCCGGCCCGGCGGCGGATGAGGTCGGCGAACGCGCCGACGGCGGGGTGTTCGTAGACATCGAGCAGCCGGGGGCGGAAGCCGAAGCGGGTCTGGATCCGGTCGGCGAGCTGGAGGGCGATGATCGAGTTGCCGCCGAGTTCGAAGTAGTCGGCCTCCGGGCCGGGCGGCTGCTCGCTGTGCAGGAGTTCTCCCAGGACTGCGGCGAGCCAGCGTTCGGGGTCCTCGACGGGGCCGGCCCCGGGGCGCTCGGCGGCGGGCGCCACGGACGCGGCGGGGGCGGCGGGGGCGGCGGGGGCGGCAAGGGTGACGGGGGCCACCGGTGCGGGCCGGATCCAGCAGGGGGTGGCGGCCAGCGGGTGTCCGGGCAGGCGCAGCCGGCGGGCGGTGCCGGGCTCGGGGCCGAGCGCCGGCCAGTCCAGGTCCAGGCCGCATTCGTACAGCCGGCCGAGCAGTGCGGCGAAGCCTCCGTCGTCGGCGGCGGCCGCCGTGACCAGCCGGGCGCCGTCCTGCCCGTCCGGGCCGAACCGCTCGGCGAGCAGCCGCCCGAGGGTGCCGCCGGGGCCGGGGTCGAGGAACACCACCGGTCCGGCGGCGGCGAGCCGTTCGGCCGCCGCGACGAGCCGGTCCCGGTCGGGCGGCGCGGCCTCGGCCCCGGCGGCGGCGAGTTCGCGGGTGTCCTCGGCGGTGAGGGTGCCGAGCAGGTACCGGGCGGCGTACCGGGAGACGCCGCTGCTCAGCACGGTCTCGACGGGCACGCCGCAGCGCGACAGCTCGCGGTGGAGGGCCAGTTGGCCCGCGAGCAGCCGGGCCGCCGGGCCGGTGGCGGGCAGCGCGTCGGGCAGCTCCGCCGGGGCCTGTCCGGGGGCGTCCGGGGCGGCGTCCGGGGAGAGCAGCAGGCAGACGGCGGGCGGCCTGATCCGGCCGCCGCGCGGGGCGCCGCCGGCCGGTGCCGAGGCGCCGAGCCGGGCCGCCCGTTCGAGCAGGGCCCGGCCGAGTCCGGCGGTGTCGCGGGCCCACACCGCGACCCGGTGTCCGTGGTGGGTGCGCCCGGAGTTGAGGGTGAGGGCGACGTCGTCGAGGTCGGCGTCCGAGGCCGCCGGGCCGCTCAGCGCGGTGCCGAGGTCGGCGCAGAGCCGGGCGAGCGCGGTGCGGCTGCGCGCGGAGACGCCGACGAGCCGGGGGGTGCCCGGCCGGTCGGCGCGCGGGGGCACGGGCGGCCGCTGGACCACGCAGTGGGCGTTGATGCCGCCGAGGCTGTACGAGCTGACGCCGGCGATCCGCTCCTCGCCCTCCCAGGGGCGCAGCGCGGTGACGACCTCGACGGGTTCGAGCGCGGCCTCGTCGACGGGTCGGCGGAAGTGCAGGGACGGGTACAGCTCGCCGTGGCCGACCGCGAGGACGGCCTTGACCAGGCCGGCGATCCCGGCCGCGTGGTCGAGGTGGCCGACGTTGGTCTTCACCGAGCCGATCGGCAGCCGCCGGCCCCGCGCCCCGAACCCGCGCGCCCCGAACACCTGGGCCAGGCCCTCCAGTTCGACGGCATCGCCGAGCCGGGTGCCGGAGCCGTGCGCCTCCAGGTAGCCGGCCAGGGCGGGGTCGAGTCCGGCGGCGCGCCAGGCCGCGCCGATGACCGCCGCGTGCGCGGGCGCGCTCGGGGTGCTGATGGTGGCGGCCGCGCGGCCGTTGTGCCGGACGGCGCTGCCGCGGATGACCGCATGGACGGGCGCGCCGTCGGCGCGGGCCCGGCCGAGGGTGGTGAGCAGCAGGACGGCGCCGCCCTCGCCGCTGGCGGTGCCGTCGGCGTCGGCGTCGAAGGCCCGGCAGCGTCCGCTCGGGGAGACGAGTTCGGTCATGCCTTCGGTCTGCCGGGCGGGCAGGCCGCCGGGGCGCAGGCTGAAGCCGCCGGCGAGCGCGTACTCGGCCTCGCCGTCGCGCAGTTCGCGGCAGGCCTGGTGGACGGCGACGAGCGAGCCGTTGCAGCCGGTGTCGACGGCGTAGCAGGGGCCTTCGAAGCCGAGCACGTGGGCGATCCGGGCGGGCAGCGCGAAGGGCACGTTGCCGAGGGCGCTGAGCGGGCCGGGTTCGGTGGCGGCGCCGAGGTAGCCGGAGGCGGCGGCGCTGAGCACGACGGCGACCTGGCGTCCGCGCAGGGCGCTCGTGGCGTAGCCGGCGTCCTCGACGGCCCGGTGGGCGAGGACCAGCGCGATCCGCTGCTGGGGGTCCATCAGGGCGGCCTCGCGCCGGGAGAGGCCGAAGAAGGCGTGGTCGAAGGTGTGGACGTCGGCGAGATGGCCCATCGGCAGGTAGCCCGCGTCCGGGTCGAGTCCGGTGGCGGCGGCCCGGGCCGCGGGCATGTCCCCGACGGAGTCCCGGCCGGCGGCGAGGTTGGCCCGGAAGGACGCCAGGTCGTCGGCGTCGGGGAAGCGGGCACCGATGCCGACGACGGCGATGTCGGTGTCGGCGGGGGCCGTCGCGGGGGTCCTGATCACTGCTGCTCTCTCCCGTTCGTCAGACTTCGTACGCGGAGTCGGGCCGGGCGCCGCCGGTGGACGGTCCGGCCGCCGGGGCGACGGCCACCGGGGCGACGGCCGCGGCCTGCTCCGCGACGGTGCGCAGGTCGAAGAGCCGGCCGACGCGGACGGCGCCGGGCCAGCGGCCTTCGAGGCGCAGGTGGAGTTCGACGATCCGGTGCGAGTTGCCGCCGACGGCGAAGAAGTCGTCGTCCGGTCCGAAGTCGCCGTGTCCGAGGACCTCGGTCCAGTAGCGCGTCACGAGCTGCGGGGCGCCGTCCGCCGCGGCGGGCTCGTCGCGTCCGCCGAGGCCGTCCGACCCGCCGGTCTCGCCGGGGTCGCCGGGGTCCTCGGCGAGCAGGGCGCGCAGCGCCTGGAGGTCGGTCTTGCCGGACGGCGCGAGCGGGAAGCCGGCCGCCCGAACGAAGCGCTCGGGCCGGGCCTGGCCGCCGAGCAGGGCGGTGCAGTGCGCCAGCAGTTCGGCGGTGTCCGGCGCCGGGGCGGCCGGGTCGGCGGGGCGCCAGAACGCGGCCAGCGCGGTGGCGCCGTCGGGGCCGGTCACGGCGAGGACGGCGGCCTGCCGGACGGCGGGGTGGCGTTCCAGGGCGGCTTCGACGGCCTCGCGTTCGACCCGGACGCCGCGGATCTTGAGCTGCCCGTCGGCCCGGCCGCGGAACACCAGCGCCCCGGTGGGGTCGGCGGCCGCGAGGTCCCCGGTGCGGTACATCCGGGCGCCGGGGGTGGTGGCGAAGGGGTCGGGGAGGAAGCGCAGCGCGGTCTCGGCCGGGCGCCCCGCGTAGCCCTCGGCGACCTGCGGTCCGGCCACGTACAGCTCGCCGGCCTGCCCGGGCCCGACCGGGGCGAGCCGTTCGTCCAGCAGGTGGATCCGAGTGCCCGGGGTGGGCCGGCCGATCGGGACGGGGTCGACCGGCACGGGTGCGACCGGCTGGGCGAGCACGGTGACGGTGGTCTCGGTGGCGCCGTACTCGTTGACCAGCCGGGTGCCGGGCAGGACGGCCCGGTGCCGCTCGGCCTGCGCGGCCGACAGCGCCTCCCCGCCGACGATCCACTGCCGCAGGTGGGCGTCGGCGCCGGCCAGGTGGGGCAGCACCAGCAGGTGGAACGAGGGCGGGCCGACCGCCACCTCGACCCGGTGGCGCCGGATCAGCGCGGCGGCGGCCTCCGGGTCGGGCAGGGCCCGTTCGTCGGGCAGCACCGCCGTGCCGCCGCCGCACAGCGTGTGGAACAGCATCAGCAGCGGCGCGTCCCAGGAGAGCCGGGAGGCGGTGAAGGTGGTCGCGGCGGGGTCCTCGTCGCGGGAGGCGACCAGGTGGGCGAGCGCGCCGCGGGAGACCAGGACGGCCTTGGGCTCCCCGGTGGTCCCGGAGGTGGTGACGGCGTAGGCGGGCGCGTTCGGGGGCACCTCGGCGTCCGGCCGGCCGGCGGTCGCGGCCGGGGCTGCGGCCGGGGCCGGGGCTGCGGCCGGGGCCGGGGCTGCGGCCGGGGCCGGTCCGCCCTCGGCCACCGCGGTGACCGGCTGCCCGCAGCCGGCCGTCAGCTCCCGCACGGCGGCGGGCGGGGTGGCCGGGTCGGCGTCGTCGTACACCAGGACGGCGCAGCCGCTGTCGCGCAGCAGGGCGCGCACCATCGCGGCGGGCCGCTCCGGCTCCAGGACGCACCAGGCCGCTCCCAGCCGCAGTGCGGCCAGCATGCCGACGACGGTGCGCACGCCCTGGCGGCGGTGGAGCAGGACGAGCTGTCCGGGGGCGACCCCGGCTGCGGCCAGCCGATCGGCCAATTCCCTGGTTTCGGCGTCGAGTTGATGATACGTCAGACTCTGCTCGCCGACCGCCACGGCCGTCCGGTCGGGCACCGTGCGGAACCGTTCCCGGATCAGGTCGAGCACGTCGGGGGCCGGCCGCCCGGCGGTCACGGGCGGGTCCCGTAGGCGTGGAAGCCCAGCCCGGTCTTGCGGCCGAGGAGTCCGCGCCGCACCAGGTCGAGCAGCAGGTCGCAGGGCCGGAACCGTTCGTCGCCGGTGGTCTCCAGCAGGACGTCGAGGGTGTCCACGATGGTGTCGAGCCCGATCAGGTCCGCCGTGCGCAGCGGGCCCATGGCGTGGCCGAAGCACTCCTGGAAGATCAGGTCGACGGTCTCCGCGTCGGCGATACCCTCCTGCACCCGGGCGGCCGCGTCGTTGACCATCGGCATCAGCACCCGGTTGGAGACGAACCCCGGCGAGTCGCGGACGACGTGGGCGCGGCGGCCGACCCCGGCGAGCAGGGCGAGGGTGGTCTCCAGCGTCCGGGCGGTGGTGGCCGGGCCGCGCACCACCTCGACCGTCTCCTTGAGGTAGGCGGGGTTCATGAAGTGCGTGGCGAGCACCCGGTCGGCCCGGTCGGTGTAGGAGGCGAGCCGCTCGACCGGGATGGCCGAGGTGCAGGAGGCGAACACCGTGGCGGGGGCGCAGACCCGGTCGAGCTCCCGGAGCACCTGCTCCTTGACGGCCAGCCGCTCGGAGGCGCACTCCACCACGAAGCCGACCGCCGCGAGCCGACCGAACTCGTCCGTCCAGTCGACCAGTTCGACGGTCTCCGCCGCCGAGGGGCGGGCCTCGCCGGGGGCCTCCCCGCGAGCCTCACCGGGGGCCGGGCGGCGGCCGAGCAGCCGCGCGGCCCGCAGGCCGTCCCGCAGCCGGCCGGGGCCGGCGTCGAGGGCGGCCCGCTGCCGGTCGACCACCACCACGGGGTGCCCGGCCGCGGCGAAGACCTGGGCGACGGCGGTGCCCATCGTGCCGGCGCCGACGATCCCGACCGGGATCCGGCCGGTGCCGCCCGCCCGGTCCTCGCCGGCCTCGCGGTTCTGGGTGTCTTGCGTGTGCACGGTGTCCTTCCTGGTCACGGCGGATTCCGGCCCGGTCACGGCCGGTTCCGGGCGTCGGGGGCGTCGGCGGGGGCGTCTGCGGGGGCGTCGGCAGGGGCCTCACGCGCAGCGGGCGCCTCGGGGGTCACGGGGTCTTCGGGGGCCGCAGGGGCCGCGGGGGCTTCAGGCGCCTCGGGAGCGAGCAGCCTCAGGTGGCCCGGCGGCGAGGGCGGCGGGGCTGCGGGCGGGTAGCCGAGCAGTAGCCGGCCCTCCCCCTCCTGGCCCACCACGGTGAACCCGGCGAACCGGAGGTTCACCAGCATCACCCGGTTGACGTCGGTGGGCACGAACTCGGCCAGCGGGCGGCGCCCTTCGGCGAGGGCGGCGCGCACGACGTGCCCGATCAGCGCCGGCCCGACGCCCCGGGACATCACCCGGCAGGACAGCAGGAGCAGCCGCAGCACCTCGGCCGGCCCGGCCGAGCCGCCGCCCTCCCGGTGCCCGGTCCGCTCGCTCAGCGCGAGGCCGATGGTGCCGTAGTCGCCGAACCGGTCGGTCAGTTCGGCGACCAGCACCCGGTGGTCGGGCGAGTCGCACAGCGCGCGCAGCTCCGTCAGGCCGTAGGTCCGGCCGGTGGTGTTGAGCTGGTGGGTGCGGACGGTGAGTTCGTGGGCGCGGGCGAGGTCGTCCGGCCCGGCCCGACGGATCGTCAGTTCCAGTCCCAGTGAGGCGAGGAACTCCTCCGGGGTGCCCTGGTGCTCCTCCCGGGCCTGGGTGCGGCGCGCCTCGCCGCGGTAGCGCAGCCGACGTTCGCGGGCGTCGGCGGTGACGAACTCGGGCCGGAACTCGGGGAGTTCGGCCAGGGCGTCGACCTGCTCGGCCGGGTAGCAGCGCACCACGGGGTGGGCCGCGGCCACTTCGGCGCGCTCGACCGGGTCGTTGTCGACGAAGGCCACGGTGTCCAGCCCGATGCCGATGGTCTCGGCGATCCGGCGCACCGCGCCCGACTTGGGCCCCCAGCCGACCTCCAGCACGGTGAACAGGTCGTGCAGCCCGAGCCGTTCCAGGTGGGCGGTGGCAACGGCCGGGTCGCTCCGGCTGGCGACGGCGTGCAGGACGCCGCGCTCGTCCAGCGCCCGCAGGGCGGCGGTCGCGGCGGGGAACGGCACGGGGTCGTCGCCCTCCAGCACGGTGCCGTCCCAGAGGGTGTCGTCGAGGTCCCAGACCAGGACCTTGACGGTCGGCCGCTCCGGCCCGGTCGGCCGATCCGATCCCGTCGACTCCGATCCAGTCGGCTCCAACCCAGTCGACTCCGGCCCAGTCGACTCCGGCCCGGTCATCGGTGCACCCCCTGGCGCAACAGGCGGTCGGTGATGTGCAGTTCGGCGACCTGCGGGCTGCCCTCGATGATCTCCATCACCTTGGCGTCCCGGTAGAACCGGCCGGCCCGGCTGCCGGGTTCGCAGCCCACCGAGCCGAGGATCTGGACCGCCCGGTCGGCGACCGCCTTCGCCGCCCCGGCCGCCGCGTACTTGGCGACCACGGTCTCGGTGGCGGCGCCCAGCGGCGAGCCGGCCCGGGCCTCGGCGGCCCGCTCGGCCAGCGCCCGGGCGGCCGCCGTGTCGACGGCGGAGCGGGCGAGCAGCGAGCGCACCAGTTGGTGCCCGGCCAGCGGCACACCGCCCTGGACCCGCCGCGCGGCGTGCTCGGCGGCGTCGGCCAGGCAGGCCTCCGCCATGCCGACGCAGCCCCAGGCCACCGTGAACCGGCCGTGGTCCAGCGCCACGGCGGCGGTGTGGGTCAGGCCCAGCCCGGGCGGCGCCACCAGGTTCTCCCGGGGCACCCGCACCCGGTCGAAGGTGAGGTGGGCGATCCGCGCGGCGCGCAGGCCGAGTTGGCCGCTGACGGGCTCGCGGACGATCCCGGGCCGGTCGCCCTCCACCAGGACGGCCGTCGGGCCGGCGTCGGTGCGCCCCAGCACCAGGAACACGTCGGCGCTCTGCCCGAAGGTCACCCAGCGCTTGGCGCCGGTGACGACCAGCCGTTCGCCGTCGTCCTCGATCCGCGTCCCGACCTCGGCGAGCGCGCTGCCGGCCTCCCGTTCGGTGGCGGCGAAGCCGGCCAGGCGTTCGCCGGAGGCCAGCGCGGGCAGCCACCGCGCGCGCTGCTCCTCGCCGCCCCAGCGCAGCAGCGCCGCGGCCGTCATGCCCTGGACGGTGAGCAGCGCGCGCAGGGCGCCGCAGACGCCGCCCAGGTGCGCGACGGCCTCGCCCAGTTGGGCCGGGGTGGCGCCGGCACCGCCGTGGCGCACGGGCAGGTCGAGGCCGAGCAGCCCGGCGGCGACCACCGCGCGGACGGCCTCGTCGGGCAGCGCGCCCCGCTCGTCCCAGCGGGCGGCGTCGTCGCGGACGGCGGCGGCCAGGTCGGCCGCGGCGTCGACCACCGAGGCACCCGGACCGGACGGGGCGGACGGCCGGGTGCCGCTAGCCGTGAGCGGCACGGCCGGCCCCCGTCCCCTCGCCCGCGCCCAGGCCGGCCCGCTTGCGCTCGACCAGCGCGGCGATCCGCTGGGCGGTGCGGAAGGAGTCCAGGTCGAGGTCGTCCACCTCGATCCGGATGTCGAACCGCTCCTCGACGAAGACCACCAGCTCCAGCGCGAACAGCGAGTCCGCGAGCCCCAGTGCGAAGTAGTCCTCGTCCGGTGCCACCGGCCGGCGCAGTGCGACGGTCAGGAACTCCCGTATCTCGATTGCCGTGTCGGTCACGCGGTGCTCTCCCATGGTCCGATTTCCACCAGCAGCAGGTTCCAGGCCGCCACCGGGCTGACGTTGACCAGGACGACCCGGTCGCCTTCGGCCAGCCGCCCGTTCGCCAGCGCCGTCCAGAGGTTGAGGAAGACGTCGTTCGGCCCCAGGTGGCCGTACCGGGCCAGGTTCTCCCGGCACTCCGGCAGGAGTTCGACGCCCAGCGACTCCGCGAGGAAGCGCAGTCCGCCCGCCGAGAGGTTCTGGCTGGCGCAGCCGGCGAGGTCGGCGCGGTCGAGGCCGTGCCGCTTGAGCAGCCGTTCCAGCAGCGCGGTGAGCCGGTTCCTGGTCTCCACCGCGAGCCGGAAGGAGTAGCCGGGCAGGTCCCGGCACTCCTCCTGCCAGCTCTCCCAGGGGCGGTCCTGGTAGTCCACCCGGAAGAGGTCCCAGTACGCGCCGTTGGTCTCCTGGACCAGGTCGAGCACCCGCACCGGGCCGGTGCGGGCGAGCAGCAGGGCCTGCCCGGCGTCCCCGTTGACGGTGACCGGGTGCCGGTAGCGGCCGGGGGTGGCCGGGGTGGAGGCGTGCGCGACCAGGACGTGCCGGACGTCCGGGTCGGCGGCGAGCAGCCCGCGGGCGGCGAGCAGGGCCGGGCCGAGCGAGACGCAGCCGAGGCCGCCGACGCCGAAGGTGACGGCCTGGTCGGCGCCGAGCCGGGCCTGGAGTCTGGTCGCCTCGGAGCTGAGCAGGGTCTCGGGGGCCCGGGAGTCGACGACGATCAGGGCGTCCAGGTCCTGGGCGGCGAGCCCGGCGCCGGCGAGCGCGCTGCGGGCCGCCCGCTCGGCCAGCCCGGTCGGGCCGAGGTCGCGGTCGACGGCCACGGTGTCGATCCCCAGGCCGGCCAGCGTGGTTCTGCGCTCGCCGTCCAGGCCCGCCAGTTCGGGCAGCTCGCCGACCGGCACCCGCTGCTCCGGCAGGTGCCAGGCCGCCTCGCGCACCGCGAGCGGCGCGGGGGCGCCCCCCGTCCTCGTCGTCACCATGCCGTGTCCTCGACTCTCCACTGTCTGTCCGCCGTCCGTGCGGTGTCCGTCCGCCGCCCGTCCGGGCATCCGTCCGGCGTCTCTCGGTGTGCCCGGCCGCGTTCCGCGCGGGGGCTCGGTTCAGGCGCTGCGCAGGCAGCCGTCCGCCACCGACTCGGCGTAGGCCTCCCCCAGCTCCCGCACCGCCTCGGCGACGCCGCTGCGGGGCACCCCGGCGTACCCCACCACCAGGGCCGGCCCGGACTGCCAGGACCGGTGGTGGTACGAGCGGCCGCCGCGCACCAGCACCGAGCGGCGCAGCGCCCGGGCCACCAGCGCGGCCTCGTCCACCCGGTGCGGGAGCTGGACGTAGGCGTGCAGGCCGGCGAAGGCGCCCACGATCCGGGCCCCGGGCAGCCGGCGCCGCACGGCCTCGTGGAAGACCTCGCGGCGGGCCCGCAGCCGTTCGCGCTGGCGCCGCAGGTGCCGGTCGAGTTCGCCGCTGTCCAGCAGTTCGGCGAACGCGTGCTGGGTGAACACGTCGCAGCCGAGGTCCCGTTGGGAGCGGACCTCCTCCAGCCGGCGGCGCAGCCGGGGCGGGGCGACCAGCCAGCCCAGCCGCATCCCGGAGGCCAGCGACTTGCTCGCGGTGCCCGCGTAGAGCACCCGGGACGGGGCCAGCCGTTGCAGCGCGGTGGGCCGGCGGCCGTGGTCCAGCCAGAGGTCGCCGTCGTAGTCGTCCTCGATGATCCAGCCGTCCACGTCCTCCGCCCAGCGGACCAGCGCGGCCCGCCGTTCGGCGCTGAGCACGGCCCCGGTGGGGAACTGGTGGGCGGGGGTGACCAGCACCGCGCGGGCGCCGGTGCGGGCCAGCGCGGCCACGTCGATACCGTGCTCGTCGACCGGGACGGAGGGGCAGTCCAGGCCCGACTCGACGATGAACTGGCGCTGCTGGGGGTGGCACGGGTCCTCGACGGCGAGCGCGCCGAGGCCGGTGCGGGGCAGCGTGGCGCAGACCAGGCCGAGCGTCTGGGCGAACCCGGAGACCACCATGACGTGCTCGGGGGTGGTGTGCACGCCGCGCGCCCGCCCGAGGTAGCGGGCGAGTTCGGCGCGCAGCGCCGGGACGCCGGACACCGGTGGGTACCCGAGGTCGCGCGGGCCGAGCCGGCGCGCGGCCCGCTGGTAGGCGGCCAGCCACTCGCGCTGCGGGAAGGCGGAGGCGTCGGCGCCGCCGGCCCGCAGGTCCCAGCGGATCACCGGGGCGGGGCGGGCGTCGCCGAGCAGGGTCGGCATCCGGGTGCCCCGGTCCAGGTGGGTGGCGACCCGGGTGCCCGATCCCCGGGTGGCCTCCAGGTAGCCGCCGGCGACGAGTTGCCCGTAGGCCTCGACGACGACGCTGCGGGACACCCGGAGGTCCTCGGCGAGCTGACGGCTCGACGGCAGCCGGGTGCCGGGGTGCAGCGCCCCCTCGGCGATCTCCCGCTTGATGCCGTCCCGGATCTGGGCGGTCAGCGGGAGCACGTCCTCCCGTGCCACGTCGATCAAGGTGTTCCAGGGCATGCTTGGCTCCTCCCTCCCCCGCCCACGGCGGCCCTGTCCGGCCCGACGGCCCCGTCCGGACCGGCGGCCCCGTTGAGCCCATCGGCCCTGTGCGAACCGACGGCCCGTACGAACCGACGGCCCGGTGGCCCTAGCGGGCCCCCGACAGACCGGTCCGCTCGGTGTCCAGCAGCGCCCGCAGGGACGCGGCGCGGACGGCCCGGCCGACGGCCTCGCCCTCCTCGTCGGCGATGCCGACCCCCCAGTAGGAATGGGAGTCCACGACGATCTCGAAGGCGGCGGTGACCGCGTTCAGCGGTGCGCCGGCCCGGTCCACGGTGAGGCTCTGGACGACGGCGTCGAGCCCGTAGCCGGCCACCGCCTCGGCGGTGGCCCCGCTCCAACGGGTGTCACCGGGCTCGGCCGCCAGCGGCTCCGGCTGCGGCAGCCCGGGCACGGTCTCGGTGCCCAGCGCCACGTACCGCTCGACGAAGTGCTCCCACAGCTGGTCGCCGGTGATCTCGCCGCCGATCTCCTCGCAGACCGCCTGCATCTCGGCGGCGAAGTCGATCTGGAGGCGGCGCGGCAGCTCGATGCCGTACTCGGTGCGCAGCAGGTGGGCGATGCCGCCCTTGCCGGACTGGGTGTTGATGCGGATCAGCGCCTGGTAGTCGCGGCCGATGTCGCGCGGGTCGATCGGCAGGTACGGCACGTCCCAGACCTCCTGCCCGGACTCCTCGCGGGCGCGCAGGCCCTTGGCGATGGCGTCCTGGTGGGAGCCGGCGAAGGAGGTGTAGACGAAGTCGCCGGCCCACGGGTGGCGGGCGTGGACGGGCATCTGGTTGCAGCTCTCGACGATGCGGCGGATGCCGTCGATGTCGCTCAGGTCCAGCATCGGGTCGACGCCCTGGGAGAACAGGTTCATGGCCAGGGTGACCAGACAGACGTTGCCGGAGCGCTCGCCGTTGCCGAACAGGGTGCCCTCGACCCGGTCGGCCCCGGCGAGGACGGCGAGTTCGGCGGCGGCGACGCCGCTGCCGCGGTCGTTGTGCGGGTGCACGCCGAGGATGGTGCGCTCGCGGTGGAGCAGGTTGCGGTGGGTGTACTCGATCCGGTCGGCGAACTCCTGCGGCGGGAACACCTCGACGGTGGAGGGCAGGTTGATCCGCAGCGTGTGCGCGGCCCGCGGGGCCCAGAAGTCGAGGACGGCGTTGCAGAGTTCGAGCGCGTAGTCCGGCTCGGTCTGGGTGTAGGACTCCGGCGCGTACTGGAGGTAGATGTCCGTGCCGGGGATCGAGTCCTGGAGTTTGAGGGCCTGTTCGGCCCCGTCGAGCGCCATGGCGGTGGTCTGCCGGCGGTCCTTGCGGAAGACCAGGCGGCGCTGGACCTCCGAGGTCGGGTTGAAGATCTGGAGGATGGCGCGCGGCACGCCCTCCAGGGCCTTGACGGTGCGTTCGATGAAGTCGCCGCGGATCGGCGTCATGACCTGGACGACGACGTCGTCCGGGATCGCGCCGGTGTCGACGAGGTGACGGAGGAAGGCGTGGTCGTCCTGCGAGGAGGTGGGGAAGCCGACCTCGATCTCCTTGAACCCCATGGCGACCAGCAGGTCGAACATCCGCCGCTTGCGGGTGATGTCCATGGGGTCGGTCAGGGCCTGGTTGCCGTCCCGCAGGTCGACGCTGCACCACAGCGGGGCCTGTTCCGCACGGCGGCCCGGCCAGCCGCGGTCGGGCAGCCCGACCGCCTGGTAGGGCTGGTACTTCCGGACCGGCATCGCGCTGTGGCGCTGGATGCCCTGGTCGCGGGCAGGTGTGCCCTGCGGTGTGTCCGCGTCGGTGGGTTGAGCGGTCATCTCTCCTCCACAACGGTGGTCTGGGCGTCTTGTGGGAACGCTCTGCTCAGGCGGGCCAGGTGCTGAACTGTCTCCTCCCGTAGAGCAGCGGCGGTGCGTCGCTGAGCTCGGTGGTCCGGATGACCTCGCCGAAGACCATCCGCTGGCCGCCGACGGGGACCAGCTGGCTGACCCGGCAGTCGGCCACCGCGTGGGCGTCGTGGACGAGGTGGGGTCCGCCTGCGCCGGGGGGCAGCTGCCAGGTGGTGGCGTCGAACCGGTCCGGGTCGCCGGAGGCGAACAGTTCGGCGGTGCCGCGGCCCTCGGCGTGCAGCAGGTTCACCGCGAACTGGCCGCTGCGCAGCACGGCCTTCAGGGTCGGGCTCTCCGCCCGCATGCCGACCAGCAGGGTGGGCGGTTCGACGGTGACGCTGCACAGGGCGGAGCAGGTCATGCCCCAGGGCCGGGCGGCGTCGTCCAGCGAGGTGACGATGGCGACGCCGCTCGGGAATCCGGCCATGAAGGTCCGGAAGTCGGAGGGGGTTGAGGTGACGAGTTCCACGTGATTCACCGCTCGACTGGGTAGGGGACCGGCTCCGCGGTCCGGGGCGCGTCCACGTTCGCCGTGCGCCGGTCGATGACCCACAGCAACGGGCCGCTGAGCACCGTCGTGAACAGGGCCATCACGACGAGGGCGAGGAAGAGCGCCGGGGTGAGGATCCCGGCCTGGTACCCCGCCTGGAGGACGGCGAGCTCGGTCAGGCCGCGGGCGTTGAGGAACACCGCGATCCGCATGCACTCCACCGGGGGCCGGCCGGCCGCCCTCGCGCCGAAGTAGCTGCCGACCAGCTTGCCGAAGACCGCGAGCACCACGGACAGGACGACGGCCTGCCAGGAGAACACGCTGAGCGGCGCCGAGGCGAGGCCCATGCCGGTCACCGTGAACAGCAGCGGCAGCCCGATCCGGCCCCAGCCGCCGACGGTGTGGGCGGCCCTGGTCCAGGGGCCGGCGCCGTCGTCGCCCGGCAGCGCCAGGGCGACCAGGACGGCGCCGAGCACGTCGGTGAGGCCCAGCCGCGAGGTGGTCAGGGCGGCGGCCACGGCCGCGGCGGCGGTCAGCCCGATCGGCACCGCCACCGGGATCCGCCCGGCCCGGGCCCGGGGCCCGGGGAGGCCGCCGGCCCGGCGGATCAGCCAGGCGCCCAGCAGGCCGACGACGAACACCAGGTACGGGGTGATCTTCCCGCCGCCGTGCGCCAGGCCGATCGCGATCGCCAGCAGCGACCAGGTGACGGCGTCGATGGAGACCGCGACCGCCATGCAGAGCCGGCCGATCGCGGTGTTGAGCATGCCGCGGTCATCCAGGATGCCGGCCAGCACCGGGACGGCGGTGACCGCCAGCGCGATCGCCAGCATCAGGACCAGCACCCCGGCCGGTGCGCCGCCGCGCAGGGCCGGGGAGCCGTCGGCCAGGACCCACGCGGCGAACGCGACGCCGCAGCCGAGCGGCAGCAGCAGCGAGCCGGTGGCGGTCAGCGCGATGGTGCGCCCGCCCAGCCGGCTGCCGCCGGCCCGGATCTCGTGGACGGCGCCCACCAGGAAGAGCGCGAGGCCGAGGTGGCCCGCCTTCTCCAGGACGGCCCCGCCGTCCATGGTGGCCGGCTTCCAGCCCCACTGGCTCGCCAGCAGCGCACCGAGCAGGAGGCAGGCCATGATCTCGCCGACGATCTCCGGCTGCCGCAGCAGCTTCGCCAGCCGGCGTCCGAGCAGTGCCACGGGGACGAGCAGAGCGAGCGTCACCGCGGCCGGTACGTACGGAAGACTGTCCATGGTGCCTCCTTCCTCGGGGCGCCGAAGGGTCAGTGCATCTGGGCGAGGTACTCGTACTGGCTGGGCAGGCGCTTCAGGAGCTCGGCGGACTGGTCGCTCAGCAGCTGGAACTCCTTCTCCGCGCGGGAGCCGTCCTGGAGGGCGACGGCCGGCGGGGCCTTGAGCTCGATGCCGCCGAGGCCGAGCAGCATGGCCAGGTAGGAGTAGGACTCGAACCCGTGGAAGTGCGGGAAGATGGTGGCCTCCGTCGGGGGCTTGGCCTTCCACAGCTCGATCCGCTCGGCCAGGCCGTCGGGCATCACCCGGGTCTTGGCGTCCCGCCAGTAGGCGTTGTCCTCGCGGGCCGCGGCCTTGTAGTGCAGGACGAGGAACTCCCGTACGCCGTCGATGGTGTTGCCGACGATGCGGTTGTAGGAGCGGCGCAGCCCCGGGTCCCAGGTGGCGTCCGGGAAGTGCTTGACCAGTTCCTCGATGCCCTGCTGGATGAAGAAGATGCCGGTCGACTCCAGGGGCTCGACGAAGCCGCTGGACAGGCCGATGGCGACGCAGTTGTTGACCCAGGCGTTGCGGGTGCGGCCGATCCGCATCTTGATGTGGTTGGCCGCCAGGTCGTCCGCGGCCGGGCCGACCTTGGCGCGCAGCGTGGCCTCGGCCTCCTCGGGCGTCGTGTACTCGTCGGAGTAGACGTAGCCGGTGCCGATGCGGCCGAACAGCGGGATGGTCCAGATCCAGCCGGCGTCCGAGGCGGTGGCGGTGGTGCAGGGGCGCAGGCCGTCCTTCTCCATGTCGACCGGGACGCGCAGCGCCACCGCGCGGTTGTTGGGCAGGGTGTCCTGGAAGGAGGTGAACGGCTCCTCCAGGGTCTGGTTGATCAGCAGGCCGCGGAAGCCGGTGCAGTCGATGAAGAGGTCGCCCTCGATCAGGCCGTGCTCCTTGGTGCGCACGCCGCTGATCCAGCCGCGGTCGTCCTGGACGACCTCGACCACGTCGTCCTCGATGTGCTTGGCGCCGCGCTCGGTGGAGTACTCGGAGAGGAAGTCGGCCAGCAGCGAGGCGTCGAACTGGTAGGCGTACGGGAACTGGGTGTCCTGCTCGGTGAGGGTGTCGCGCTCGGTCGCGTTGCCGCCCTCCTTGAAGTCCTGCTCGAAGAGGGTGCCGTCGAGGTAGCGCGGGGACTTCTGGGCGTCGCAGATCGCGGCCATCAGGAACACGTCCTGGTCGAAGCGGTCGCCGGAGCGGCTGTTCAGCCACCAGTCGGTGAGCGGCAGGCCGTCGACGATCCGGAGGCGCTCGAAGGGGTGGTAGAAGTAGTGGCCCTTGCGCCGCCAGTTCTCGAATCGGATGCCGAGCTTGTAGGTGGCATTGCACTTGGGCATCCAGACGTGCTCCGGCAGGCCCAGGTAGTTGAAGAAATGCCGGACGGTGCTGAAGGTCGCCTCGCCGACCCCGATGGTCTTGATTCGCTTGGATTCCACCAGCGTGACGGAAATGCGATCGCCGAATGCGGCGCGCAGGTACGAGGCGGCCATCCAACCAGATGTCCCACCACCGACGATGACGACGTTGCCCAGCATTCCTGACCCTCTCAGCCGGTCGTTCAACCCGGAGCCCGGGCTGTCCCATGGCTCGAAATCCTCCGGCAGCGGCGCCTGCGGAAAACAGGCTTTTAAGCCTCAGCGGAAACACGCACTCCAGCGCGTCCCGGCCTTCGCCGGGGGTTTTCCGACATGCCGAACAGATGGCACCCGATGGTTGGGGGTGCCATCTGTTCGGCGGAACTCGCCGGAACTCGCCGGAATTCGGCGGGGGTTCGGCGGGGGTTCGGCGGGGTCACACGGGGCCCGGCCGGGTCACGCGGCCCGGCCGGGCCGGCTCAGTCCCCGTCCAGCAGGTAGTCGTGCAGCAGCGAGATGACCCGGGCCCGCTGCGCGGTCAGGTAGAAGTGCCCGCCGGGCAGCACGTGGAAGGCGAACTCCTTGCCGGCCAGCGCCTCCCAGCCGCGGGCCCGCTCGACGCTCACCGTGACGTCGGAGTCCCCGGTGAGCACCACGACCCCGCAGTCCACCGGGCGGAGCGCGGTGGGCCGGTAGGAGTCGATCAGCAGGTAGTCGTTGCGCAGGATCGGCAGCACCATCTCCCGGATGTCCGGGTCGTCGAAGATCGACATCTGGGTCCCGCCGTGGCCCGCCACCGTGGCGAGGAGCTCGTCGTCGCTGCGCGGCAGGGCCGGCTCCCGGCCGGCCGGTCCGTCGCCGGAGCCGGCCGGCGCCTGCGGCGGCGGGTAGCCGGAGAGCACCAGCCGGGCCACCGGCAGGCCCTGCGCGTGCAGCGACCGCACGGTCTCGTACGCGAGCAGCGCGCCCATGCTGTGGCCGAAGACGACCGTCTCGACGCCGGGGCGGTCGGTCTCCAGCAGGGCCCGCGTCAGCTGGGCCACCAGGATCGCGGCGTCCTGGACGAAGGGGTCCTCGATCCGCTCCTCCCGCCCCGGGTACTGGACCAGTTGGAGTTCGACGGCCGCCGAGAGGTGGTTGGCCCAGGGCCGGTAGAAGCCGGCGCTGCCGCCGGCGTGCGGCAGGCAGACCAGCCGCCTGGTCGCCTCCGGGCGCGGCCGGGGGATCACCAGCCAGGGTTGGTCGTCGTTCAAACGGTCACTTCCTTCCGTCGGCCCCGCGGGGCCGTGTCCGTACCGGCCCGGCCGGTCATCCGCAGGCCCGGACGATCTCGCGCAGGGCCTCGTGCATGCGCTGGAGCAGGGCGGTGACCGCCGCCTCGTCGAACCGGCCGCCCGCGTACACGCAGGACAGCTCCATCCGGCCGCCCTCGACCGCGGCGGCGACGTCCAGCTCGTAGGTGCGGGTCTCGCCCGGCTCGTGGTCGCCGCCGCCGTGGTCCAGGTGGCTCAGGATCAGCCGGTCCCCCTCGGGCAGCTGGTTGTCCCACTGGCCGAGGTAGTTGAAGCCGATCCGGGCCCTGGGCGCCGGGACCAGCAGGTCCTCCCGGGCGGCGGCGGCCGCCGCCAGCCGCAGGACGCCGTGGCCGATGCCTCGGCGCGGGACGGCGCGCAGCCGGCGCTTGGCCGTCCGGACGGCGGCGGTCGGCGCCAGGTCCGCGGGCACGTCGAGCAGGACGGGGTAGATCGTGGTGAACCAGCCGACGGTGCGGGACAGGTCGACCCCGTCCAGGATCTCCTCGCGGCCGTGCCCCTCCAGGTCGATCACGGTGCCGCCGTCGTCGGCGTGGCCCTGGGCGGCCAGCGCCTGGGCCAGGGCGGTCAGCAGCACCTCGTGGACCTGCGCGCGCAGCACGCCGGGCACCCGGCGCAGCAGCGCCTCAGTCTCGTCCTCGGTCAGGGTGTGCCGCGCGGTGCGGCGGTCGCCGAACCGGCCGGTGTCGAGGGGCTCCCCGGCGGGTGCGGGCAGCGCCCGCCAGTGCGCCAGCTCGTCGTCGAAGCCGCTGGTCAGGGCGTGCTCGCGCAGTCGGCGGGACCACTGGCCGAAGGAGGTGGAGCGCGGGGCGGGCCGGAGGGGCCGGCCGGCCGTCAGGTCGGCGTAGCCGGAGCGCAGGTCGTCGAGCAGGATGCGCCAGGAGACGCCGTCGACCACCAGGTGGTGCGCGGTGAGGAACAGCCGGGCCGGGCGGTCCGGTCCGAGGTCGGCGAGGACGGCGCGCAGCAGCGGCCCGTCGGCCAGCCGCAGGCCCCGCTGGGCCTGCCGGAACGCCTCGGCGGCGCGCTCCTCGGCGTCCTGTACCCCGGCGAGGTCGAGCCGGTGGAAGTCCCAGCAGCCATCGGCCTCGGCCGCCACTTCCTGGGACCAGGTGCCGTCGTCGTCGCGGGTGTAGCGGGCGCGCAGCATGTCGTGCCGCCCGACCAGCGCGGCCAGGGCCGCGTGCAGGGCCTCGACGTCGGCGCCCGGGACGAGTTCGAACAGCAGCGACTGGTTGAAGTGGTCCGGGTTGACGGTGTGGTGCTCGAAGAACCACTGCTGCACGGCGGTCAGCGGCACGGGCCCGGTGCGGTACGGGTCCTCCTCGGCCGGCCCGCTCTCCCCCGTCCCGGCGGCCTTGGCGAGCGCGGCGACGGTCTTGTGCTGGAAGAGGTCCCGGGCGGTGAAGTGCAGGCCCTCCTGGCGAGCCCGGGCGACCACCTGGGTGGAGAGGATGGAGTCGCCGCCGAGCAGGAAGAAGTCGTCCTCGGCGCCGACGTCCTCGATGCCCAGCACCGAGCGGAACACCTCGGCCAGCGCGGTCTCCACCGGGCCGTTCGGCGGGGTGGAGACCCTGGTCAGGGCCTCCCGGGCGTCCGGCAGGGCGTCCCGGTCGACCTTGCCGTTGGTGGTGAGCGGCATCGCGTCCAGCGGGATCAGCGCGGCGGGCACCATGAAGGCGGGCAGTTCCTCGGTCAGGGCCTCGCGGACCTCGCGGACCGCCTCGCCCCGGTCGCGGCCGGGCGCGGCGACCAGGTAGCCGACGAGCTGCTTGCCGCGGTCGCTCTCGCGGACCACCACGGCGGCCTGGTCGACCGCGGGGTGGCGCTGCATGGCCGACTCGATCTCGCCGGGCTCGACCCGGAAGCCGCGGATCTTGACCTGGTCGTCGGCGCGGCCGCGGAAGTCGATCCGCCCGTCGGGCAGCCAGGCGCCGAGGTCGCCGGTGCGGTAGAGCCGGGCCCCGGGGTCGTCCGCGAAGGGGTGCGGGACGAACCGCTGCTCGGTCAGCTCCGGGCGGCCCAGGTAGCCCTGGGCGACGCCGCGGCCGCCGAGGTGGATCTCGCCGGTGACGGCGGGCGGCACCGGGTTGCCGTGCGGGTCCAGCAGGTAGACCTCGGTGTTGGGCAGCGGCCGGCCGATCGACAGCCGGGCGCCGGCCTCCTCGTCCTCGACCTCGAACATGGTGGCGCCGACGGTGTTCTCGGTCGGGCCGTAGCCGTTGATGAAGCGGTGGACCCGCGACCACCTGCGGGCCAGGCCGACCGGGCAGCGGTCGCCGACGGCGAGCACCACCGAGCCGACGGGCAGCGCCTCGGGCTCGACCGCCGCGAGCGCGGCGGGCGGCAGCGCGAGGACGGTGGGCCGGCCTCCCGCCATGGCGCGCAGCTGCTCGCTGCCGAGCGCCTCGGACTCGTTCGCCGGGAGGGCGAGCGCCGCGCCGGAGACCAAGGCCAGGAAGGTCTCCCAGACCGCGCCGTCGAAGCTGGGCGAGGAGAGCTGGGTCACCGTGTGCTCGGGCCCGGCGCCGACGATCAGCCGCGAGGCGTTGATCACGTTGGTCAGGCCGCCGTGGCCCAGCAGCACGCCCTTGGGCGTCCCGGTGGAGCCGGAGGTGTAGACGACGTAGGCGAGCGCGTCCGGCCCCACCCGGTCACCCCCGGGCACCGGTCCGGTGTGCGCGTCGAGCTGCGGGCGCAGGTCCTCCAGGATCAGCGGCTCGGCGGCGGACTCGCCCGGGCCGGCGGCCAGCGAGCGTTCGGTGAGGACGAACCCGGCGCCGGTCTCGGCCAGCATCAGTTCCCGGCGGGCGGCCGGGAAGCGCGGGTTCAGCGGCAGGAAGGCGGCACCGGCCTTGAGCACCGCGAGGGTGGCGGCCACCTGGTCGGGGCCGCGCTCGCAGCAGACCCCGACGATGTCGCCGGGGCGGGTGCCGCGGGAGCGCAGCACCTCGGCCAACAGGCCGGCCCGGCGGTCGAGTTCGGCGTAGCTGAGCCGCTCGTCGCCGCGCACCACCGCGAGGGCGTCGGGGCGTTCGGCGGCCCGCTTGGCCACCAGCAGGTGCACCGGGTCCTGTTCGGGGAAGGCCACCGGGTTGCGGGCCCAGTCCACGGTGAGCCGGTGGTGCTCCTTGGGGTTGAGCAGGTCGAGCCGGCCCAGCTCCTGGTCGGGGTCGGCGGCGATAGATTCGAGCAGGGTGGTCAGGTGGCCGGCGAAGCGGCGCACCGTGGCCTCGTCGTACAGGTCGGTGCTGTACTCCAGGGCGGACCAGAGGCTGCCGTCGGGGCGCTCCTCGAAGGCCACCACGAGGTCGAAGCCGGTGCTCGCCTGCGGCAGGGCCAGCTGCTCCATGGTCAGCCCGGGCAGGTCGAGCACCGCCTCGGGGGCGTTCTGCAGGACGATGAGCACCTGGGCGAGCGGCATCCGGCTGGGGTCGCGCTCGGGCTGGACGGCGTCCACCACCCGCTCGAACGGGACCTCCGCGTGGTCGAAGCCGGCCAGCACGGTGTCCCGGACCTGGCCCAGGAACTCCCGGAAGCCCAGGCCCGGCTCGGGCCGGGCGCGCAGCACCAGGGTGTTGAGGAACAGGCCGACCAGGTCGGCGAGTTCGGGCTCGTCGCGGCCGGCCACCGGGGTGCCGATCGCGACGTCCTCCTGCCGGGAGAGCCGGGCCAGCAGCAGCTGGGTGGCCGCGGTGAGCGTCATGAACAGCGTCGCCGCGGCGGACTCGGTGAGCTCACGCAGCCCGGCGACGGTCGCCGCCGGGACGCTGAACTCGTGGAAGGCGCCCGCCCCGGTGGGCACGGCGGGGCGCTGCCGGTCGGTCGGCAGCTCCAGCACGGGGACGCCGTCGAGCTGCTCGCGCCAGTAGTCGAGCTGCTCGTCGAGCCGCCCGTCGGAGGCCCGTTCGCGCTGCCACACCGAGTAGTCCGCGTACTGCGGCCCCGGGGCGGGCAGGTCCGGTTCGCGCCCTTTCAGCGCGGCCGCGTAGTACTGGCCGAGCTCGCGGGTGACGATCGACAGCGACCAGCCGTCGTGGGCGATGTGGTGGATGCTCAGGACGAGCACGTGCTCGCGGTCGGAGAGCCGCACGAGCAGGGTCCGCAGCACCGGGCCGGTGCGCAGGTCGAAGGGCCGGCCGGCCTCCTCGCGGACCAGGCGCAGCAGTTCCTCCTCCCGCTCCTCGGGCGTCCCGCCGCCGGCCTCCACGACCGGCAGCGGGATGTCCACGCTCGGGTGCGGGACCTGCACCGGGACGCCGTCCACCTGGTCGTAGGTGGTGCGCAGCGCCTCGTGCCGGTCGACGACGGCGGACAGCGCGCGGTGCAGCGCCGCGCGGTCGAGGTCGCCGCGCAGCCGCAGCGCGAAGGAGGAGTTGTAGCCGACGGACTCCGGGTCGAACTCGTACAGGAACCACATCCGCTGCTGGGCGAAGGACATCGGCAGCGGACGGCTGCGGTCGACGGGGCGCAGCGCGGTGCTCGCGGCGGCCTCGGGGGCGGGTGCCTCGGCGCCCGCCAGGCGGTCCCGCAGCAGGGCCCGCAGGTGTTCGGGCAGGGCCGCGATGCGGTCCTCGCGGGACGTGGACGTCTGGGTTTCACTCATGTTGGTCGCCCCTCACTCCGCCGCCGGCGCCGACTGGCGCGCGGCCTCTCGCTCCAGTTCCTCCAGCAGCGCGTCCTCGACGAGTCGCGCCACCCCCGCCACGGTGGGGTTCTCCAGGAGGCTGCGGAAGGCGATCCGGATGCCGAAGGTCTGCTTGATCCTGGTGATCGCCTGCACGCTGGTCAGGGACTGCCCGCCGAGGGCGAAGAAGCTGTCGTGCGCGCCGACCCGCTCCACGTGCAGGGTCTCGGACCAGATCCCGGCGATCAGCTTCTCGGTCTCGTCGCGCGGCGCCACCCACTCCTCGGTGGCCTCGACGGCCGTCTCGGCCGGGTCGGGCAGCGCGGCCCGGTCGATCTTGCCGTGCCGGGTGAGCGGGAAGGACTCCACCTCGACGAAGGCGGCCGGCACCAGGTGGGCCGGGAGCCGCTCGGCGAGGTAGCCGGCGAGCTCGGCGCCGCCGGGGACGCCGCCTGCGGCCGGCCGCAGGTAGGCGACCAGGCGGGCGTGCTCGGCCTCGCCGCGGACCAGGACGACGGACTCGGCGACGCCCGGGTGGGCGTCCAGGGCCGCGGTGATCTCGCCCGGCTCGATCCGGTAGCCGCGCAGCTTGACCTGGTCGTCGAGCCGGCCGAGGAACTCCAGCTTGCCGTCGGACAGCCGGCGGACCCGGTCGCCGGTGCGGTACAGCCGCTCCTTGGGGTCGAACGGCGCGGCCAGGAAGGCCTGTTCGGTCAGGTCGGGGCGGCCCAGGTAGCCGCGGGCCAGGCCGTCGCCGGCCAGGTACAGCTCGCCGGGCGCGCCGACCGGGGCGAGGTTGCGCTCCGGGTCCAGGACGTAGGCCCGGACGTTCTGGACGGGCAGGCCGAGGACGGGCCGGGGGCTGTCGGCGACCCGGCAGACCAGCGCGTCCACGGTGGCCTCGGTGGGCCCGTAGAAGTTGTAGGCGATCAGGTCGGACTGGGCGCGCAGCCGGTCCCACTGGGCCTGGCCGATCGCCTCGCCGCCGAGCGCCGCCCCGCGCAGCGGGTGCGTGCCGGGGGCGAGCAGTCCGGCGTCGTCGAGCTGGCGGAACCAGGACGGGGTGGTCTGCAGGAAGTCGATCCGCTGCTCGGCGCGGTAGGCGACCAGGGCGTGCGCGTCGCGCCGCACCTCGTCGTCGACCAGGTGCAGTTCGTGGCCGGCGACCATCCACAGCACCGGGTTCCAGGAGGCGTCGAAGGACGCGGGCGCCAGGTGGGCGACCCGGACCTGCCGGTCGCCGCAGGCCTCGCGCAGCGGCTCGAAGACCGTCCGCAGGTGGCTGTCGAGCAGGTTCGCCAGGCTGCCGTGCTCGACCAGCACGCCCTTGGGCCTGCCGGTGGAGCCGGAGGTGTGGATGACGTAGGCGGCGTGCTCCGGGGCGAGGTCCGGGTCGGGGGCGGTGCCGGGCCGGGCCGCGATCGCGTCCCGCTCGCGCTCCGGGACGACCAGGGCGACGTCGGCGGGCAGCGCCAGCGTGGTGCTCGCGGCCTCGTCGGCGATCACCACCCGGGGCTTGACGTCCTCGACCAGCAGCCGCAGCCGCTCGGCCGGGGCGGCCGGGTCCAGCGGGGTGTAGACGCCGCCCGCCTTGAGCACCGCGAGCAGCGCGGTGATCAGGCCGGGGCCGCGCCGCAGGCAGACCGCGACGGGCACCTCGGGGCCGACGCCCCGGTCGGCGAGGTGGTGGGCGAGCCGGTTGGCCCGCTCGTCCAGCTCGGCGAAGGTGATCCGCTCGCCGCCGTGGACCAGGGCGACGGCCTGCGGGGTGGCGGCGGCCTGGCGGGCGAACCGCTCGGGCACCAGGGCGTCGGTGGTGAGCGCGGTGGCGGTCTCGTTGTGGCCGGTGAGCAGCCGCTCCCGGTGGGCGGGGGCCAGCGCGCGCAGCTCGGCGAGGGTGCGCTCGGGCTCGGCCGCGATCTCCTCCAGCAGGGCCCGCAGGTCGCCGGTGACCCGGTCGGCGGTGTCGGCGTCGAAGAGCCCGGGGTCGTAGGCGAGCCGGAAGGAGAGCTGCTCTCCGGCGAAGACCGCGAGCACCATGGCGTAGCTGGTGGGCTCCTGGGAGCGCACGTCGCGGATCCGGATGCCCTGGTCGGAGCCCATCTCGCCGTCGAAGGGGTAGTTCTCGACGACCACGTAGCTGTCGAACAGGTCGACCCCGGCGGGCAGTCCGGTCCAGCCGCGGATCTGGGCCAGCGAGACGTACTCGTGGCTGCGGGCCTGGACCTGGCCGCGCTGGAGGTCGCCCAGCCAGTCGAGGACGGGCTGCTCGGGGCGGACCTCGACCCGCACCGGCAGGTTGTTGATGAACAGGCCGATCATCGACTCGACGTCGGGCAGGTCGGCGGGGCGGCCGGAGACGGCCGAGCCGAAGCAGACCTCCCGCTCCCCCGCGTAGCGCGAGAGCGTCAGCGCCCAGGCGCCCTGGGCGAGCGTGTTGGTGGTGAGCCGGTGGCGCCGGGCGACCTCGGCGAGCCGCTCGGTGACCTCGGGCTCCAGCTGGAAGACGCTGGTCGCCTCGCTGCCCTGGCGGGCCGCCTCCTCGCCGGCCCGGTCGGCCGGCAGGGCGGTCGGGGCGGTGAAGCCGTCGAGCTGCCCGCGCCAGTAGCGCTCGGCCTCGGCCAGGTCCTGCTCGCCGAGCCAGGCCACGTAGTCGCGGAACGGGCGGCGGGCGGCCGGGCCGGGCCGGTCGTGGCCGGTGAGCCGGAGGTAGTCGTCGACCACCTCGGAGACCAGTTCGGCGCTGCTCCAGCCGTCCAGCAGCAGGTGGTGCGAGGTCCAGACGACCCGCAGGGCGCCGTCCGGCTCGTCGATCAGGGCCAGGCGCATCAGCGGCGCCACGGCCAGGTCGATGCCGCGGGTGCGGTCCTCGGCGAGGTGGGCGGCGAACCGCTGCTCGCGCTCGGCCGCCGGCAGGGCGCTCCAGTCCAGCCGCTCGACGGGCACGGTGACGTGCTCGCGGACCACCTGGAGCGGCTGGTCGGTGTCCACCCGGGCGAAGGCGGTGCGCAGCATCGGGGTCCGGTCGGCGAGGCGCTGCCAGGCCTCGGCGAAGGCGTCCGCGTCCACGCCGCCCTCCAGCAGGAAGGACAGCTGGCCGAGGTAGACGCCCTCGCCCTCCTCGGTGAGGCTGTGGAACAGCAGGCCGTGCTGCATCGGCGTGGCCGGGTAGAGGTCGGCGATCCGGCCCGAGCGGGTCAGCTCGTCCAGCAGCGGCTGGTCGACCCGGGCGAGCGGGAAGTCCGAGGGGGTGGCCCCGGAGGCGGCGGCGCCGGCCTCGCGGCAGTGCGCGACGATCCCGCGCAGGGCCTCGACCAGCTGGTCGCCGACCCGCTGGACGGTCTCGGTGGTGTGGGTCGCGGTGGAGTGGAACAGCTCGAAGCCGAGCTTGCCGTCGCGCACGTACGCCACGATGTCGAGCGGGTACTCCAGCAGTTCCCCGGGCGCCTGCTCGGTGCCGTAGCCGAGCCGCACGTCGTGCAGCAGGCCGCCGCCGTGGCCGTCGACGACCCGGCCGAGGTAGTTGAAGCCGACCTGGGCGCGGGGGCCTTCGGCCAGCAGTTCGCCGGGCGCCCCGGCCGGGCTGAGGTGGCGCAGCGCGCCGTAGCCGAGGCCGCGCTGCGGGACGGCCCGCAGCTGCTCCTTGACGGAGCGCAGCCGGGCGCCCCAGTCGGCGCCGTCGGCGGTGTCCAGGGCGACCGGGAAGGAGGTGGTGAACCAGCCGGTGGTGCGGCTCAGGTCGACGTCGTCGAAGATCTCCTCGCGGCCGTGGCCCTCCAGGTCCACCAGGACGGCGGAGCGGCCGGTCCAGTCGGCGAGCACCCGGGCGAGCGCGGTCAGCAGGACGTCGTTGACCTGGGTGCGGTAGACCGCGGGGACCTCGCGCAGCAGCGCGTCGGTGCTGTCCGCGTCCAGGCCGACCCGGACGGCGGCGGCGGTGGCGACGGTCGGGGTGCCGGTGAGGTCGGCGGGCAGCGGCTCGCCGCCGGCGCGGCCGGCCGCGAACCAGTGGTCCAGCTCCTCGTCGAAGCCGCCGACCGCGGTGTGCTCGGAGAGCCGGCGGGACCAGTCGAGGAAGGAGGTGCCGCGCGAGCCGAGGTCGACCGGCCGGCCCTCGGCGGCCTGCCGGTAGGCCGTCTCCAGGTCGCCGAGCAGGGTCTGCCAGGAGACCGCGTCGACCACCAGGTGGTGGGCGGTGAGGAAGAGCCGGGCGCCGGCGGTGCCGCCGAGGTCGGCCAGCACGGCCCGCACCAGCGGGCCTTCGGCCAGGTCGAAGCCGGACTGGGCGGCGGTGGCGGCGGCCAGCAGCGCGCCCTCCGGGTCGGCCTCCAGGGTGAGGTCCAGCCGCTCCAGCGGCCAGCCGTCGCCGGGGGCGGCGATCTCCTGCTGCCAGCGGCCGTAGACGGTGCGGAAGCGGGTGCGCAGGGCGTCGTGGTGGGTGAGGAGGGCGTCTAGCGCGGTGCGCAGGTGCGCCTCGTCGGGGAGTTCGCGCAGCTCGGCCAGCACGGACATGGTGCTGTGCTGGGGGGCCTCGGTGTGGTGGTGGAAGAAGGCGCGCTGGATCGGGGTCAGCGGCGCCCTTCCGGTGACGGGTTCGGTGTTCACGCCGGCCGGCTCCTCGGGTTCGTGGGTGGAGATCGCCGCGGCGATCCCGGCGATGGTCTGGTGGCTGAAGATGTCCTGCGAGCTGAGGCGCAGTCCCAACTGCCGCGCCCGGGAGACGACCTGGATGCTCAGGATCGAGTCACCGCCCAGGTCGAAGAAGTTGTCGTCGACGCCGACCTCGGGCACCCGGAAGACCTCCGCCCAGAGCCCGGCGAGCGCCTGCTCGGCGGGGTTGCGGGGGGCCGTCCTGGTGGTGACCGGGCGGTCGTCGGCGGCCGCGGCCGGCAGCGCCCGCCGGTCCACCTTGCCGTTGGCGTTCAGCGGCAGCCGGTCGAGCCGGACGAAGGCCTGCGGCACCATGTGGCGGGGCAGCGAGCCCTCCAGGTAGCGGCGCAGTTCGGCGCTCTCCGGCGCGGTGTCCGGCCGGGGCACGACGTACCCGGTCAGGACGGCGCCCGGCTCGGAGCGCAGCGCCGCGACGGCCTCCAGGACGTCGGGGTGGCGGCGCAGGACGGCCTCGATCTCGGCGAGTTCCACCCGGAACCCGCGGATCTTGACCTGGTCGTCGCCGCGGCCGAGGAACTCGACGTCGCCGGTGGGCAGGAAGCGGGCCTGGTCGCCGGTGCGGTAGAGCCGGCCGTCGGGGTGGGGCGTGAACGGGTCGGCGGAGAAGCGCTCCTCGGTGAGGTCGGGGCGGCCCAGGTAGCCCCGGGTGACGCCGCTGCCGCCGAGGTAGAGCTCGCCGACGACGCCGACCGGCAGCGGCTCCAGGTCCGCGTCCAGGACGTACATCCGGGTGCCCGGGATGGGCCGGCCGATCGGCACGGACGCGACGTCCGGCAGGCTCTGCGGGGTGACGGTGAAGTACGAGGACTCGACGGTGGCCTCGGTGACGCCGTAGGAGTTGAGCACGACGGTGCCGGGGGCGACGCTCTTCAGCAGCCGCCGGCAGTCGTCGGTGCGCCAGTTATCCGAGCCGACGGCCAGGTAGCGCAGCGGCGGGAAGGCCCGGCCGCTGCGGGCGGCCTCGTCGGCCAGCGCGTTGGCCAGCGAGGGCACCGTCTCGACGTGGGTGACGCGCTGGCGCTCCATCAGGTCGAGCAGGCGCACCGGGTCGGTGGTGGCGTCCTTCGGGCAGAGCACCAGGGCACCGCCGGTGGTCAGCGCGTGCGTCAGGTCGGAGACGAAGACGTCGAAGGCCATGCTGGCGAGGTTGAGCTGGCGGACGGGGCCGCGGTCGAGCCGGTAGGCCTCGCGCCAGGCGGCGGCGGCCCGGGCGACGCTGCGGTGCTCGACCGTGACGCCCTTGGGCTTGCCGGTGGAGCCGGAGGTATAGATGACGTAGGCGAGGTTGTCCGGGGTCACCTCGGTGCTGGGCGCCTCGGCGGGCCAGCTGTCGATCTCCTCGCGGTCGGCGTCCAGGCAGAGCACGGTCGCGTCGCACAGCGGGAGCCGCTCGGCGAGGTCCCGCTGGGTGACGAGCATCGCGGCGGCGCTGTCGTCCAGCACCAGGCGCAGCCGCTCGGCGGGGTGGGTGGGGTCCAGCGGCAGGTAGGCGGCGCCGGCCTTGAGGACGCCGAGGGCGGCGACGACGGTGTCCGGGCCTCGGTCCAGGCAGATGGCGACGACGGTCTCCGGGCCGATGCCCTGGCCGACGAGGTGCTGGGCCAGCCGGTTGGCCCGGGCTTCCAGGTCCGCGTAGGTCAGCGCGGTCTCCTCGAAGACCACCGCCTCGGCGTCCGGGGTCCGCTGCGCCTGTTCGGCGATCAGCTCGTGCAGGCAGGCGTCGGCGCCCGGGGTGCCGGTGTCGTTCCACTCGTACAGGACGCGGTCGCGGGCGCGCAGCGACAGCATCGGGACGTCGCCGACCCGCTGGCCGGGGGCGGTGGGCATGCTGCCGAGCAGGACGGCGAGCTGGTCGGCCAGCACCTCGGCCTGGGCGCGGTCGTAGAGCGCCGGGTCGTAGGAGAGCAGCAGGGTCAGCGAGCCGTCGTCGTCGTAGGCGGTGAGGTCCAGCGTGAAGCTGGTGGTGTCGACGGCGCGGACGTCGCTGAGCCGCAGTCCGTGGCGTTCGGCGGCGGCCCCGTTGCCCGGGTAGTTCTCGAACACCACCAGGGTCTGGAACAGCGCGCTGCCGCGCGGGACCTTGCTGCTGCGCTGGATCTCGGCGATCGAGGAGTACTCGAAGCGCCGGGATTCGGCCTGCTCGGCCTGGAGGGCCGCCAGCCACTCCACCAGCGGGGCGTCCTGGTCGACCTCGGTGCGCAGCGGCAGGGTGTTGAGCAGGTTGCCGACCATGGTGTCGGCGCCGGGCAGCTCGGTCGGGCGGCCGGCCACGGTGGTGCCGAAGCAGACGTCGCGCTGCCCGGAGTGGCGGGCCAGCAGGATCGCCCAGGCGCCCTGGACGGCGGTGTTGAGGGTGAGCCGGTGGCGGCGGACCATCGCGACCAGCGCGTCGGTCTCGGCGCCGGACAGGCCCACCCGGACCTGCCCGGCGGACTGGGACTCGTGGCCCTGGGGCACCGAGCGGCCGAAGGGCAGCTGGGTCGGCGCGTCCAGGTCGCCCAGCAGGGCGCTCCAGTGGGCGGCGGCCGCGTCCTTGTCCTGCCGGGCCAGCCAGGCGACGTAGTCGCGGAACGGCCGGCGCTCGGGCAGGGCCGGGGCCTTGCCCCTGCCGTCGGTGAGCGCCTGGTAGGCGGCGAAGAGGTCGGCGAACAGGTGCGAGGTGCTCCAGCCGTCCAGGACGGCGTGGTGGAAGGTCCACACGACGCGGACGGTCCGCTCGTCCTCGCGGGCGAGGGCGAGGCGCATCAGCGGCGCCCGGGACAGCTCGATCCCGGTGGCGCGCTCCTCGTCGATCAGCGCCTTGAGCCGGCGGTCCAGTTCGGCGGCGGGCAGGCCGGTCCAGTCGAGGCGGCGGACCGTCAGCCGGGCGGTGCGCTCGACCACCTGGACGGGCTCGGGGACGCCGTCCCAGACCAGCCGGGTGCGCAGCGCGGGGGTGCGGTCGACCACGTGCTGCCAGGCGGCGGCCAGCGCGTCGACGTCGCGGACGCCCTCCAGCCGGAAGGCGACGTGGTCGGAGTAGGCGCCGACGCCGTCCTGGTTGAGGGTGTGGAAGAGCATCCCGCTCTGCATCGGGGTCAGCGGGTGGATGTCCTCGACGGTGGAGCCGGCCGGCACCAGCCGGTCGACGGTCGCCTGGTCGAGGGTGAGCAGCGGGAAGTCGCCGGGGGTGGCGCCGCCGGCGCCGGGGGTTAGGCAGTGCTCGACGAGTTCGGTCAGGGCCGCCGCGAAGTCGTCGGCGAGCCGCTGCACGGTGGCCTGGTCGTGGCGCTGCGGCGCGTAGTGGAAGTCGAAGGTCAGCACGCCGTGCCGGACTTCGCCGACGATGTCCAGCAGGTGCGGCCGCTCCTCGTCGGGGTGGTGGTCCAGGCCGTAGTCCGGCTCGACGGCGCGGAACAGCTCGCTGCCGGCCGCGGCGTCGCTCCACTGGCCGAGGTAGTTGAAGCTGACCTGGGGCTGCGGCGCCCCGGCCAGGGCGCCGGCCTGCGGCTGGTCGCCGCGCAGGTAGCGCAGCGGGCCGTAGCCGGCGCCGCGGCCGGGCACGGCGCGCAGCAGTTCCTTGGTGTCGCGGATGAGCCGGCCGAGCGGGCGGTCGGCCGGGGACTCCAGCAGCACCGGGAAGATCGAGGTGAACCAGCCGACCGTCCGGGAGACGTCGGTGCCGTCCAGGATCTCCTCGCGGCCGTGGCCCTCCAGGGTGATCAGGGTGCGGGCCCGGCCGGTGAAGCGGGCGAGCGCGCGGCCGAGCGCGGTCAGCAGGACGTCGTTGACCTGGGTGCGGTAGACGGCGGGCACGTCCTGGAGCAGTTGCCGGGTGCGCTCGGCGTCGAGGCCGGCGCTGACGGCGCGGGTGTCGCCGACGCTGTTGCGGCCCTGCCGGTCGGTGGGCAGGTCGGCGGAGCCGGCCGGCACCGGGCGGGCCCAGTGCGCCAGCTCGTCGTCCAGGCCGCCGTCCCGGGTGAAGGCGGCGAGGCGGCGCGCCCAGCCGCGGTACGAGGTGCCGGCCGGGCCGAGGTCGACGTCCTCGCCGCGGACGGCCTGCCGGTAGGCGCTCTCCAGGTCCTCCAGGAGGATCCGCCAGGAGACGCCGTCCACGGCCAGGTGGTGCACGGTGAGCAGCAGCCGCGCGGGCTCGCCGACGCCGTGGTCGAACAGCAGGGTGCGCACCAGCGGCCCTTCGGCCGGGTCCAGCGAGGCCTGCGCGGCCTCGGCGAGGGTGCGCATGGCGGCGGCGCGCTCCCCGGGGGCGGCCTGGTCGAGGGTGATCCGCTCGATCCGGGCCTCGGCCGGCACGGCGTCGGCGTCCGGCGCGCTGACGGTCTGGACCCGCCGGCCGTCGGGGCCGGTGGCGAAGCGGGTGCGCAGGGCCTCGTGCCGGCGGACGAGGCCGGCCAGGGCGCGGGCCAGCGCGGGCTCGTCGACCGCGCCGTCCAGGGTGATCAGCACGGACTGGTTGAAGTGGTGGGCGCCGCGGGTGTGGTGGGCGAAGAACCACTCCTGGACGGGGCCGAGCGGGGCCGGCTCGTGGTCGTCCGCGTCGGCCTGGACGACCGGGGCCTCCTCCACCGGGCGGGCGGCGCGGGCGAGGTCGGCGAGCGACTGCCGGGAGAAGATGTCCTTCGAGGTAATGACGAGTCCGGCCCGGCGGGCCCGGGCGACCACCTGGATGCTCAGGATGGAGTCGCCGCCGAGTTCGAAGAAGTTGTCGTCGACGCCGACCTTGCCGATGCCGAGCACCTCCGACCAGACCTCGGCGAGCGCCTGCTCGGCCGGGTCCTCGGGGGCCCGGTAGTCCTCCCGCTCCAGGGGGGCGTCCGGCGCCGGCAGGGCCCGGACGTCGACCTTGCCGTTGGGGGTGAGCGGGAAGGCGTCGAGGGTGGCGAAGGCGGTCGGAACGCTGTAGGAGGGCAGCCGCTGCTCGGCGAAGGCCCGCAGGTCCTGCGGCGCGATGACGGCGCCGGGCTCGGCGCGCAGGTAGCCGACCAGCCGCTTGTGGTCGCCGTCCGTGAGGGCGACCACCAGGGCCTCGGCCACCGCGGGGTGGGCCTCCAGGACGGCTTCGACCTCGCCGGGCTCGATCCGGTAGCCGCGGACCTTGACCTGGGTGTCGGCGCGGCCGAGGTACTCGACCAGGCCGTCGGCCCAGCGCACCACGTCCCCGGTGCGGTACATCCGCTCGCCGGGCTCCGCCGCGAACGGCGAGGGCTGGAAGCGCTCCTCGGTCAGCTCCGGGCGGCCCAGGTAGCCGCGGGCGACGCCGGGGCCGGCGATCCAGAGTTCGCCGGGCGTGCCGGGCGGGACGGGGCGGCGGCGCTCGTCGAGGACGTACACGGCCGTGTTGGAGATCGGGCGTCCGATCGGGATGGCGCGTACGCCGTCGGTCTCGCGGATCAGGTGGGAGACGGCGAAGGTGGTGGTCTCGGTCGGGCCGTAGCCGTTGACCAGCCGCTGCGGCGGGGCGCCGCCGGCCAGCAGTTCGGCGATCCGGCGCGGGTTGAGCGCCTCTCCGCCGACCAGCAGGTGGCGCATGCCGCCGAAGGCGGTGGGCTCCAGGCCGACGACCTGGTTGAAGACGCCGGCGGTGAGGAACATCGCGGTGGCGCCGGTCGAGCGCAGTGCGGCGGCGAAGGCCGGCGGGTCGAGCAGGACGTCCTTGGTGATGACGGCGATCCGCGCCCCGGCCACCAGCGGGCCCCAGAACTCGAAGGTCGCCGCGTCGAAGGTGGCGTCGGCGACCTGCGCCACCACGTCGTCGGCCGCCAGCGGGGCGTAGTCGGCCCCGCGGACCAGCCGGACGATGGCGCGGTGCTCGACCACGACGCCCTTGGGCTTGCCGGTGGAGCCGGAGGTGTAGATGACGTAGGCGGCGCTCTCCGGCCCCGCGCCGGTGCTCGGCGGCCCGGCCGGGAGGGCGGCCAGCTCGGCGGTGCGCTCGGCGGGCAGCAGGGCCGGGACGGCCAGGTCGGGCAGCCGTTCGAGCAGCTCCCGGTCGGTGACGCAGAGCGCGGCCCCGGTGTCCGCGAGCATGAACTCCAGCCGGTCGGCCGGGTAGTCCGGGTCCAGCGGCACGTAGGCGCAGCCGGCCTTGAGCACGGCCAGCAGGGCGACGACCAGGCCGGTGCCGCGGGGCAGGCAGACCGCGACGTGCTGCCCGGGGCGGGCGCCCCGGTCGAGCAGCAGGTGGGCCAGCCGGTCGGCCCGCTCGTCGAGCTGACGGTACGTCAACTCTCCTTCGGCGGCGGTGACGGCGACGGCGTCGGGGGTGGCCGCGGCCTGCTCGGCGACCAGCGAGTGGACGGTCCGGTCGGCCGGGTAGGGCACCCGGTTCTCGGCCCAGTCGCGGGTGACGGTGGTGAGTTCGGCGGCGGTGAGCAGCGGCAGGTCGCCGACCGGGCGGTCGGCGTCGGCGGCGACGCCCGCCAGCAGGAGCAGCAGGCGGGTGCAGAGCGCGTCGATGGTCGAGGCGTCGAACAGGTCGGTGTTGTACTCCACCGTCCCGCCCAGCGTGCCGTCGGCGGCCGGGGCGAACTCCAGGGTCAGGTCGAAGATGGAGGACACCGAGGGCGCGCGGAACTCCTCGACGGCCGGGCCGCCGAAGTCGGGCAGGCCGCCGGGCGCGTTCTGGAGCACCAGGGCGGCCTGCACCAGCGGGGTCCGGCTCGGGTCGCGCTCGGGCTGGATCTCGTCCACCAGGCGGTGGAAGGGGACGTCCTGGCTGCTGAGGGCGTCCCAGAGCTGGTCGGTGGTGCGCTCCAGCAGGTCGCCGAAGGCCTCGTCCAGGTCGATCCGGCCGTGCAGGACCAGGGTGTTGACGAAGAAACCGACCAGCGGCTCCAGTTCGGTGCGGTCGCGGCCCACCGACACGGTGCCGAGGCCTACGGTGCGCTGGCCGGTGTGCCGGGCCAGCAGCACCTGGGTGGCGGCGGCGAGCACGGCGAAGAGCGTGGTGCCGCGTTCGGCGCCGAGCGTGTCGAGGCCGGCGGCGACCTCGGCGTCGACCTGGAAGGCGTGCAGGGCGCCGACGGTGGTGCGCACCGCCGGGCGGGGCCGGTCGGTGGGCAGCTCCAGCGGCTGGATGTCCGCCAACTCGTCGCGCCAGTAGTCCAGTTGACCGGCCAGGCGGTCGTCGGTGCAGCGCTCGCGCTGCCAGCGGGAGTAGTCGCGGTAGCTGACCGGCAGCGGGGCGAGGGTGTGCGGGCGGCCCTCGACGGCGGCCCGGTAGAGCTCGCCGAGTTCGCCGGTCAGCAGGCCCTTGGACCAGCCGTCGGCGGCGATGTGGTGCAGGTTGAGGAAGAGCGCGTGGTCGTCCGGGCCGTGCCGCACGACCGTGGAGCGCAGCAGCGGGCCGCTGGCGAGGTCGAAGGGGGTGGCGAGTTCGCGGCGCAGCAGCGCGGCGAACTCGGCCTCCCGCTCCTCGGCGCCCAGCGCGCTCAGGTCCACCGGCTCGGTGTCCGGGGCGTAGGCGGGCCGGACCTCCTGGCGGGCCACGCCGTCCTCGGTGGTGAAGACGGTGCGCAGCGGCTCGTGCCGCTCGACCAGGCCGGTCAGCGCGGTGCGCAGCGCGGCCAGGTCGAGGCCGCCGCGCAGCCGGAGGCCGAAGGAGGTGGTGTACTCGACCGCGTCGGTCTCGAACTCCTGGAGGAACCAGAGCCGTTCCTGACCGAAGGAGAGCGGGGCCGGGCCGTCTCCGCCGGGCCGGATCGCGTCGCGGTCGCCGCCGCCGGCGGCCGCCAGCCGCTGCCGCAGGATCTCGTCGGCGTCCTGGCCCTCGCTGTGTCGCTGGTCTGTCATCGGTTGCTCCCCCGCGCGCCACCGCGCGTCGTCGTCCGGTCCGCCGGTGTCCGGCGCACGTCTTCGAGTACTTGCTTGCGGACCTGGTCCGCCAGGGCCGCCACGGTGCGGGCGGCGAACACGTGCCGGGCCGAGACCCCGACGCCGAACACCTCCCGGATCCGGGCGGTGACCTGGAGGGTGAGCACCGAGTTGGCGCCGTGGTCGAAGACGTTGTCCTCGGCTCCCACGACGGGCACGCCCAGCACCTCGGCCCAGATCCCGGCCAGCGCCTCCTCGGTCTCGTCCCGGGGCGCGGTGGGCTCGCCGGCCGGCCGCTGCTCCACCGGCTCCGGCAGGGCCCGCCGGTCGATCTTGCCGCTCGTGGTCATCGGGAACGCGTCCAGGACCATGACGACCGGGGGGACCATGTAGCCGGGCAGCCGCTCGGCGAGCCGGGCCCGGATCTTCTCCGGGTCGGCGGCGCCGTCCGCGGGCACCACGTAGCCGGTCAGCGCGGTCTGGCCGGACGGCTGGGTCCGGGCGACCACCGCGGTCTGCTCGACGCTCTCGTCGTCGAGCAGCGCGGTCTCGATCTCGCCCAGCTCGATCCGGTAGCCGCGCACCTTGACCTGGTTGTCGATCCGCCCGAGGAACTCGATCGTGCCGTCGGGCAGCCAGCGGACGAGGTCGCCGGTGCGGTACAGCCGCGAGCCGGCGGTGGCGGCGAGGTGGTCCGGGACGAACCGCTCCTCGGTGAGCTCCGGGCGGCCCAGGTAGCCGCGGGCCACCCCGGCGCCGCCGACGAACAGTTCGCCGGGCACGCCCACCGGGACGGGCTCGCGGCGCTCGTCGAGCACGTAGCCGGTGGTGTTGGCGATGGGCCGGCCGATCGAGGGCAGCCGCCCGACCGGGGCGTCCTCCTCCGCCTCCAGCACCGTGCCGGTGGTGAGCACGGTGGTCTCGGTCGGGCCGTACAGGTTGGACAGGGCCATCGTGGAGCCGCGCGGCAGCCGGCGGCGCACCACGTCGGCACCGGTGAGGATGTGGCGCACCCGGCCCCGGTGCAGTGCGGGCTGGTCGAGCAGGGCCTCCAGGCGCGGCGCCGGGATGAGGATGAGGGTGATCCCCTGCTCGACGATCCAGCCGGCGAGCAGGTGCGGGTCCTCCAGGACGCGGTCGGAGGCGAAGCGGACCTCCACGCCGCAGGCGAGGGCGCCCCACTGCTCCAGCACCGTCGGGTCGAAGCCGGGCGGCACCATCTGGGTGGCCCGGTCGCCGGGCCCGGCGTCGAAGAAGTCCCGGTACCAGTCGCACAGGTTGACCACGCCGCGGTGCTCGATCAGCACGCCCTTGGCCTGGCCGGTGGAGCCCGAGGTGTAGATCACGTACGCGAGGTCGGACGGGCCGACGGCGACCTCGGGCGGCCCGTCGTGCGTGCCGGGCCCGGTGTCCTCGACGTACAGCACCTCGACGCCGTCCGGCGCCTCGGGCCCGGGCAGGTCGCGCTGGGTGAGGAGCACCGGCACCCCGGCGTCCTGGAGCACGTAGACCGTCCGGTCGTCGGGCAGTTCGGGGTCGAGCGGCAGGTAGGCGCCGCCGGCCTTGAGCACGGCGAGCTGGGCGATCGTCATCTCGGCGGCGCGCCGGGTGCGGACGCCGACGACGGTGCCCGGGCCGACGCCGCGGTCGGCCAGCCGGTGGGCCAGCGCGTCCGTCAGCGCGTCGAGTTCGGCGAAGGTCAGGCTGCGGTCCTCGGTGGTGACGGCCGCGGCGTCCGGGGTGCGCCGGGCCTGGTCGGCGACCAGCCCGTGGATGGTCGCCGTGTGGAACCGGGCGCCGGTCGCGGTGGCGTTCCAGCCGGTGGTGACCAGCCGGCGTTCCTGCTCGTCCATCAGCGGCAGCTCGTCGACCAGACGGTCCGGGTCGGCCGCCGCCATGCCCTCCAGCAGCACGGTGAGGTGGCGGGCGATCCGGGCGACGGTCTCCGGGTCGAAGAGCGCCGTGCTGTACTCGACCAGGCCGCCGAGCCGCCCGTCGCGCTCCTCGAACTCGAAGCCGATGTCGAACAACGCGTGCATCCGCGGCAGGGCGCTCTCCTCGACCCGCAGGCCGTCCGGGCCGGGCAGCACGTCCTGGGCCCGCTTGAGCATCAGCGCGGCCTGGATCAGCGGGGTGCGGCTGGGGTCGCGGTCCGGCTTGAGCTCGTCGATCAGCCGGTCGTACGGCAGGTGCTGGTGGGTGAAGGCCTCCAGCACGCCCTGCCGGACGTCGGCCAGGAAGGCCCCGACGGTCGTGTCGGGGGTGGTCCGGGCGCGCAGCACCAGCGTGTTGACGAAGAAGCCGAGCACGTCCTCCAGTTCGCTGTGCTCGCGGCCGGAGACGATGGTGCCCACCGCGACGTCGCGCTGGCGCGCGTACCGGGACAGCAGCAGCTGGACGCCCGCCGTGAGGACGGTGAACAGGGTGACGCCCTCCCGGCGGCAGAGCCGGGTGAGGGCGGCCACCAGCTCGGGGCTCAGCTCGAAGGAGTGGCCGGCGCCCCGGGTGGCGCGGGTGGCGGGCCGGGGCCGGTCGGTCGGCAGCTCCAGCGGCACCACGCCGTCGAGCCGGCGCTTCCAGTAGGCGAGGTCGGCGGCCTCCCGCGCGCCCCGGTCGCCGTGCTGGTGCACGGCGAAGTCGGCGTACTGCAGGGGCAGTTCGCTCAGCGCGGCGGGCCGGCCGGTGGCCTCCTGGCCGAGCAGGGCGACGAGCTCGCGGGCCATCACCTCCTTGGACCAGCCGTCGGTGACGATGTGGTGCATGTCGAGGACGAGCAGGTGCTCGGCATCGGCCAGCCGGATCAGCCAGGGGCGCAGCAGCGGGCCGCCGCGCAGGTCGAAGGAGCGGCTCAGCTCGGTGCGCAGCAGCTGGTCGAGGTCGTCGACGCGCCCCTCGGCCGCGAGGTCGGTGAAGCGCACCGGCCGGTGGGCGGGGGCGTGGACGACCTGCACGCCCTGGCCGCCCTCGGTGGCGAAGGTGGTGCGCAGCGCCTCGTGCCGGGCCACCAGGGCGTCGACGGCGCGCCCGAGGGCGTCCCGGTCGAGCGGCCCGGTCAGCCGCAGGCCGAGCGGCGAGTTGTACTCGGTGCCCTGGGACTCGTAGTCGTACAGGAACCAGAGCCGCTGCTGGCCGTAGGAGAGCGGCAGCGGCCGGTCGCGGTCGACCGGCACCAGCCCGGCCCGGCGGGCGGGCTCGCTGCCCAGCCGACCGGCCAGCCCGGCGACGGTGGGCGACTCGAACAGGGTGCGGATCGGCACCTCGACGTCCAGCACCGAGCGGATGCGCCCGATCAGCCGGGTGGCGAGCAGGGAGTGGCCGCCGAGGTCGAAGAAGCTGTCGTCGACGCCGATCGAGGCGACGCCGAGCACCTCGCAGAACAGGTCGCAGAGCTGCTCCTCGCGGGCGCTGCGCGGCCCGTGCCCGCTGCCGGTCGCGGCGGTGCCCGGGTCGGGGAGCGCGGCCCGGTCGGTCTTGCCGTTGGGGGTCAGCGGGATCTCGGGGATCGGCACCACCACGGCCGGGACCATGTACCCGGGCAGCGTGGCGGCGGCGTGCGCGCGCAGTTCGGCCGGGTCGGCGCCGCCCTCGCCGGCCGGCACCACGTAGGCGACCAGCCGGGTGTCGCCGGGCGCGTACTCGCGGGCGACGGTGACGGCGCGGGCCACCGCGGGGTGCCGCTCCAGGACGGCGTCGATCTCGCCGGGCTCGATCCGGAAGCCGCGGACCTTCAGCTGGAAGTCGGCGCGGCCGACGTACTCCAGGTTGCCGTCGGCGGCCCAGCGGACGATGTCGCCGGTGCGGTACATGCGCTCGCCCTCGGCGCCGTACGGGTCGGGCAGGAAGCGGTCCCGGGTGAGGTCCTCGCGGTGCAGGTAGCCGGTGCCGACGCCGTCCCCGGCGAGGTACAGCTCGCCGGCGACGCCGACCGGTACCAGGCGCAGCGCCTCGTCGAGGACCCGGACGCGGGTGTTGCCGATCGGCCGGCCGATGGTCGGCGCGCCGGGGCGGTCGTCGAGGCGGGCGGCGGTGGACCAGATGGTGGTCTCGGTGGGCCCGTACAGGTTGGTGACCTCGCTGCCGAGCGCCCGCATCCGCTCGGCGAGGGCGGCCGGCAGGGCCTCCCCGCCGACCAGCATCCGCAGGCCGCGCACCGCCTGCGGGGCCTCGTCGCACAGGGCCTGCCAGAGGCTGGGGGTGGCCTGCATGATCGTGGTGCCGGTGCGGCCGACCAGGGCGCCCAGCCCGGCGGGGTCGGTGACGGTCGCGCGGTCGGCGAGGACCACGGTGGCGCCGCCGACCAGCGGCAGGTAGAGCTCCAGGGCGGCGATGTCGAAGGCGATCGTGGTGACGGACGTCCAGACGTCCTCGGCCGCGAGCGGGAAGAGGTCGGCCATCGACACCAGGAAGTTGGTCAGCGCGTGGCGGCTGATGACGACGCCCTTGGGGCGGCCGGTGGAGCCGGAGGTGTAGATGACGTAGGCCGGGTCGGCGGCGGTCGCGGCGGGGCCCTGCGGCGGGGCGGGCTCCGTCGCCAGCCGGGCGCGCACCTGCTCGTCGTCGAGCAGCACCCGGTGGGCGGCGGTGGCGGGCAGCCGCCCGGCCGTCGCGGTGTCGGTGACCAGCGCCGAGGGGGCGGCGTGGTCGAGGATGTAGCCGATCCGGTCGGCCGGGTAGTCGGGGTCGAGCGGCACGTAGGCGGCGCCGGTGCGGGCCACCGCGAGCAGGGCGACGACGAGGTCGGCGGAGCGCGGCAGCGCCAGCGCGACGAGCCGGCCCGGGGCGGCGCCGTGGCGGCGCAGCTCGCCGGCCAACCGCTCGGCCCGGTCGTCCAGTTCGGCGTAGCTGAGCACGGTGTCGCCGGCGATCAGGGCGGTCCGCGCGGGCTGGGCGGCGGCCCGGGCCCGGAACAGCGCGGAGACGTCGGCGTCGGGCACCGGCCGGTCGGTGGCGTTCCACGCGGTCAGCAGGGCGTGCCGCTCGGCCGGGTCCAGCACCTCGTGGCCGTCCGGGTCGGCGTCCGGCGCGGCGACGGCGGCGGCCAGCAGGCGCGGCAGCGCCTCGGTGAGCCGGCGGACGGTCGCCTCGTCGAACAGTTCGGTGCTGAAGGTCGCGGCCAGGCGCAGCCCGGAGCCGTCGGGCGCGGCGCGGAAGCGCAGCTGGAGGTCGAACGGGGACTGCTGGCGGGGCAGTTGGGCCACCTGGGCGTCGAGCGGGCCGAAGTCGAGGCGGGCCGGCAGGTCCTCGGCGAGGTCGAAGGCCACCTGGGCCAGCGGGTGGCGGTTGAGCGCGCGCTCGGGCCGCAGGTCGCCGACCACGGTCTCGAACGGGACGCCGCCGTGGCGCCGGGCCGTGTCGGCGACCGCCGCGCAGTCGCGGACCAGCTCGCGGAAGGAGGCGCCGGGCCGGCGGACGACCCGCAGCACCACCGGGTTGGCCAGCGGGCCGACCACGGCGGCACGCCGCCCGTCGTCGCGGCCGGGCAGGCTGCCGATCAGCGGGACGTCGGCACCGGCGCCGAAGCGGCCGAGCAGCGCCACGACGGCGGCGTGCAGCACCGCCTCGACGCCTGTGCCGCAGTCGGCGGCCAGGTCGGCGAGGGCCGCGGCCGGCGGGCCGTCCAGCGTGGTCCGGTACTCGTCGGCGGCGTAGCGGGTGACGGCGGGGCGCGGCCGGTCGACGGGCAGGTCGAGCTGCGCCGGTGCGCCGTCCAGGGTGGCGCGCCAGTGGGCGAGTTCGGCCGCGGCGTGCTCGGTGGGCCGCTCGGGGGCGCCGTTCAGCTCCCGGTCGGCGGCGGCCGCCGCGGCGTACTGCGGGGCGGGCTCCGGCTCGCCGGGGGCGGCCGGCGCGGTGGCCGCCGCGTACGCCCGGGCCAGGTCGTCGACGATCACGGCGAGGGAGCGCTCGTCGGCCGCGATCTCGTGCACGGTCAGGACCAGCACGTGGACGTCCGGCCCGGTGGCCAGCAGCCGGGCCCGCAGCGGGGGCTCCCGGGTGAGGTCCAGGCCCTGTCCGGCGGCCCGGGCCAGCGCCTCGTCGAGCCCGTCGGGGGCGACCGGCTCGGGCCGCAGCCCGGCGAACGCCCCGCCGTCGGGGGCGGGTTCGGGGCGGCAGCGGCCCTCGGCCTCGCGGTGCACGGTGCCCAGCAGCGGATGCCGCCGGACCAGGGCGTCCAACGCGGCGCGCAGCTGCTCCGGACCCGGGCCGCCGGCCAGCCGCAGCGCCACCGTGTGGGTGTGGCCGGCGGCGCCCTCCTGGAAGCGGTTCAGGAACCACAGGCGCTGCTGCGCCGGCGACAGGACACTGTCGTTGGTGATCGTCACGTTCGCTCTCCAGCCTGTTCAGGCGACGCGTCGCAGGACGCGGCCGCCGAACTGCATGTGGTCCGCGCGCCCGGTCTCCGGGTCGAGCAGGAAGCGGCCGAGGTGTTCCACCTCGGGCAGCCGCGGGTGCCGGGCGGCGAAGAAGCGCTCGCCTCGGCCGGTCAGGTCGTACTCCATCCCGTCGTCGTCGACCAGGACGGTGGCGCCGGGGTGCGCGCCGTCCGCCGCGTCGGCGCCGGGGCGGATCCGGTACACGGTCTCGCCGTTGGCCCACTGCCCGACGCGGTCCGACAGGTCCTGCGCGGCGCCGGCGGCGGGGCCCGGCGCGTAGCCGGCGATGTCCACGCCCTCGGCCCGGAGCTGGGCCAGCAGGTCCTGCCAGGCGCCGAGGCCGGCCGCGGAGTCGGCCTGGAGGGCGATCACGGTGCCGCGTTCCGGCTGGATCCGCAGGTGGCAGGTGGCGCCCGCGCCCACGCCGTCGAGGCCGAGCCAGCGGTCGGCGCCGTTGCCGTACCGGGCCCAGCCGTGGCCCCAGCCGTCGGCCAGGCCGAACGGCAGGGTGTCGAAGGGCGGTTCGGCCAGCTCCCGGACGGCCTCCCGGTCGAGCAGGGCGGCGTGCGAGGCGTCGCGGTCGTCCAGGTGGAGCCGGGCGAACGCGACCAGGTCGGTGACGGTGCCGGCGATCGCGGCGGCGGGGGCGAGGTCGCGGGGGATCTCCTCGGCCGCCAGGAAGGCCGGCTCGATGTCCAGCGGCCGGAGCAGGAAGTCCGTCACGGCGCTGCGCCAACTCACCCCGGCGGCGGCCTCGATGACCTTTCCGGCCAGGGCGAACCCGGCGTTGGAGTACGAGAACGCGGTGCCGGGGGCGAACAGCGGGCCGGCCGCGACGGCGGCCCGCAACCCGCCGTCGCCGGGGCCGTCGCAGACCATCCCGGAGGAGTGGCTAAGCAGGTGACGGGTCGTCAGTCTCAGCTCGGAGAAAGAGGGTTCGGTCAGGTACTCGCCGACCGGCAGGTCCAGGTCGAGGTCGCCGTCGAAGGCCAGCTGCATGGCCAGCGTCGCGGTGAAGAGCTTGGTGAGCGAGGCGAACGGCGCGGCGGGCGCCGGCCCGGGCTCCGCACCCGCCTCGGCGACGTGGAGTTCGCCGGCGTCGTAGAAGGCGCACCGGAGGGAGCGCACACCGTGTTCGCGCGCGAGCCGTCCGGCCTTTTCACGCCATGACTGTGAATTCACTAAAACCCACCCACCGCATTCACCGGAATCCGAAAATGGCGCAGCACAACAGCCCCGTTCGGCCGTGTTCCATCCACGGCTCGTCGGTACGGGGATTGCACAAAAGGGGAATTCGCTCTGGTGAATGCAGGCTAACACCGGGCGGCGGGGCCGGTCAGGGTCGTTAAGCGGCAGCCGAATGACCCTGGTTGCCGCACTGCGAAACGCCGTTCGACCTGCCCGGAAACCCGAAAACGCCGATGGGGTCCGCGGTCGCGGACCCCATCGGCGGGTCGGTGTCGCAATGGTGCGGGCGGAGCTACTCGCGCAGTCCGATGGCCTCCACCGGGCGGGCGCGCAGGGCGAGCTTGGTCGGCACCAGAACGGCCGCCGCGGCCAGGGCCGAAGTCGCCGCCACGATCGCCAGGTAGAGCAGCGGCGGAATGTGCGGAACCAGGGACCCGGTCAGGCCCATGCTCACCGTCATCAACGGCACGATGGGCACCAGACTGCCGACCACCACCGCGATCAGGATCAGCATCAGCGTCTCGGTGCGCATCATCCGCATGACCTGTTCGGGGGTCGCGCCCACCAGCCGCAGCAGCGCGAACTCCCGTGCTCTGGACAGGGTGGTCATCACCAGGGTGTTGGCGACGGCCACCGCGATGTACCCGAAGACCAGGATCAGCGGCAGCGCGCTGCCGAACAGGTTGGTCGTGCCCGCCTTCGCCTGGGCGGCGGACAGGCCGCCCTTGTCCTGGACGTGCACCCCGGGGTAGCGGTCGTTGAGCCCGGTGAGCTCCCCGATCACCTTCTTCTTGTCGGCGCCGGCCTTGGCCCGGACCAGCACCGAGTCGTACATCCGGCGCGAGCTGTGCTGGAGCACGGTGTCGTAGGACAGGGTGACGTCGCCGAAGCCCAGGCCGCGCTTGTAGACGGCGATCACCTTCGGCTCCAGCGTCTGCCCGTCGGGCATGTGCACCTTGATCTGGCCGCCGACGTTCGCGCCGAGCGTGGCCGACGCCCCGCTGCTGATCGCCACCGTGTCCGTGGACAGGTTGTCCAGGGAGCCCTCGGAGACGTCCAGGTCGACGACCCGGCTCAGGTTGCCCGGGGTCAGCCCCTGCGCCTTGTAGTCGAAGATCTCCGGCGAGCCGAGCATCTTCGTCGAGGCGAACAGGTCGACCCGCACCGTCCCGGCCGCGGCGTCCACCCCGTCCAGGCCCGCGATGAACTTCGGCGCGCTGACCGGCAGGCCGCCGGACTCGCTGGTCACGGTGTAGTCGGCGACGACGCCCGCCTGGGCCTGCGCCTCGGCCGCACCCGACGTGGTGGTCGGGATGAACAGCTGCACCGAGGCGAAGCCGATCGCCAGGATCAGCGGGCCGATGCCGGCCGCCAGCCGCCGGGCGTTCGCCCGGGTGTTGGCCACGGCCAGGAACCCGAGGGTCCCGAACCGCCGCTGGAACGGCGCGGCCATCAGCCTGGTCGCCCTCGCCACCACCGGCGGGGCCAGCATGAGGATCGCGATCACCATGATCAGCCCGCCGCTGCCGGCCCCGGCCACCGCGAAGATGCTGCCGAAGAACAGCGGTAGCAGCGAGGCGGCGAAACCGAGGACGAACAGCAGGACGCCGATGGCCACCCGGGCGCCGCCGATGCCCGGCTGCTCGGTCTGGGCCTCGCTGAGCGCCTCCACCGGCCGGATCGACACCACCCGGCGGGCCACCGCGAACGCCGCCACCTGCGCGGCGATCACGCCGATGCCGACCGCGGCGATCGCCGGGATCGGGCCGTAGGAGAACTCGAAGTCGTCCGGCAGGATGCCGACCGCGCCGAGCGCCCCGCGCAGCACCCCGGCGGCCAGCATGCCGGGGAAACAGCCCAGGACCGAGGCCACCAGCGAGACCACCAGGGCCTCGCCCGAGATCATCTTGTGGATCTGCTTGGGCGTGGCGCCGACCGCGCGCAGCAGCGCCAGCTCGCGCCGCCGCTGGTGCACGCTGAGCGCCAGGGTGCTGCCCACCACCATCATGGTGATCAGCACGACGGTGCCGCCGAGCGAGCCCGCCAGCTCCTTCAGGCTGCCCCGGGCCGAGGCGACGTCCGGGTTCTCGACGCTGCTGCGCCCGTCACCGGTGTAGACATCGATCAGGGAGCCCTTGAGCGCCTTGTCGATCCGGTCCCCGAGCTTGCCGGCGTTGGTGTCCTTGGAGGCCAGCACGCCGATGGCGCTGACCTGGTCGGTGCGGCCGAACAGAGTGCGCGCCTCGTCGTCGGAGAAGAACACCGGCGGAGTGCGCAGCGCCCCGCCGCCGCCCTTGTAGGTGACGATGCCGACGATCTTGTACGAGCTGGCGTCCCGGGTGGAGGCGATCTTGACGCTGTCGCCCACCTTCACCTTGCGGTGGTCGGCGACGGACTTCTCCAGCACCACCTCGCCGGCGCGCCGCGGCTCGTCGCCGTTGCGGTCGTACGGGCCGAGCGCGGCCGCGCCCCAGTTGGTGCCGTTGGACGTCCGGTCGTCGGCGCCCTTGACCAGCTCCTCGCCGTCGTTGGAGACGACCTGCGCGGGGAAGGTGAGCACCGGGACGGCCTTGTCGACGCCCTCGGTCCTGGCGACCTTGTCGACCAGGTCGATCGGGACGCCGACGGCGTCCTTGAGGTCCTTGGACTTGCTCTTCTTGGCCTCGTGGACCGTGAAGTGCTTCTGACCGCCGACCACGACCGCAGCGCCGGAGTAGCGCTGGACCGGCACCCCGTTGCCGATGCCGGACTGCAGGATGATTCCGAAGGCCGTGACGAGCACGGACGCGCCGAACAGGGCGACGAACGCCCCGACGAACCCGGCCTTACGCTCCTTGACGGTCTGTACGACGAGCCTGAACACGTCTCACCACTCCCCCAGCCGGGTCATCCGCTCGGCGACCCGCTCCGGCGTGGGGTGCGTCATCTCCTCCGCGTAGCTCCCGTCCGCGAGGAACACCACGCGGTGCGCGTAGGAGGCGGCGATCGGGTCGTGGGTCACCATGATCACCGTCTGCCCGAGGCTGTCCACGACCTCGCGCAGCAGCGTCAGCACCTGCTTGGCGGTGCGGGTGTCCAGCGCTCCGGTCGGCTCGTCCGCGAAGACCACCTCGGGCCGCGCCGCCAGCGCCCGGGCGATGGCCACCCGCTGCTGCTGGCCGCCGGACAGCTCCGAGGGCCGGTGGCTCATCCGGTCGGCGAGACCCACCTGCGTCACGACCTGCTGCAGCCACTGGTGGTCCGGCTGGCGGCCGGCGAGCATCAGCGGCAGGGTGATGTTGTCCGCGACGGTCAACGCCGCCATCAGGTTGTACGCCTGGAAGATGAAGCCGACCCGCTCCCGGCGCATGATGGTCAGATCGACCTCGCTGAGCTGCGCCAGTTCGGTACCGCCGAGCACCACCGAGCCGGCGTCCGGGCGGTCCAGCCCGGCCGCGCAGTGCAGGAAGGTGCTCTTGCCCGCCCCGGACGGGCCCATCACCGCGGTGAAGGTGCCCCGGGCGAAGGCGAGGGACAGATCGCGCAGCGCGTGCACGGCCCCGGCGCCCTTGCCGTACGTCTTCCGGACCCCGTCGAGGCGGACGACCCAGTGAGCGTCCAGAGCGGCACTGCCATCCGGCCGCGGCGGCGCCGCGTACTCCTCCTCCGCCGCCGCGCTCTGGAACTCCTCCGTCCGCGCTCCGCGTCCCTTTCTGCTCACTTCCGGCCTCCACCACTCGCACGCACTACTTGACGTTCACGAAGGTAGGTCTTGGAAGGGGTGCGGAACCAGGGCGCGAACTGGAGACTCGATGGTGCAGAAAAGTGCCACCCACCGCCGTAATTGGGACGGTGGTAGGGTGATCGGGATGACGACTCGGAGGGTTTTAGGAGCCGTGCGCGCCCCCAGTATCGCCGAGTTGCGACGCTTGCAGCCCGAGCAGTGGGTCCGCCAGACGGTGATCCGTTTCCCTCCGGCCGCGGGCTACGTCCTGCTCTGCCTGATGACCGGACTCGCCGGGCTGCTGCTGTTCTACCTGATCGCCATCGTCTTCGCGCTCTGCCTGGTCGGAACGGGCTTCCTGCTGCTGCCCAGGGCACTGCGGGTGCTGCGCAGGTACGCGGAGTTCCACCGCCGGCGGGTCGGCCGGCTGCTGGAGATCGAGGTCCGCACGCCCTACCGCGACCTGGAGCCCGGCCGCACCGGCCCCCGCAAGCCCTCCCCGCGCGACCCGGCCGTCCGCAAGGACCTGCTCTGGGTGGTCACCCACGGCGTCGTCGGCTCGGCCCTGTGCATCTTCGCCCTGAGCGTCTGCGGCAACGCCTTCAACTGGCTGTCCGCGCCGGTGTGGTGGAAGCTCGCGTCGAGCGAGCGCAACTCGATCATCCTGATGAACGTCGACTCGTGGCTGAAGTCCTTCGTCGCGGTGTTCATCGGCATCGGCTACGCCGTGGTGGCGATGGCCATGATGCGGGGGCTGGCCCTCGTGCACGCCCGGATGTCCCGCTGGCTGCTGACCGCCCGCCCCCGGGTCGCGCTCGCCCAGCGGGTCCGCGAACTGTCGGTGACCCGCGCCGAGGCGCTGGACGCGCACGACGCCGAACTGCGCCGGATCGAACGCGACCTGCACGACGGGGCGCAGGCCGGCATCGTCGCCGTCTCGCTGCGCCTCGGCATGATCAAGCGCGCGCTCGGCCAACGGCCCGAGCAGGTCCCGGAGATGGTGGACGCGGCCCAGAACCTCGCCGAGCAGGCCCTGGAGTCGCTGCGCCACCTCGTCCGCGGCATCTACCCGCCGGTGCTCGCCGACCGCGGGCTGACCGACGCCGTCCGGGCGCTCACCGCGCTGTGCGGGGTCCCGACCCGGATAGACATCGACGAGTCGGCCGGTGCGGCGCCCCGCGCGCCCGCCGCCGCCGAGGCCGCGGCCTACTTCGTGATCTCCGAGGCGCTCACCAACATCACGAAGCACAGCGGGGCGCGCAGCGCGCTGGTGTGGCTGCGGATCGCGTCGGACGCGATCTCGATCAGGGTCGAGGACGACGGCAAGGGCGGCGCCACCGAGGGCACGGGGAGCGGGATCCTCGGACTCCGGCGCCGGGTCGCCGCCTTCGACGGCACCACCGACCTGTTCAGCCCGCCCGGGGGCCCGACCGTACTGAAGGTGGAGATTCCATGCGGATCCTGATCGCCGAAGACAACGCCCTGCTCCGTGAGGGGCTGGTCCTGCTGCTGAACAGCGAGGGGCACGAGGTGTGCGCCACCGTGGACAACGGGGACGACCTGCTGCCCGCGCTGCTCGCACACCGCCCGGACGTCGCCGTGGTGGACGTCCGGCTGCCGCCGACGTTCCGGGACGAGGGCCTGCGGGCCGTCGTCGAGGCCCGCAAGCAACTGCCCAACCTGCCCGTCCTGGTGCTCTCGCAGTACGTCGAACGGGCGTACGCGACGGAGCTGCTGGCGCAGAGCGCCTCCGGGGTCGGCTACCTGCTGAAGGACCGGGTGGGGCGCGCCGAGGAGTTCCTGCTCGCGCTGGAGCGGGTCGCCGACGGCGGCACCGCGATGGACCCGGAGGTCATCTCGCAGCTGATGGTCCGCCGGGCCGGCGACGACCCGCTGTCCTCGCTGACCCAGCGCGAGCGCGAGGTCCTGGCGCTGATGGCGGAGGGGCGCAACAACGGCACCATCGCCGAGATGCTGTTCATCGCGGAGAGTTCGGTGAACAAGCACATCGGCAACATCTTCGCCAAGCTGAACATGCCGACGCCGGACAGCGGCCACCGCCGGGTGCTCGCCGTGCTCACCTACCTGCGGGCCTGAGCGGCCGGTGCCCGCGGGCCCGAGCGGCCGGGGACACCGGGAGGGGCGGCGCCGATCGGGCGCCGCCCCTCTCCTCGTGTCCCCCTCCTCAACTCCCGGACGGGTGCTCCCGGTGGTCGGGCAGGGCGGGGAAGGCGCGGACCGCGGGGGTGACGGCCACGCCGAGTGCGATCAGCAGGAACACCGCCGCACAGCTCAGGACGGTGGGCACACCGTGCACGGTCTCCAGCAGCAGCCCGCACAGCAGCGGGCCGAGCGCCGCGGCGGCGCCCATCGAGACCCCGATCAGGCCGGCCAGCCGGCCGCGCATCTCATCCGGTGTGACCATCATCTGATGGCCCGCCACCAGGGCGGTGGCGGTGGGTGCGAGGAACGCGGCGGCCCCCAGCACCAGCCCGGCCGGCCAGCCGGTCGGCACCACCGCGAGCAGCGGCACCAGCACGGCGGTGGCCCAGGTCAGCACCATGAGCGCCGTGTACGGCGACAGCGAGCGGCGCAGCCGCCCGGCCGCCAGCGCGCCCAGCACGCCGCCCGCGCCGATCAGGGCGCCGATGGCGCCGATCTCGGCACCGGACCGCCCGTCCTGCTGGGCCATCACCACCACGGCGATCAGCAGGCCGCTGAACACCAGGTTGAAGGCGGTGCCGAACAGCACGGTGGCCCGCACCGCCGGGTTGCCGCGCAGCCAGCGCAGCCCCGACGCCATCGCCTGCAACGTCCCCTCGGCCCGGGCAGCGCCGCCCTCGGCCCGGGCGGCGCCGCCCTCGGACGGCGCCGTCGGTGCGGGCTTCGCCGCCGGCGGCCGCAGGAACAGCAGCGTGACGAAGGCGATCGCGGAGGTGACCGCCTGGGTGACGAACGGCAGCAACCGCTGGACGCCGTACAGGAATCCGCCGATCCCCGGGCCCACGATGGTCGCGAGGTAGTAGCGGGCGGTGTTCCGGGTGACCGCGTCGGTGAGCTGCGAGGGCGGCACGACGCTCGGCAGCAGCGCCTGGTCGGCGGTGCCGAACAGCGCGGTGCACACGCCCTCGACGACCGCCACCACCACGATCGCCGCCAGCGGCGCGTGCCCGATCGCCACCAGCAGCGCGAGCAGGCCCAGCGCCACGGCCCGCCCGAGCTCCGAGACCAGCATCAGCTTCTTGCGGCTGACCCGGTCGGCCAGCGCCCCCGCGGGCAGCGCGGCGAGCGCCCGCGACCCCGCGATGGCGAACTCGGCCAGCGAGGCCTCGAAGGCGGTGCCGCCGAGCCCGAGCACCAGCAGCGGGTACGCGATCAGCGTGCCCTGCGCCCCCAGCTGGGAGACCACGTTCGCGGTCCACAACACGTTGTACTCACGGTTGCGGGACAGCGGCGGCGGGCCCGGCGCGGCGGCCACGGCGGCGTCGGCCGTCGTGCTGCCCGACGTCACTGCGGCGCGGTCGGCAGCGCCACCGCGGGCGCCGACGTCCGCTCCACCGGCCGGAGTTCGGACCACGCGTGCGCCCCGGCCATGCTGACGAACAGGTCGCGCGGCGGGACGAAGGGGGCCCGCCCGTGCGCCACGCTGATGTTGTCCACGATCAGGACCTCACCGGTGTGCACGTTGACGTCGATCTGCTGCGCCCGGTACGCGGCCTGGAGCTGCCGGACGACCTCGTCCGGGATCTCGCTGCCGTCGGCGTGGAAGGTGTTGGTGGGCATCCCCCACGGGCCGTACTCCTCCAGCAGGAAGTCGGCGACGTCCTCGCGCAGGGTGCGGGCGTGGAAGAAGGTCAGGTGGTTGAACCAGGAGCGGACGCCGGTCTCCGGGTGGGTGGCGACGGCCCACCGGAGTTGACGGGTCCTCAGGTGGTTGCGTTCCAGCCACTCCAGCTCGATGCGGTTGGCGTCGCAGTAGGCCTTGACCTCGTCCGGGTCGCTGGTGCCGAACGCCTCCTGCCAGGAAAGGCCCAGGCCGGGGCGGAAGTTGCGGACGAGCAGGTAGCCCTCGCGCTCGAACCGCTCGGCGGTCTCCCGGGGCAGCCCGCCGTGCAGGGCGCGGCAGTCGGCCAGCAGGCTGGCGCCGCCGTCCGGCGACTCCTGGCGGCAGAAGAAGAACAGGTAGCGCGGAACGTTCAGGTTGTACGACTGCTCGGTGTGGAGGAAGATCTCCTCGGTCGCCGGGTGGTCGGTGGCCGTGAACACCCCGGGGTGCAGTTCGGTGCGCGGCGAGGAGCGCTCGGTGTAGTCGAGCGGCCGGCCGACGACGGCGTTGACGAAGGTGTCCAGCTCCGGCCACTCCTGCCAGTCGAAGCCGCTGAGCACGACCGCGCCGTGCTCGGTGATCCGCTGGCGGATGAACTCCCCCTGCTCCTTGCCGAGGTCGACCAGCCGGTTCCGCGCGCTCTCGGCGGTGATCCCGAGGACCAGTCCGTCGTGCCGCGCTTCGGTCGAGATGCTGATGGCGGTTGTCACGGAGTGACTCCCTTCTGCGGGCTGCGGGCGCGAAGCCGCTCGGCAGCGGTGTCGAGGGTCTGGAGTGGACGGTTGAAGGCGATCCGGACGTAGCGCTCGCCATCGGCCGGATCGACGAAGAACGAGGTGCCCGGCGCCACCAGCACACCGGTCTCGGCGAGCAGCGTGCGGACGAACCGCGGGCTGGGCTCGTCGGTCAGCCCGTCGATCCGGGCCAGCACGTAGCAGCCGCCGGCCGGGGGGACGAAGTCGAAGCCGGCGTCCCGCAGCAGGGCCACCGTCCGGTCGCGCCGCTCGCGCATCCCCGCCGCGTGGTCCCAGCGCTCCGGCAGCAGCAGATCCGCATTGGCCGCGGCGTGCTGGAGCGCGGCCGCCGCGCCGCCGGTGGTGGCCACGTGCACCTTGCGCAGCAGGGCGGTGAGGTCCGGCGCCGCGCGCAGGAAGCCGAGCCGCCAGCCGCTGATCGCATGGCTCTTGGAGAGGCTGCCGACCACCACGGACCGGTCGGCCAGGCCCTCGATCTCGGCGACCGAGCGGTAGCCGGCCGGCTCGTAGACGTACCCCGCGTACACCTCGTCCGAGATCACCACGGCGCCCCAGCGCCGGCACAGCTCGGCGAGCAGGTCGAGGGTGCCGCGCTCCAGGACGACGCCGGTCGGGTTGGCCGGGCTGTTCACGATGACGGCGCGGGTGCGCGGTCCGAAGGCCGCGGCCAGCTCGTCCGGGTCGACGCTCCAGTCCGGCTCGCGCAGCCGGACGGGGCGCGGGCGGGCGCCGGTGAGGGCGATGGCGCTGAGGAAGTTCTCGTAGAAGGGCTCGAACACGATCACCTCGTCGCCGGGGTCGACGAACGACAGCAGGGCGACGGCCAGGCCCTCGCTGCCGCCGACGGTGACGGTGATCTCGGAGCCCGGGTCCGGGGCGCCGGGCAGGGCCGCGGCGATCCGCTCGCGCAGCAGCGCCACCCCGGCCGGGTCCTGGTACTGGTGGACGCCGGCCCGCAGCGCGGCCACCGCCGCCTCGACCAGCCCGGGCGGCGTGTCGGGGTAGGCCGGGGTGCCGACCGCGAGGTCGACCGTGCCCGGGGGCAGGCCCTCCATCAGCAGCGCGGCCAGCCCCCCGCCGGGCAGCCCGCCCACCCGCTCGGCGCCCAGGGTGCGGCGGGCCGGGGTGTCACGGCGCGTGGTGGCGCTCATCGACCCACCCCCGAGGCGTCGGCCCGGAGGAGCCGTTCGGCCCGGTCGAAGGCGCCGCGCGGGATCTCCGGCAGCCAGGCCGGGCGGCCCGCCTCGTACGCCTCGATGTCCCCGCTCCTGAGCAGGGTCTCCGCGATCACGTCCTGCCCTTCGAGCAGCCGGGCCCGGGCCCGCGCGTCGACCGTGAACGGGTGCTCGCCGCCCGGCCGGCGCAGCAGGCCGGCCCGCAGGTCCACGGTGAGCCGCAGGCCCTCGGCGGACTCCGCGAGGTCCATCAGCTCCTCGACCACGGGGGTCGGCAGGTCGACCGGGACGAGCCCGTTGTTGAGGGCGTTGCGGCGGAAGATGTCGCCGAAGCCGGTGGCGACGACCGCGCGGAACCCCCAGTCGCGCAGCGCCCAGACGGCGTGCTCGCGGGAGCTGCCGATGCCGAAGTCCCGGCCGGCCAGCAGGACCGTCGCGTCCGCGTGGCGCGGCTGCTCCAGGACGAAGCCGTCCTCGGCGCGCCAGCGGGCGAACAGCGCGTCCTCGTAGCCGCTCTTGGTGACCCGCTTGCAGAACTCCGCGGGCAGGATCTGGTCGGTGTCGACGTCGTCGCGGCGCAGGGCGACCGCGCGACCGTGGTGTTCGACGAAGGGTTCCATACTCAGCTGTCCTCTCTCCGGCCGGGCCGGCGCTGTCAGGCCAGGTCGGCGGGGACCGCGAGCCGCCCGGCCACCGCCGTCGCGGCGGCGACCGCGGGCGACACCAGGTGGGTGCGGGCCCGCGCCCCTTGGCGGCCTTCGAAGTTACGGTTCGAGGTGGAGGCGCAGCGCTCGACACCCTCAAGACGGTCGGTGTTCATGCCCAGGCACATCGAGCAGCCGGGCAGGCGCCACTCGGCGCCGGCAGCCAGGAAGACCTCGTGCAGCCCCTCCGCCTCGGCCTCGGCCCGCACCTGCATCGAGCCGGGGACGACCAGCATCCGGGTGCCGGCGGCGACGGTGCGCCCGCGCAGCACCCCGGCGGCGGAGCGGAGGTCCTCGATCCGGCCGTTGGTGCAGGAGCCGACGAAGACGACGTCGATCGCGAGGTCCCGCATCGGCGTCCCGGGCCGCAGGCCCATGTAGGCCAACGCCTTCTGGGCCGAGGCGAGTTCGAGCGGGTCGGCGAAGGTCTGCGGGTCGGGCACCGCGGCGGCGAGCGGCACGGTCTGGGAGGGGTTGGTGCCCCAGGTGACGAGCGGGGTGAGCCCGCCCACGTCGAGCACGACCGTCCGGTCGAAGACCGCGCCGGGGTCGGTGACCAGGGTCGACCAGTCGGCGACGGCGGCGTCCCAGTCCGCCCCGGCGGGGGCGTGCGGACGGCCGCGCAGGTACTCCAGGGTGGTCGCGTCGGGTGCGACGATCCCGGCCCGGGCGCCGGCCTCGATGCTCATGTTGCAGAGCGTCATCCGGGCCTCCATGGAGAGCCCGCGCACCGCGTCGCCGCGGTACTCGATGAGGTGGCCCTGCGCGCCGTTGGCCCCGATCCGGGCGATCAGCGCGAGGATCATCTCCTTCGCCCCGACCTCCGGGGGGAGTTGGCCGGTGAACTCGACGGCCAGCGTGCGCGGCCGGCCGATCTCCAGGCACTGGGTGGCCAGGACGTGCTCCACGTCGCTGGTGCCGATGCCGAAGGCGAGCGCGCCGAACGCGCCGTGCGTGGCGGTGTGGCTGTCCCCGCAGACGACCGTCATGCCGGGCTGCACCAGGCCGAGTTCGGGCCCGACGACGTGCACGATGCCCTGCCGCCGGTGGCCGACCGAGTAGAGCTCGACGCCCTGTTCGGCGCAGTTGCGGCGCAGCGTGTCCAACTGGACCAGGCTGACCGGGTCGAGCACCGCGGTCGCCGTGGTGGCGACGTTGTGGTCCTCCAGCGCCAGGGTCAGCCCGGGCCGCCGGACGCTGCGGCCGGCCAGCCGCAGCCCGTCGAAGGCCTGCGGGGAGGTGGCCTCGTGGGTCAGGTGGAGGTCGATGTACAGGAGGTCCGGTTCGCCGGGCCGGGACGCCACGACGTGGCGCTCCCACAGCTTCTCCGCGAGTGTCCGTGCTGGGCCCATCGTCGTCCTTCTCTCCCCTGCGCTGTCCGTGCACCACGGCCCCGAGGCGGAACGCCGGGTACCGCCTGCCGTCCGGCCGTACGCACCTCAGCCTCCATGGCACCGCCCGCCGCCCACCACGTCTTTAAGCCGGTGCGAAAACGCCCAGGACAACGGATCACGTGCACGAAGAAAGGTGCAGAGAACTGCACCTCGGATCGGAAGTAAGCCCCCATGAAATCGGCCGCGCCCGGGTTCAGGATGGAGTCATCGAAGGCGGAACCAACGCCAGGACGACGGGCAGAAGATCATCGGATCCCGCGGGAGCCAGGGAGGAAGCATGTACCCGATGCGGAGGAGCCACGGGGCCGAGCCCGGAGGCCGGCGAAGCAGGACGGTCGTGCTGACCCTGGCCGCCGTCCTCATGGTCGGCGCCGGAACGTCCGCCTGCCAGGTCAGTACCAAGGCCGCCGACCGGATCGAGCTGTGCGCGAAGATCTTCGGCAAGACCTTCACCGATCCGTTCCCGGACAACGTGGAGGAGGCCCGCAAGAAGATGCGCGACCGGGCCGACGAGCTCGACGGGCTGGCCAAGCAGGCCGGGGACGACAAGCTCCGCAATGCGATCCAGTCGACCGCCGACAAGATGCGCAACGCCGACATCCGCGAGAAGGGTGCGGTGCGCACCGTGGTCGGATACATCGGTGAGCAGAACGACCGCATCAAGGAACTGCGCCAGACCTGCCTCGATCACCACGACTATCCGTGAGGACTGGGCTTCCGAACCAGCGCCACCGTTGAGGCTCCCATGGAGCGCACGGTGACCCCAGACCGGAATCGGTGAACAGGGCACTAACAGTTCCCCCACCGATTCCCTTGGCCGGGCCCCTCGTTGGGTCCCCCGTCTTCCGGGGGGCCCGGCCGTAAATCTCCCCGTACCAATACAAGCCAGGAGCAGTCATGCCCGATTCGACCGGCTGGAAGCCCACTAAGGAACGCCCGATGTGGCCCTGGGTCGTCCTCGCGGTGGTCGCCGTTGGCGTTCTGATCAACGTGTTGATCACGATCTGACGAGCAGATCGAATCCGCGCCTGAGGAACTTCCGCGCTCTTGGCAGGTAGGCCGAGAGCGCGGACCCACGTCCAGCGCGACTCCGGTCCCACAGGCCCCTCTTGTCACACCCGCCCCATGCGCCGCACGGCGTGTCAGAGGGCGGTCGAACCGAGTCGAGTGCGCTATCCGGATCAGGTGCAGAGAACTGCACCTTCGAACTGGCGAAGACTCGACTGTCACCCTCCTAAAGTGCCACGTAGCGTAGTCGGTACGGGAACGGGCATGGCCATGTCGAACTTGCGGTCACGCAGGTTCGACCATCCACCTCACCGTGGATCCCGGCTCCCGACCCGCCTACATCAACGGCATTCTGGGGGACTCGTGCCACGTCTGCACTTCACGTCGGCAAGCCTGTTGAGAACGCGTATCATGCCGACCCCGGACTGGGTCAGCGAATCACTCTTCGCCCTGGACCTGCTCTCCTCCCGGCACCGCCAGGCGAAACGCCGGCTCCGATGGCATAAAACCCGCCCCGTGGGGCCGGCCCGCCGGCTGGGCCCCGCCCGCCGTCTCGGGTCCGCCCAGCAGCTCGTCGAACTCGCCCGAACCGTCCGCCCGTTCCCCGATCTGGACACCATGGTCCGGCGCGCCCGGCACCCCGGGAACGGCGCCGATATGCGCCTGCTCCGGGATCTGGAGTCCTTCTACCGCATCATGGTCGCCCCGCACTGGGACGTGATCTCCCTCACGGTTCAGAGCGACCGGAGGAAGCGGCTGGAAATCCTCCAGGACCGCGGCGCACGCGGCCTGCTGAGCACTCTTCACCCGACCGTCCGGCTCTCCACCTGCTCCCTGGAGATACCCGGGCAGAGCGAGGACGTGCAACTGGAAGAGGTCGGGCTGACGATTGCGCCGTCCTACTTCCTGGCACCCGATTCCCCGGTCCTGGTCGACGACCACGCCATTGCCGACGGACCGACGCTCTTCTACCCCATTCTCCCCTACGGACCGAACTGTGCGACCGAGGACGTGATCGAAGCGGCAGCGATGCCCGCCTGAGACCGATGACCTCCGATCGCGACAGCGTCGGACCTTCAAGGGGGAACACCGCAATGCGACGCATATTCTTCAGTCCGGCGAGCCTGGCCAAAGTGTCGTCGGCCGCCCATCTGGATCCGATGAGAGAGGCGCTGTGCGCCCTGGAAACCTTCGCGACGGGCGGCGGAGGCCCCGTCTTCCATTCCTGGCGACGACGGGTCGCGGGTGAGCGGGACGGCCGGGCACTCGCCGAACTCGCCCGCACCGTACGCCCTTTCCCCGACCTCTATCGAATTCTTGAGAACTCCTCCGCGACCGGATCCGGGAACGAATTCCGACCGCGGGTTCTGCGCGACCTGGAGACATTCCACCGGATCGCCGTGGAGCCGTACTGGAGCCAGGTGTCGACCCTGCTCGAAGTCGACCGGAACGCCCGGGCCCAGATCATGATGAGCGGCGGCGTCGACCAGTTGCTCAGCACCCTGCACCCGGCGATCCGCTGGCGCCCCCCGGTGCTGGAGGTCCCCGGGACGGGGCACGACATCAAACTGGAGTCGACCGGCCTGGAGATCGCGCCGTCGCTGTTCCTGTTCTCCCGCTCTCCGATCCTGGTCGAACAGCAGGGCGACCGGCCCCTACTGCTGCTCTACCCGATCCCCGTCCCCCGCGACCGGGAGAACCTGTGGGACCCGGCACCCGACGGCGACCAGGCCCTGGGCGCCCTGCTGGGACGCACCCGGGCGGCCGTCCTCCAGGTGCTGACGACCACCTGCACGACCACCGAGGTCGGCGAGTTGGTGGGCATCTCCACCGCCGCGGCGAGCCAGCACACCGCCGTCCTGCGGGCCGCCGGCCTTATCACCACCCTGCGCTCGCTCAACAAAGTGCACCACACCCTGACCCCCCTGGGCGGGGCTCTTCTTCGTGGGGATCCACTGGTCTGACAATTCGCCCTATACCGACGATTCCCGAAGTAACGAACCGACAACTCACCCCGAGGCGCGATCTGGATCCGACACGGATGGTCTAGGAAAGTGCACCATACATACGGATGCGGGCAGCATGGCCTAAACCCATTACGAGCGAGTAGGTTCTGGGCATGCAAGCACGATGCCTTGTCGCCGCACGCATCAATTACGGAAGCCTGGGAGCGGATTCATGATGGGAGGTGCACCAGCTGAGCGGGAAGCCGCCCCAGACTGTGCCGTCACGCTGGAAAACGTGTCGAAAATCCACCCGGGCACGAACGGTCCCACGGCGGTCCTGCGCGAGTTCTCACTCGGTGTACGAAAAGGCCGCTTCTGTGCCGTCATGGGAGACGAACGCGCCAGCACCACGGCACTCCTGGAGTGCATGGCCGGTGTCACCACCCCGTCCACCGGAACGGTCCACTGGGCCGACGGCGAACGGGGCTCCGTCGGCGCACTCTGGGGCCAACACGAGCCTGTCCACCCCAATGTGACGGTTCGTGAGTTCGTCGACCCGGGCGCTCCCGCACTCGGCCGCCGCCACGCCTGGCAGATCAGTCGGATCACCCGACTGTGGCTCTGGCGGCGGCCGCTCCGGAGGCTGGGCCGGGTCCAGCAGCACAACGCCATGCTGGCCCGGCTGCTGGCCGGCTCCCCGCGCCTGCTGCTGGTCGACACCCCCGGCCACGACGACTCGCCCGAACTCGCCCGCGCCATCGGCGCCTCGCTCCGCCGCGCGGTCCGCGCCCTCGACCTCACGGCGGTCCTCGTCACCACCGACCCGGAAGCCGCCGCGTACGCGGACAGCGTCGTCTTCCTCCACCACGGCCGCCTCGCCGACGCCCTCGGCCCCTCCACCCCCGCCGAGATCGCCGACTGCCTCCAGCACCTCCGAAGAGGCTCGACCACCTGATCCGCCCGCCTTCCCCGGCGCCCCTCTCCCCGGGCGCCCCCGGCGCCCCCTTCCCCGGCGCCCCTCGCCCTCCCCGGCGCCCCCCGGTCAAGCGGTGCACAGCGCTTCCCCAGCGGCCGGCCCCCGCGCCCCGTGCGTCCTCCCGCGCACCGCGCCGGCGAATCCCCGGACCGCCGCCCCACACCCGGCCGGCCCGCCCGGCGACACCCCGCAGGCCCCCGGCGGACACCCCTGCCGTCGCCTGCCGTCGCCTGCCGTCGCCAGCTACTGCTGCTGCCGCCGCTGCGAACCCGCCAGCCACTGCCGCCGGTCGTCAGCCGTCAGTCGTCAGCCGCTCAGTGCGGCGGGGTCGGGATCAGGCTCGCCAGGGGGTTGAAGTAGACCTTGGACGGCATGCAGGCCGGGCCCGGGCTCCGCATGAGGCCGGTGTGCATCTCGCGCGAGCTGTGGGCGGGGTCGGTCCCGGCGAAGGGCAGGTAGATGAAGAGTTTGAGACCGGCCGGGACGGCGCGGGGGCGGACGGTGAGGACGAGCGGGCCGGCTCCCTCCGTCCGCATGTCCCAACTGTCCTGGCCCTCCTGGTTGTCCGGGGTCTCCGGCTCGGAGGCGCGGCAGCCGGGCTGGCCGGCGTAGACCCGGGCGGGGATCCCGAACCGGTCCAGGTCGCGCTGCAGTTGGTCCGGGTCCACCGGCTTGTACTGCTCCAGGATGGTGAGTTTGACGAGGTCGTCACCGCCTTCGAGGGTGTACGCGGCGTTGTCGACGCGGCCCAGCACGTGGCCGGTGCCGCCGGCCGGGTGCTGGGCGTCCTGGTGCTGGGCGTCCTGGTGCCCGGTGTCCGGGGCGGGGCGGCCGGGGCCCGTGGCGAGGAGGGCGCCGACCAGGGCGGCGGCCAGGCCCGCCGGGAGGGCCAGGCGCAGCGCCAGGCTGCGCCGCCGGGCCGTGCGCCGGGAGTTGTCGGTGACGGTGTCCATCAGGTGTTCCTTCAGCAGGAGGTGGCGGCCCGGGGGGAGCTCCGGGGCCGCCGGGGCCGGCAGCAGCCGGACCAGGTCCTCCCGCTCGGTCTGCTCGGACCGGTCCCGGGGGGTGGCGTTCATCGGGTCGTCTCCTCGTACGGCCGGACCGCGAGGTCGCGGTCACCTGCTACCTGTCCGCCGGCGCCCGGGCGTTGCCCACCTCTTCCCGAGCGCGCGGACCGTGACGCGGCGAGCTCCTTCGCCGTCAACTCCCGCAGCCGGGCCCGGGCCCGCGACAACCGCGAGCGGATCGTCCCCACCGGCCGGCCCAGCGCCTCGGCGACGGCCGCGTGGTCCAGGCCCTCCCACACACACAGCGCGAACACCTCGCGCTCCGCCGGCCGCAGCCGTTCCAGCGCGGCCTTCGCGGCGGCCAGCTCCTCGGCGTCGGCGATCCGGCCCGCCAGCTCCCCGGCGAAGTCCGGCATCGCCGCGCGCGGTGGCAGCTTGGCCAGCGCCCGCTGGTGGCGCCGCGCGGCCCGACGGGTGTTGCGGATGACGTTGCCCGCGATCCCCAGCAGCCACGGCCGCAGGCTCTCCCCCTCGGGATCGACCCGCGCGCGCAGCCGCCACGCCTCCAGGAACGTCAGCGAGACCACGTCCTCGGCGACGGCCCAGTCCCCGGTCATCCGTACGGCGTGCCGGTACACCGCCTGGGCGTGGTCCTCGAAGACCAGCCCGAACGCCGCCGCGTCCCCAGCGCGCACCCGGGCGCGTATCGAATTCTCCACACCAGCTCCTGTCCCGCCGCCGCCACCCGTTGCCGTGATCCACGCCACACCGCGCCGGGCCGCCCCCCATCGCCGAAGGATCCCCGAGCCCCTTCCGGAAGAAGGGACTCGGGGATCCTCGGACCGGCCGGCCCGACACCGGCGGGCAGTTCGGGGCGCCGCCTCCGCGGTCAGGCCGGCTCGACCGGCTCCGGGTCCCGGGAGGCGGCCAGGGTGCGGCCGAACGCGGCGAGGACGGCGGCGACGGCCAGCAGGCCGACCACGACCGCGAGGTTGCGCCCGAGGTCGGCGAGGTCGCGCGGCGGCGCCCAGTAGTAGGGCGCGGGGAGCATGACCGCCCAGGGGAGGGCGGCCAGCGCCACACCGACGGCGCGTGGCCGGTCGGGCCGGCGGGCGGCGAACTGGACGAGGAAGGCGGTCGCCATCACCGCGGCGGGCCAGGCCGACGACGCGTCGAGCAGCATCTGGGTGCTGCGCGGGAAGATGATCTCGGAGTTGTCGTCCAGATCGCGCCAGGGCCACAGCAGGACGAGTGCGCTCATCGGCAGCGCGATGGCGGCCGCCGCGGCGACCATCCCGGCCCGGGCGCGGACGCGCCGGTCGAAGCCGTCGGGCGGGGCGACGAGCAGCGGCACCCCGAGCAGGAGCCAGAGGGGCAGCAGGTAGAAGGACTCGACGAGCACGCCGGACGGGTGGACGGAGTAGCCGACCGCGGCGCCGATCCGGGCGAGGACGCCGGCCAGGACCAGGAGGCGGGCGGCGCTCCAGCGCCCGAGGCCGGCGCAGAGCAGCGCGAGGACCCAGGGGGCGGCCTGCACCGCGTGCACCACGGTCGCGGTCGTGGTGTTCAACCCCATCACGTCGAAGCGGGTGTCCGTGATGAAGAGGCGCATCAGCAACTGGACGAAGGCCAGGGCCGCCCCGCCGGCCAGCAGGTACGGCGCGGCGCCGGCGAGCACCCGGCCCGCGGGGTCGCTGGAGCTGAGCCTGGTCCGCAGCCGGACGGCGTGCGAGGCCAGCGCCGCCCACTCGCGCAGCACGGTGCGCCGGTCGGCGCCCTCGACGGACTCGGCGAAGACGGCGGCGATCTCCTGGCCGTGCGAGGCCCGGTAGGAGGCGGGGTAGATGCCGACCAACGGAAGCCGGACGGGCTGCGCGCTCATGCCGTGCCCCCGCTCAGCCGGAGCGCCCCGAGGCGCGGCGCGCGCCCGAGCGCGAGCCTGCGCTCGGCCTCGACGACTCCGGCCCGCAGCCGTTCGGTCTCCTCGCCCAGGACGCCCCGGCCGTCCTCGGTGAGGGCGAAGGTGCGCCGCATCCGGCCGCCGACGACCTCCTCGTGGTCGATCCGGATCAGCCCCTGCTGGAGGAGCCGGTCCAGCGCGGTGTAGAGCGTGCCGGTGAGCAGCTTGGTCCGGCCGTCGGAGATGGCCAGGACCTCCTGGACGATCGCGTAGCCGTGCCGCGGGGCATCGGCGAGCGCGGTGAGCACGAGCCGAGTCGGCTCCTGTAGTTGACGGTTAGCCATGGCGGCGAGCATAGATCAATGGTGAACATATGTCGATGATTGAGCTATTGGCCCGCGCCACCCCCAGCTCCGGCGGCCGCCGGAGCCGGAAGGCGCACGGTGAACACCGAGCCCGCGCCAGGGGTGCTGGCCGCGTGGACGCCGCCGCCGTGGACCTCGGCGAGCTTGCGGACGATGGCGAGGCCCAGACCGCTGCCACCGCTCTGCCGGTTGCGGGACTTGTCGGCCCGCCAGAAGCGCTCGAACACCAACGGCAGGTCCGCCTCGGCGATACCGCCGCCGGTGTCGGCGACCTCGATGAGCAGGGCGTCGGCCTCCCGGCGGGTCCGCAGGGTGACCGTGCCACCCGCCGGGGTGTGCCGGACGGCGTTGGCGACCAGGTTGCCCACCAGCTGGCGCAGGCGCACCGGGTCGGCGAACACCTCGCACCCCGCCTGGTCCGCGGCCGCCTCGACGACCAGGACCACGCCCGACGCCTGCGCCCGGGCGCCGTGCGCGGTGGCGACCTGGCTCAGCAGGTCATCGGCGTCCACCGGCTCGCGGTGCAGGGCCAGTTCGCCGGCATCGGCGGCGGCGAGGTCCCGCAGGTCGTCGATCAGGTGCTGGAGCTGGAGGGCCTCCTCCAGCAGCGAACCCGTCAGGGCGCGGTCCGCCGTCACGACCCCGTCCTCGACGGCCTCCAACCAGCCGCGGATGTTGCTGAGCGGGGTGCGCAGCTCGTGCGCGATGTCGCCGACCATCGCCTGGCGCAACTCCTCCAGTTGTTCGCGGCGCTGCGCCATGGCGTTGAAGGCGGCGGCGAGTCCGGCGATCTCGTCGCGGCCGGTCGCGGTCACCCGGGCGGAGAGGTCCCCGTCGGTCATCCGCCGGGCGGCGCGGGTGAGCGCGTTCAGCGGCCGGGAGAGCCGCAGGCCGACCGTCGTGGTGATCGCCACGGTGACCGCCAGCACCAGCGCGGCGACCTCGGCGACCCGCCCGCGGTGCGGGGCGGACAGCACGGGGGCCTGGTCCGCCGCACCGGCGGGCGCGCCGGCGAACAGCAGCACGGGCGGCGCCACGTACCGGACGAGCTGCTGCCGACGGGAGTTGGCGAGGCAGGCGGAGATCACCTGCTCCTGCTCCCGGTCGCGGGCCGGGGCCCACTGGAGCGTCAGGGACAGCGTCACGGGCCGGATCTGCTGGCGCTCCAGGCAGGCGTTGACGAGCCCGGTGAGGTCGGCGAGCGCGGCGCTCTCGGTACGGGTCGGGGCGTCCAGCACCAGCGGGGGCGCGCAGCGCACCCCGAGGGGCCGGCCACCGGGGACGCTCACCACGGGGCGCCCGGCGGCGTCGTCGGTGACGGTCGCCTCGACGCCCAGTTCCGACCGCAGACAGCCGGCCCGGTTCCGCGCGGCCTCCTCCACGGCCGCGCGCTCGGCGCTCGTCAGCCGGAACGGGCCCACCGCGCGGGCGTCGATCCGGTCGGCCGGGGCGTCGGGCAGCATGGCGAGGTCGACGGAGAGCGGGTCGACGGTGGTGGTGGGCGTCCGGGGCAGGGCCGTCCGGTCGGCGCCGCCCGGGTCCGGCGCCGACGGCGTGGCGGCCGGGGGCGGTGAGCCGGGCGTGGCGGCCGGTGACCCGGGTGCGGCGGCGGCCGGCGGCCCGGGTGCGGCGGCCGCGGAGTCGACGACCGTCTCGAAGCGCGGCGTGGTCAGCAGGATGCGCTGCCCGGTGTCGGCGGCCAGCCGCCGCACGGTGCTCTCCGCGCCGGTCCAGTCGGGGTGGGTCGCCGCGTAGCCGAGCAGTTCGTGGTAGATCCGGGCCTGGTCCGCGACGACCTGGCGCTGCTCCTGCCTGATCGCGCCCGTCGTGGTGCGGGCGGTCAGCCAGGCCGTCGCGGCGATGGAACAGAGCGAGACCAGGGCGGAGAGGGCGAGCAGCCGGATCAGCAGGCTGCGGCGCGGCGGGGCGTCACGACGCACCGCGCGGCCCCTCCGCGAGCTTGTAGCCGATGCCGTAGACCGTCAGCAGGCGGGTGGGGCGGCGGGGTTGTGGTTCGATCTTGCGACGCAGGTTCATCACGTGGGTGTCGACGGTCCGGGTGGTGATGTACCGGTCGATGCCGTGCAGGTGCTCCAGCAGCTGGGCCCGGGTGAAGACCCGGCCGGGCTGGGCGGCCAGCACCGCCAGCAGCCGGAACTCGCCGGGCGTACAGCTGACCGGCCGTCCGTCGGCGGTGACCTCGTGGCGCAGGGGGTCGACGGTGAGGGCCCCGGCGGTCAGTACGGCCGGAGGCGCGGCGACGGGCGGCGCGGCGACGGGCGGCGCGGCGACGGGCGGCGCGGCGACGGGCGGCGCGGCGGCGGGCGGCGCGGCGGCGGGCGGCGCGGTCGGCGACAGGGTGGGCGCGGCCGGCGGCGCGGGAGCACCCGGGGGCAGCGACCGGGACCCGCGGCGCAGCAGGGCGCGGACCCGGGCGACGAGCTCCCGCGGGCTGTACGGCTTGGTGAGGTAGTCGTCGGCGCCGAGGTCGAGGCCGAGCAGCAGGTCCTCCTCGGCGGTGCGGGCCGTCAGCATCAGCACCGGCAGGGCGGATTCGGCCCGCAGGGCGCGGCAGACGTCGAGCCCGTCCATGACGGGCATCATCACGTCGAGGACCAGGAGGTCCACCGGGCCGCGCCGGGCCTCGTCCAGCGCGGCCCGGCCGTCGTGGACGACGACCACGCGATGCCCTTCCCGCTCCAGGTACAGGCGGGCCAGGTCGGCCTGCTTGGGATCGTCCTCGGCGACCACGACATGTGCGCACATGAGGATGATCGTAAGTCGCCCTCCGGAAGCACCCCTACCGCTTCACGACAGCCTCTCGACAAGTTCCTGACATCGACGGACCAGGGTGGGGGGAATCCGCCGGGGGAAGCCCCCGGACCCGCCTCCGAAAGGCTCCCGCGTGATGCCCTCCCGCCGTCTGGTGTCCCTCACCGCCCGCGCCCTCGGGGCGGCCCTGCTGCTGTCCGCCGTCCCCGCCGCCGCGGCCACGGCCGCCGAGCACAAGCCCGCCCCGGCCGCGCCCACCGTCGAGGCGGCCGAGGTGATGCCGCACCTCCAGGCCCTGCAGCGGATCGCGGACCGCAACGGCGGCAACCGCGCGCACGGCACCAAGGGGTACGCGGAGTCGGTGGCGTACGTGAAGCACGCGCTGGACCGGGCCGGCTTCCAGACGCAGCTGCGCCGCTTCTCCCACGACGGCAAGGACGGCTACAACCTGATCGCCGACTGGCAGGGCGGCGACCCCGACCACGTGCTGCTCACCGGCGCCCACCTGGACAGCGTCCCGATGGGCCCGGGGATCAACGACAACGGCTCCGGCTCGGCGGCCGTCCTGACCACCGCCCTCCAGGTGGCCAAGGCCAAGCTGAAGCCCGAGCGGCACCTGCGCTTCGCCTGGTGGGGCGCGGAGGAGCTGGGGATGGTCGGCTCGGCGGACTACGTCAAGAACCTGTCCGCCGGCGACCGCAAGGCCATCGACCTGTACCTCAACCTCGACCAGGCGGGCAGCAAGAACCTCCAGCAGTACCTCCTGGTGAAGGACGCGAAGAACAACGAGACCGCGGCCTTCCAGGCCTTCGAGAAGTGGTTCACCGACCGAGGCCTGGCCACCTTCGACATCCCGCTGGACAGCTCCGACAGCCAGCCGTTCGGGGACGCGGGGATCCCGTCGTCCGGCTTCAGCAGCGGCGTCTCGGACTGCCTCCACAGCGCGTGCGACAACCTCGCCAACGTCGACCCCGCGACGCAGGCGACCAGCACCAACGCCATGATCGGCGTGGTCTGGCAGTTCGCCACCACCGCCCCCGCCGCCGCCCCGGCCGCCCCCGCCCGGTCCTGATCGCCTGTCCCCAGGAGCCACAGATGCGCACACCGCTGACTCACCACCGCCGCAAGGCCGCCACCCTGGTCGCGGCCGCCACCGCCCTCGGCGTCGCCCTGACCGCCGCCCCCGCGGGAGCGGCCGGTATCGGGGACCCGTACTTCCCCGAGGACGGCAACGCCGGCTACGACGTGGCGAACTACGACGTCCGGATCGCCTACGACCCGGCGCACCCCGACCAGTTGAACGGTGACACCACCGCCACCGCCCGGGCCCTGCGCTCACTGGACCGCCTCTCCCTGGACCTCAAGGGCTTCCAGGTCGCCTCGGTCACCGTGAACGGCACCCCGGCCAAGTCGTTCTCCCGCTCGGGAGAGCACAAGCTGGACATCGTGCCCGCCCGCCGGCTGGCCGGCGGCGCCTCCTTCGCCGTGCGGGTGGTCTACGCGGGCAAGCCCGACCCCGAGGGCTGGCACCAACTGGTGTCCGGCGGCATCAACGCGATGGGCGAGCCGCACTCCGCGACCTCCTGGTTCCCGTCCAACGACCACCCGTCCGACAAGGCCACCTTCTCCCTCGCCGCCACCGTCCCCGACGGCTGGACGGCCATCGGCAACGGCCGGCCCGGCCAGACCACCAGCAAGGACGGCTCGACGACCTTCCGCTGGCGCGAGGACAAGCCGATGGCGACGTACCTCAGCACCGTCGCCATCGACAAGTTCACCGTCCACCGCTCGGAGCTGCCCGACGGGACGCCGGTCATCACGGCCTACGGCCCGGACGTGCCGATCGACGACATGGCCAAGGCGACCGAGGCCCAGCAGCCGGAGATCATCGCCTTCCTGGCCTCCAAGTTCGGCCCGTACCCGTTCTCCTCCGCGGGCGCCATCGTCCGCAGCTGGCCCAAGGAGTCGGGCACCGGCGCGCCGGACCTGGAGACCCAGAGCCGGCCCACCTACACCAACTACTTCTGGGACTCCGCGGCGGTCCACGAGATCACCCACCAGTGGTTCGGCGACAGCGTCTCGTTCACCGACTGGCGCGACGGCTGCATCGCCGAATGCGTCGCCCAGTACGCCAACCAGCTGTGGGACGAGCACCAGGGCTCGAACCTCGACACCGCCTTCTACGCCGCCAACGTCGAGGAGAACCGGAACAACCCGGAGTACTGGTCCACCAAGCTGTACGGCCCCGGCCAGGGCAAGGAGCTCGCCGCAGCCCTCTACTTCAAGGGCTCCCTGATGATGCACGCCCTGCGGCGCACCGTCGGCGACGACGTGTTCTTCGCCACCCTCAAGCGCTGGACCTCCGACCACGCCTACGGCAACGCCTCCTTCCCCCAGTTCGAGGCCCTCGCCGCGAAGGTCTCCGGCAAGGACCTCAAGGGCTTCTTCGACGCCTGGGCCCACGGCACCACGATCCCCGCGAAGGAGTACCTCTACCCCGGCGCCCTGGCCCCCCTGGCCCCGGCGGCCGGCCGGTAGAACTCGCGGCCCACGCCTCATGGATCCGGCACCAGCTCTCCTGATGAATCATCAGGAGGGCTGGTGCACAGTCGGGTTGAGCTCCTCCAGGATGGCGTCCGAGACGGTTCGCGGGTGCGGCTGCGGGCTCGGAACCGGTGATGGCGGCGGTGGTGGTGGCGGCGGTGGCGGCGGAGCCGAGGTGCCGCCCGGCTTCGGCCTGAAGTCGCCGACGGGGGCCGGGAAGTGGCCCATCTCGTGGAACAGGCCCGAGAGGTCCGTGTCCTGCGGCGGCAGCGGCGGCAGCTCATGGGGCAGCTCCCCGACCGGCCGGAGCTCGATCTCCGACGGGCCGCCCCCGGGCGTGCCGTCCCCCGTCGTGCCGCCGCGCGGCGGGCGCGGCCCCTCCAGCTTTCCGTTCAACCAGCCCTCGATGTGGTCGCCCGGCGAGATGGAGAACTTGTTCCGGGGGTTCATCGCCCCGTGCCGCCACCCCCACGCCCCGGCGAACGCGCCGTTGGCCGCGCCGGAGACGTAGTCGCCCGACAGCCCGAACACCGAGTCCTGCGCCACGCCTTCGGCCATCCCGGTCAGCGCCCCGTAGCCGGTGTTCCAGACCAGCCCGGCCGCGCCCTTGGCGAACGCGCCGGCCTCCTTGCCGGTCAGCGAGGTGAAACCCTTCCCGAGGCCCTTGCCCAGCCCCTTGCCCAGCCCCTTGCCGAGCCACCCCGCGCCGACACCGACCGCACCGCCCACCGCGCCGTTGATGGCGGCGGTGCCCAGCTCGCCGCCGTCGATCGACGTGCGGTGGCCCTGGCCCAGCTCGATCACCTGGGCCAGCAGGTCGAAGCCGACCTGGGCGAGCACCGACTCGGCGACCCGGGTCACCGCGCTGATCAGCGCCTTGCGCAGGAAGGCCCACACCAGGGCCCTGGTGAAGGCGATCTCCACCGGCGCCGCCTCGGCCCCGCCGAAGAGGAACATCGCGGCGTCGATGGCCAGTTGGACGGCCAGGACCACCAGCGCGCCGATGATCTCGATGCGCAGGGTCTCGATCTGGTTCGCCAGGTTGTGCAGCGCGTCGGCGGCGGCCTCGCAGCACTGAGCGATGAGCGGCAGCGCGGCGTCGTCGGCGACGGCGAGCTTGGCCAGGTAGGCGTCGAACGCGTCCTTGGTGGCGCCGCTCAAGCCCTGGTCGAGCTGGGACTTGGCGTCCGTCAGCTCCCGGATGCAGGTGCGGATCGACTTCGCCGCCTCGGCCCAGGCGTCCGCCTCGGCCCGCAGCGCGGTCTCGTTCCCGGTGGGCCACTTGTTGCCCACCAGGATCATCAGCAGGTTCTGCAGCCCGTCCGGCAGCGAGGCGTTGGGGGCGTCGACCGCCATCACGCGCCGCCGCTGCCGGGCACCGGGAACGTCCAGGCGAGCTCGGTGGCGAGCTCGTCGGCCTTCTCGAACGTGCTGCGGGTGGCGCCGAGGGCGTCGGCGAGCTTGCGCAGGGTGTCCGGCAGCGCCTGCACCGCCTTCAGCAGGTCGTCCCGCGGCTGGGCGAAGACCTGGTCGAAGCCCTGCCCGAGGGCCGGGTCGTCCCCCCAGGGCGCCGCACCGAACAGGGCCGCGGAACCGAGCGCCGTCCAGGCGGCAGCCATGCCGTCGGCCGCACGGCCCGCATCCGCCCCGGCCTTGCCGACCAGCGCGAAGTCGACCACCAGCGTCCCGTCCAGGGCCGGCAGCGTCGGCAACGCCGGCCCGCTGTACGGCGGCACCCCGGTGGGCGCGTTGCGGTAACCACCAGTGGGACCGGGCACATCGGGCAACGGAGGAGTCGGCATCCACCCACCTCACCCGAGCCCGCCCCGGGCCCCGGCCACTCTTGACGACATCCCAACGATCACCGCCCCCGCCCTGACACCTTCCTGACACCAGCCCGGCCCCGGCGGCGCACCGGGCTCCCGGCCGGTCGGACGATCGGTCGGACGATCGGGTGGCGCCGACAGCAGCACGGACGACGGTGCCCCTCCCTCCCTGGCCGGGAGGAAGGGGCACCGCGCGTCATGGCCGGCCGCTCAGCACTGCACAGCGGCGTTGCCGTAGTTCTCCTCCATGGTGATGCTCGGGGAGGGGCCGTCGTCGTGCGCCGACCCGCGGGCAGCACCCTCTATACACCCATGTGTATACATGGCCTGTATAGTCCCTGGGCATGTCACTAGGACAGCTGTTCCTCGGCCTGCTGGAGACCCAGCCCCGCCACGGATACGACATCAAACGCCTTCACGACGAGCACTTCGGACGCGACCGCGGCCTGCACTACGGGCAGGTGTACGCGACGCTCTCCCGACTGCTGAAGAACGGCCTGGTGGTGGTCGACGGCGTCGAGGCCGGCGACGGCCCGGAGCGCAAGCGGTACGCGATCACCGACGCCGGGGTCACCGACCTCGCCAACTGGCTCGCGCACCCGGAGAGCCCGCAGCCGTACCTGCAGAGCACGCTCTACCAGAAGGTCGTGCTCGCCCTCCTGACCGGCCGTTCCGGCGCCGACGTGCTGGACGCCCAGCGGGCCGAACACCTCAAGGAGATGCGGGAGCTGACCCGCCGCAAGCTCACCGGGGACCTCACCGACCAGCTGATCTGCGACCACGCCCTGTTCCACCTGGAAGCCGACCTGCGCTGGCTGGAGCTCACCGCCGCCCGCCTGGACGAACTCGCCGCCCGCATCACGGAGTCCCAGCGTTGACCATGTCCGAACCCCTGCTCTCCGCCCACGACCTGCACAAGAGCTTCGGGCTCACCCCCGCGCTCAGCGGAGCCTCGCTCACCGTCGCGGCCGGCGAACTCGTCGCCGTGATGGGCCCGTCGGGCTCCGGCAAGTCCACCCTGCTGCACTGCCTCGCCGGGATCACCCGCCCCGACAGCGGCGGCATCCGCTACCGGGAACGCGACCTCACCGCCTGCTCCGACGCCGAGCTGAGCGCCCTGCGGCGCACCGAGTTCGGCTTCCTGTTCCAGTTCGGCCAGCTCGTCCCGGAACTCTCCTGCCTGGAGAACGTCGCGCTCCCGCTGCGCCTCAACGGACTGCGCCGACGGGCCGCCGAGGCCCGGGCCCGCGAATGGCTGGAGCGCCTGGAGGTGGCCGACGTGGCCGCCCATCGCCCCGGCGAGGTCTCCGGCGGCCAGGGCCAGCGGGTGGGCGCCGCACGGGCCCTGATCACCGGGCCCAAGGCGGTCTTCGCCGACGAACCGACCGGCGCGCTCGACTCCCTCAACGGCGAGCGGGTGATGAAACTGCTCACCCAGGCCGCCCGGGAGACCGGCGCCGCCGTCGTCCTGGTCACCCACGAGGTCAGGGTCGCCGCCTACGCCGACCGCGAGATCGTCGTCCGTGACGGCCGCACCCGCGACCTGGCGGGCGCGATATGAGCGGCCCAGGCATGAGCGACCCCGGGGCGAGCGGCCCCGGCGCGAGCAACCCCCGCGCGAGCGACCCCGGTCTGAACGCCCCCGCCACCGACCGGGTGCGCTCGCCGTTCCTGGACCAGCTCGGCCTCGGCGTCCGCCTGGCCCTCACCAACGGGCGCGACGGCTGGGGGCGGCTGCTGCTCACCGCCTGCGGCGTCGGCCTGGGGGTGGCGCTGCTGCTGTTCACCGCCTCCTTCCCCGGCATCGTCCAGCACCGCAACGAGCGCCTGTACGTACAGAACGACACCTTCCACGACGAGGACCTGCCCACGCCCGGCGACCGGACGGTCCTCGTCGCCACCGCCGACACCACCTTCCGGGGCACCGCGATCCGCGGGCGGGTCGTCCAGCCCGAGGGCCCGGACGCGGCGCTCCCGCCCGGAGTGGCCGCCTACCCGCCGCCGGGGCGGATGGTCGTCTCGCCCGCCCTGGCCGACCTCCTGAAGGACCCGGCCAACCAGCTGCTGCGCGACCGTCTCCCCTACCCGGTGGTCGGCGCCATCGGCCCGGCCGGCCTGCTCGGTCCCGGCCAGGCCGGTTTCCTGCTCGGCGGCGACCGGCTCTCGCTGGACACCGGGGCCACCCGCATCACCTCGTACGGCCACTTCTCGCCGCCCAAGCCGATGGACCCCCGGCTGATCCTGCTCAACGCCGTCGGCCTGACCGTGATGCTCGCGCCGGTCGGCGTCTTCCTCGCCGCCGCCGCCCGCTTCGGCGGCGAACGGCGCGACCGCAGGCTCGCCGCGCTGCGCCTGGTCGGCGCGGACCGCCGGATGACCGCCCGGCTCGCCGCCGGCGAGTCCCTGGTCGGCGCGGCGCTGGGCCTGGTCGCGGGCGCGGCGCTGTTCCTGCTCGGCCGACAGCTGACCGGGCACCTGCGGCTCGCCGGCCTCAGTTTCTACCCCGAGGACATCGCGCCGCACCCCGCCGTCGCCGCCGCGATCGCCGTGGTCGTCCCGCTCCTCGGCATCGGCGTGACCCTGCTCGCGATGCGCCGGGTCACCGTCGACCCGCTCGGCGTGGTCCGCCGGTCCGGCCCCGGCCGGCGCCGGATCGGGTGGCGGCTGGCACTGCCGCTGGCCGGACTGGCCCTGACGGCGCTCGCCCTGGTCCTGCCCACGCAGTACAACCCGTCCGGGATGGAGCGCGCCGCCGTCTTCAACTCCGTTCAGGACACCCGCGGCTCACTGCTGGTCGCGTTCGGCGTGCTGCTGATGCTGGTGGGCGTCTGCACGCTGCTGCCCTGGCTGGTGGAGGCCGCCACCCGGCGCTCCGGCGGCGGAGTGTCCTGGCAACTCGCCATCCGCCGACTCCAGTTGGGCTCGGGCCCCGCCTCGGCCGCGGTCAGTGGCGTGGTCGTGGCCGTCGCCGGGGCGATCGCCCTGCAGACGCTCTTCCTCGGCGTCAGCGCGACCTACGAGGGCCGCCCGCGCCCCAGCGTCGCGGTCGGGCCGTACCAGCAGTCGGTGTCCTTCCCCGGCGGCGGCCCGCAGGCCGACCGGCTCGCCGACCGGCTGGCGCACTCCCCCGGGGTGCAGGCCACCGCCGCCTACACCGAGCTCTCCCTGGAGAGCCCCACCGCCAAGCCCTGGGAGCTGCCCGGCGTCCGGATCGCCGGCTGCGCCGTGCTGCGCGGCTTCGCCACCCTGCCCGACTGCAAGGACGGTGACGCCTTCGTCGTCCAGGGCCGGACCACCCGGCCGGACGACGGCGCGGACGCCGCCCCCGCGACCGGGCCCGGCACGCCCGTCCACGCCGCCTTCTTCCGCGGCGACGGCGAGCCGCCGTCCTGGCCGCTCCCCGCCGTGACGGCCACCGTCGAGCCCGTCGAAGGCTCCGACCCCAACGGGCGGATCGGCGCCGGCCTGCTGCTCCTCACCCCGGGCGCCGCCCCGGCCGCCGCACTGCGCGGCCAGCCCGCGACCGTCCTGGTCGCGATGGCCCACGGCCTGCCGGACCCGAAGGAGCAACTCGCCACCGACGTCATGGCGATCGACCCGCAGGGCGTCACCGAATCCCCCCTCGACCGCACCTTCGACCCGACCTACCTCGCCGTCAAACGCCTGCTCACCGCCGGCTCCGCGGTCACCCTGCTCCTGGTCGCCCTCAGCCTGCTGGTCGGCCAACTGGAGCGCTTCCGGGAGCAGCGCCGCATCCTCGGCGTGCTGAGCGCCGTCGGCACCCGCCGCCGGATCCTGGGCCTGTCGGTGCTGTGGCAGACCCTCGTCCCGATGGCCCTGGGCATGCTGCTGGCCACCGGCGGCGGCCTGCTGATGGGAGCCGTCCTGCAGTACACGGCAGGACTGGCCTTCGCCCTCGACTGGGGCTCCATGCTGGCCATGTCCGCGATCGCCGCCGGCGCCGTCCTCCTCACGACCGCACTCGGCCTGCCGCAGCTCCTCCGCCTCATGCGCCCCGGCGAACTCCGCTACGAGTAGCACCGGCCACCGGGGGCCGTCCCGCCGAGCGACGGCGACGGCCCCCGGTGCCGGTCACAGGTCGTCGAGGGGTTCGTCCAGGACGCCCTCGCGGGCGATGATGTAGCCGAGGTGGCCGCGGCTGCGGCTGCCGAGGAGTTCGCTGGCCTTCTGGATGTGGCTGGAGACGGTGCGGGTGCTCATGCCGAGGCGGGAGGCGATGGCCTCGTCGGTGTAGCCGTTGACCATCAGGCGCAGGACGTTCTGGCGGGTGCGGTCGGTGAGCAGCTGGGGGCGGTGGCGGCCCTCCAGGTAGGTGACCGGCTCGGCGCGTTCCCACATCAGCTCGTAGAGCTTGAGCAGGTACTCGACCAGCGGTGGGAACTGGATCAGCATCGCGGCGGCCTCGCGGTTGGCCGCGGCCGGGATGAAGGCGGCGGAGCGGTCGCAGATGATCACCCGGTCGAACACCTCGTTCAGGGTGCGCACCCGGGCGCCCTGGGCCGTGACCTGCTCGATGTAGGCCAGCGTCGGGCCGTGCGAGCGCACGGTGTGCTGGTAGAGGGTGCGCTGGCGCACGCCGCGCCCGGCGAGGGCGAGGTCGCGCGGGAGCGCGTCCGCGAGGTGCTCGGGGCTCCGGCCGCCGCCGGGCTGGGCGGTGCGCAGTTCCTCGGTGCAGGCGGCGACGGCCTTCTCCAGCGCGGGGTTGATCTCCTCGCCCGTCAGGAGGCGGACCGGCAGCTGGGCCCGGCGCATCACGTCCTGGTAGGCGCGGTCGGCGGCGGTGAAGGCGGTGCGCATCTCGGCGAGCTGTTCCTGGTGGGTCAGCACGGCGAGTTCGATCGGCCGGGTCAGGCCGGTGGCCGCGATGTCGGGCGGGACGGGTGCCAGCCGCTCGCCGGAGCCGGGCAGGGAGCGCAGCAGGCCCATCGCGAGGAGGCACTCGGGGGCCTCGCCGGTGGCGCAGCCCTCGGCCAGCGCCACCCGGTAGAACTCGATCCCCCGGTCACAGAGCTGGGGTGTCCCCATTCCCGCGCTGTTGTCCTGGGATCGGCACATCTGGGCATCCTTCCGGCTTCGGCATTGCGGTTTCACGAATGCCCGTACCGGCCACCGCCAGGCGTCTGAAATGGCAGGATGGAGATCACCTGTCGTTCGGAAGCCGTCCCCCGGGCTCTGACTGCCGTGAGTGTACGCCCAAGTGGCGCGGAAATCAGCGGCTGACGGCAAAGCCGAGCGTGCCCGGAGGCGGGAGAGCCGACCGGGCGGTGGCGAACCCGACCGTACCCGGCCGCGGTGGCGGGCGGACGGCCGCCGCGACAGGCGGATGGCCGCCGTGTCGCGCCTGTCGCCCCGTCAGGGCGGCCGGGGCGGACGGCCGGCGGACGGAACGGCCGACAGACGGAGGGCACCCCTTGTTGCGAGCTGATCCCGGCCCGGCGGTCCCACCCGTGGACCTGGCCGAGCTGGTGGACCAGCGGCTGGTGCGGCAGCTGGCGGAGGCCGCCGCCGAGCAGGTCGGCTCCGGCGCGATCCGGCTGCTGGGCGAGGGCGGACTGTTCCAGACCCTCGCCAAGCAGCTGATCGAGCACGCCCTGGAACTCGAACTCCAGGAGCACCTGGGCGGCGCCGACCCCGGCGCCAACGCCCGCAACGGCGCCCGGGCCAGGCGGCTGCTCACCGAGATCGGCCCGGTCGAGGTGCGGGTGCCCCGGGACCGCCAGGGCAGCTTCAGCCCCCGGGCCGTCCGCCCCCGGGCCCGCCGGCTGCCCGGCCTCGACCGGCTGGTCATCTCGCTCACCGCGCGCGGCCTCAGCTCGGGCGAGCTGGTGGCGCACCTGGCCGAGGTGTACGGCGTGGAGCTCAGCCGGGAGACCGTCTCCGCCATCACCGACCAGGTGCTCGACGAACTCGACGAGCGGCGGCGCTGCCCGCTCGACCCCGTCTACCCGGCGGTCTTCCTCGACGCGGTGCGCAGCGGCCGCTCGGGCGGCCCGCTGGTGCACCTGGCGCTCGGGATCGCCACCGACGGCCGGCGCGAGGTCCTGGGTCTGTGGCCCGCCACGGACGGGGAGCACTGGCCGCAGGTGCTGGCCGAGCTCACCGAGCGCGGGGTGCGCGAGGTGTGGGTGCTGGTCGGCGACACCGGCGGGGGCCTGGCCGAGGCGGTGGCCGCGCAGTGGCCGCGCACCGTGCTGCACGGCTCGATGGCCCACCTGCTGCACGCCGCGCTGCGGCACGCGCCCGGCGAGGACTGGGGTGCGCTCGCGCGGACGCTGCGCGAGATCTGTGCCGCGCCCACCGAGCGGGCGGCGATGGCGCGGCTGTCCCGGGCCGAACGGGAGTGGGGCCCCGGCCACCGCGAGGTGTTCCGGGTGTGGCGGGCGGCCTGGCCGCTGCTCGCCGCCGGCTTCCGCTTCGGCCCCGAGGCGCGGCGCCTGCTCGCGGGCGGGGGCACCCTGGAACGGCTGCACGCCCGGCTGCGCCGGATCGAGCAGGCGGCGGGCCGGGTGCAGGACGAGCGGGCCGCGCTCAAGCGCGCCTACCTGGCGACACTCGCCCTGGAGTCACCCGCCGCGGCGGGGCGGACGTGGACCGAGGACTGGCCCACCGTCCGCGAGGAACTGCGCCGGGGCTCCCACTACTGATGCACCGTCACCCCGGCCCCGGAGGGGCCGGGGCCCCCACTGCTGACCGGAACTCGCAACTCTGACCGATTCCCACCACTGATCTGACAGAGCCAGGCACTCTTTGGATCATATCTGTCTGTTTTTGACACAGTCTGTTCGAGCTTCCGGTTCCCGCAATGCGTGTTCCCGATCATGGCCAGAGCTTCCACGCCCGTTTGAGCCTCGGCAGGATGAATTTCCGAGCGAAGAGGGCCGACCGCCCCCTCGGAAAAAGGAATTAGCGATGAAGAATCTTGCCGTTCGCATTCACCATATGCTCGGGATTCTCGCCGTTCTGCTGGTCGCCGGACTGGGCTTCCAGAGCAGCGCCGAGCCGCACTCGCCCCTGGCCTCCGCCACAGCCGTCTCGGCGCCCAACGCCGACTCCGGCTGGGGTCCGTGAGCCGCGCTCCGGCGTAATTCCCCCCTCCCGAAATTCTCCGAACAAAGAGGAAACCGACGATGGCGAACCCGTTCGAGGACCCCGACGCCAGCTACCTCGTCCTGGTGAACGACGAGGGCCAGCACTCGCTGTGGCCGGTCTTCAGCCCGGTGCCCGACGGCTGGCAGCAGGTCTTCGGCGCCGCCGGCCGACAGGACTGCCTCGACTACGTCGAACAGAACTGGCAGGACCTGCGGCCGAAGAGCCTGATCGCCCAGCAGACCGGCCACTGACCGCAGCAGGCCACCGCTGGAGCCGCGCCGTCGCACCACCGCACCGCTGGAGCCGCGCCGTCGCACCACCGCACCGCTGGAGCCGCGCCGTTGCACCACCGCACCGCTGAAACCGCGCCGCCGCACCACCGCTGAAGCCGCGCCGCCGCTCCATCGACCGCCCGGGCCGACCGCCCCGAAGGTCGCCCAGCAAGCCGCTCCCGCACCCGGGGGCCAGCCGTACGAGGGAGAGAGTCACATGTCCGGGGTCCAGCAGACGCACAGAGCCGACCAGCGGCCGACCCTGACCGCGCTGGTCGACGCCCAGACGTCCCGCACCCCGCAGGCCCCCGCCCTGTACGCCGAGGGCACCACTCTCACGTACGCCGAGCTGGACGCCCACGCCAACCGGCTGGCCCGGGTGCTCGCGGCCCGCGGCCTGGGCACCGAGGACATCGTCGCGCTCGCCCTGCCGAAGTCCCCCGAGGCCGTCGCCGCGATCCTCGCCGTGGCCAAGACCGGCGCCGCCTGGCTGCCCGCCGACCCGGCCTACCCCGCCGAGCGGCTGCGCCACATGCTGACCGACTCCCGCGCCGCCCTGGTGCTCACCACCGCCGAGGCCGCCGCCCAACTGCCCGAGACCGGCGCCCCCCGGCTGCTGCTCGACTCCCCCGGGCACCTCGCCGAGCTGGCCGCCCGGCCCGGCACCCCCTTCACCGCCGCCGAGCGGGTGCGGCCGCTGAGCGCCGGGAACACCGCGTACGTGATCTACACCTCCGGCTCCACCGGGGTGCCCAAGGGTGTGGCCGTCACCCACACCGGGCTGCCCAGCATGATCGGCACGCAGGTCACCGCCACCGGGGTCGGCCCCGGCAGCCGGGTGCTCCAGGCCGCCTCGCTCAGCTTCGACGTCTCCGTCTCCGACCTGGCCGTGGCGCTCTCCACCGGCGCCGCCCTGGTGCTCCCCCGCGAGCAGAGCCAGCTGGTCGGCGAGCCGCTGGCCGCCCTGATCGAGCAGTACGGCGTCACCCACGCCGACATCGCCACCGCGATGGCCGCCACCCTGCCGGACGTGCCGCTGCCCTCCCTGCGCACCCTGATCGGCGGCGGCGAGGCCATCCCGCGCGAGCTGGCCGCCCGCTGCGGCCGCGACCGCCTGATGCTCAACAGCTACGGGCCGACCGAGACCACCGTCATCGTCACCATGAGCGAGCCGCTCACCGGCGAGGAGCAGCCCCCGATCGGCCACCCCTGCCAGGACGTGCGCATCCACGTGCTGGACGAGCGGCTGCGCCCGGTCGAGCCGGGCACCGTGGGCGAGCTGTACGTCTCCGGCCCGCACCTGGCCCGGGGTTACCTCGGGCGCCCCGGCCTGACCGCCGAGCGCTTCGTCGCCTGCCCCTTCGGCGAGCCCGGCGACCGGATGTACCGCACCGGCGACCTCGGCAGCCACCGGCCGGACGGACAGCTGGACTTCGTCGGCCGGGCCGACGACCAGGTGAAGATCCGCGGCTTCCGGGTGGAGCTCGGCGAGGTCGAGCAGACCCTCTCCGCCCACCCCGAGGTGCGCCAGGCCGTGGTGCTGGTCCGCGAGGACCGCCCGGGCGAGCGCCGCCTGGTCGGCTACACCGTCGGCGCCGCCGACCCGGCCGAACTGCGCGGGTACTGCGCCGAGCGGCTGCCCGACCACATGGTGCCCACCGTCGTGGTGCTCGACCGGCTGCCGCTCACGCCCAACGGCAAGGTGGACAAGCGCGCCCTGCCCGCGCCGGTCTTCGCCGCCGCCGAGGAGGGCGGCCGGGCCCCCGCCGGGGAGCTGGAGCACACCCTCGCCCGCCTCTTCGCCGAGGTGCTGGGCCTGCCCGGAGTGGGCGTCACGGACTCCTTCTTCGAGCTCGGCGGCGACTCCATCGTGGCCATCCGGCTCGTCTCCCGGGCCCGGCACGCCGGCCTGCAGCTCACCCCCCGCGAGGTGTTCCTCTTCCCGACCGTCGAGGCCCTGGCCCGGATCGCCCGCCCGCTGGAGGGGCCAGTCGTCGCCGAGCCCGCCGGGGCCGGCCTCGGCGAGGTGCCGCCGACGCCCATCGTGCACTGGCTGGCCGCGCAGCACGGCGCCGTCGAGAGCTTCTACCAGTCCACCCTGCTCACCCTCCCCGCCGGGAGCGGGCGCCGACACGTGGCCACGGCCCTCCAGGCGCTGCTCGACCACCACGACGTCTTCCGCGCCCGCACCTCCCCGCTCGTCGAGCGCCCCTGGACGCTGCACGTCCCCGCCCCCGGCGCCGTCCCCGCCGGGACCGCGCTGCGGCACGTCGCGGGCCCGGCCACCGAGGAGGCACTGCGCGCCGAGACCGAGGCCGCCCGCGAGCGCCTCTCGCCCGAGGACGGCCGGATGCTCCAGGCCGTCCGGTTCGAGGCCGGGCCCGGCCTGCCCTCGCAGCTCCTGCTCGTGATCCACCACCTGGCGGTGGACGGCGTCACCTGGCGCATCGTCGAGGAGGACCTGCTCGCCGCGCTCGCCGCCGCCCGCGAGGGCCGCACCGTGGCACTGGCGCCGGTGCCCACCTCCTTCCGCCGCTGGGCCCAGCGGCTCACCGCCGAGGCCCGGACCGACCGCCGGGCCGCCGAACTCCCCCTCTGGGAGGCCGCCCTGGCCACCCCGGACCCGCTGCTCGGCACGCGCCCGCTCGACCCGGCCCAGGACACCTACGCCACCGAGGGCGTCCTGCGCGTGGTGCTGCCCGCCGAGACCACCCGGGCCCTGCTGACCCGCGTCACGGCCGCCTACCACGCGCAGGTCAACGACGTGCTGCTCACCGCGCTGGCGCTCGCCCTCGGCCACTGGCGCGGCGCGACGACCACCGGTCCGGACGGCGCCGTGCTGGTGACGGTGGAGGGCCACGGCCGCGAGGAGATCGTCGACGGCGTCGACCTGCACCGCACCGCCGGCTGGTTCACCTCCGTCTACCCCGTCCGGCTCGCCCCCGGGGCGCTGCCCTGGCCCGAGGTCACCGCCGCCGGGCCCGAGCTCGGCCGGGCCCTCGGCCGGGTCAAGGAGCAGTTGCGCGCCGTCCCGGACAACGGCATCGGCTTCGGCCTGCTGCGCCACCTCAACCCGGCCACCGCCGCCGTGCTGGAGGGGTACGCCGATCCGCAGGTCGAGTTCAACTACCTGGGCCGCTTCGCCCCCGAGGGCGTCACCGCCGAGGACGTGCTCGCCGGGACGGAGGCGATGAGCGAGGGCGCCGCGACCGGCCTCGCGCTCGGCCGGGTGCTCGGCCTGGACGCCACCACCGTCGACACCCCGCAGGGCCCGCTGCTGGTGGCCCAGTGGTCCTACGCCACCGGGCTGCTCGCCGAGGAGCGCGTGGGCGCGCTCGCCGAGGCGTGGTTCACCGCGCTGCGCGCACTCGCCGCACACGCCGACCGGCCCGACGCGGGCGGGCACACCCCCTCCGACTTCCCGCTCGTCACGCTCGGCCAACCCGAGCTGGACCAGCTCGCCGAACACCACGCCCCCGCCCGTCTGCTGGACGTCTGGCCCACCTCGCCGCTCCAGCAGGGCATGGCCTTCCACGCGGCCTACGACACCGACAGCGCCGACGTCTACACCTCCGTCTGCACCTTCGACCTCACCGGCCCGGTGGACGCCGACCGGCTGCGCGCCGCCGCCGAGGCACTGCTGCTGCGCCACCCGAACCTCAAGGCGGGCTTCCACCAGCGCCCCGACGGCCCGCCCGTGCAAGCCGTGCCGGACGCCGTCGAACTGCCCTTCACCGTCCTCGACCTGACGGCACACCCCGACCCGGAGGCCGAGGCCGCCCGGATCGCCGCCGCCGAGTACGGCCGCCGCTTCGACCTCGCCCGGCCGCCGCTGCTGCGCTACACCCTGCTCACGCTCGCCCCCGGACGCCACCGGCTGATCGCCGCCGCGCACCACATCCTGCTGGACGGCTGGTCCACCCCGCTGTTCGCCGAGGAGCTGTGGGGCCTGTACTTCCAGCAGCCGATGCCCCCGGCCGCCCCCTACCGCGAGTACCTGCGCTGGATCACCCGGCGCGACGGCGCCGCCGCCCGCACCGCCTGGGCCCAGACCCTCGCGGGCGCCGACGAGCCCACCCTGCTGGCCCCCGGCCGCTCCGCCGCCACCCCGCAACTGCCGCTGCGCCTGCACACCGGCCTCACCCCGGCGGCCACCGAGGCGCTGGCCCGCACCGCCCGCCGCTACGGCGTCACCCTCAACACCCTAGTCCAGGCCGCCTGGGGCGTGCTGCTGGCCCGCCTCACCGGGCGCGAGGACGTGCTCTTCGGCACCACCGTCTCCGGCCGGCCGCACGACCTGCCGGGCGTGGAGCGGATGGTGGGCCTGCTCATCAACACCGTGCCGGTGCGCGTCACCCTCGACCCGGCCGAGAGCTGGGGGCAGCTGCTGCTGCGCCTCCAGCACGAGCAGTCCGCGCTGCTGGACCACCAGCACCTCAGCCTCACCGAGATCCAGCAACTCGCCGCGATGGGAAGCCTGTTCGACACCGTCACGGTGTACGGCAACTACCCGGACCCGTCCGCCCTGGACGAGGCCGACCCGAGCGGCGCCACCCACGTCACCCTGGTCGAGGACGTCGACAGCGCGCACTACCCGCTACTGCTGGCCCTCACCCCGGGCGACGGCCTCCACCTGCGCCTGGACCACCAGCCCGACGCCTTCACCCCCGCCGAGGCGCGCACCCTGCTGGACCGCTTCCTCGCCCTGCTCGACCGGATCGTCGCCGACCCGGCCGAACTCGTCGGCACCGTCGAGGTGTTGACCGAGGAGGAGCGCGAGCGGCTGCTGACGGACGGGAACGGCGCCACCACGCCGCTGCCGAAGGCCGCACTGCCCGAGCTGTTCGAGACGCAGGCCGCCGCGGCGCCCGACGCGGTCGCGCTCACGGCCGGCGACGTCGAGCTGACCTACACCGAACTCAACGCACGGGCCAACGGGTTGGCGGTGCGGCTGGTCGAGGCCGGGGTCCGCCCGGAGACCCCCGTCGCACTGCTGATGGAGCGCTCGGCCGCCCTGGTGGTGGCGATCCTGGCCGTGCTCAAGGCCGGCGGCGCCTACGTGCCGCTGGACGGCGCACAGCCGGCGGAACGCCTGCGGTCCGTCCTCGCGGACTCCGGGGCCCAGCTGGTGCTGGCCGACACCGCCCACCGGGCGCACCCCGCGACGGCCGGGCTGACCGTGCTCGATCCCCAGGGTGACGACACCGCCGCGAACCTCGGACTGCCGTTGAGCGCCGACCAGTTGGCGTACGTGATGCACACCTCCGGCTCGACCGGCGTGCCCAAGGGCATCGGCGTCACCCACCGGTCCGTGGTGGACCTCGCGCTCGGCGGGGCGTTCTCCGGCGGCGGTCACGAGCGCGTCCTGCTGCACTCCCCCGCCGCCTTCGACGCCTCCACCTACGAGCTCTGGGTGCCGCTGCTCTCGGGTGGCCGCGTGGTGGTCGCCCCGGCCGGGCGGCTCGGTGTCGCCGAGCTGGCGACCGCGATCGGCCGGGGGCGGGTCGGCGCCGCCTGGATGACGGTCGGGCTCTTCAACGTGCTGGCCGCCGAGGCCCCGGAGACCTTCGCCGGGCTGCGCGAGGTCTGGACGGGCGGGGACATCGTCTCGCCGGCCGCCATCCGGCGGGTACTGGAGCACTGCCCCGGGCTGCGGGTGGTGAACGGCTACGGGCCGACGGAGACGACCACCTTCGCGACCCGCCACCCGATGGCCACCGCCGCCGAGGTGCCGACCGCGGTGCCGATCGGGCGGCCACTGCCCAACTCCCGGGCGTACGTGCTGGACGCCGGGCTGCGCCCGGTCCCCGTGGGCGTCGCGGGTGAACTGTACGTCGCGGGCGCCGGGTTGGCCCGGGGCTACCTCGGCCGCGCCGGCCTGACCGCCGAGCGCTTCGTGGCCTGCCCCTTCGGCGAGCCCGGCGGCCGGATGTACCGCACCGGCGATGTGGTGCGCCGGACCACCACGGGCGAACTGGAGTTCGTCGGCCGCGCCGACGACCAGATCAAGCTGCGCGGCTTCCGGATCGAACTCGGCGAGGTGGAGGCCGCGTTCACCGCCCACCCGGCCGTCGGCCAGGCCGTCGCCATGGTCCGCCAGGACCAGCCGGGCGACAAGCGCCTGGTTGCGTACGTCACGGGCCCGGTCCAGCCCGACGAACTGCGCGCCTTCGTCGCCGACCGCCTGCCCGGCTACATGGTGCCCGCCGCGATCGTCGCCCTCGACGCGCTGCCCGTCACCCCCAACGGCAAGGTCGACCGCCGCGCCCTGCCGGCCCCCGACTACAGCGGCGCCGCCGCCGGCCGGGCCCCGCGCACCGGCACCGAGCAGGCGCTCTGCGAACTCTTCGCCGACGTCCTCGGATTGGCCGCGGTCGGCATCGACAACGGCTTCTTCGACCTGGGCGGCCACTCCCTGCTCGCCACCAAGCTGGTCAGCCGCGTCCGCACCGCCCTCGGCGCCGAACTGCCGATCCGCGCGCTCTTCGACCACCCGACGGTGGCCGCCCTGGCCGCCGTGCTGCCCGCCTCCGGCGCGGCCCGCCCGGCCCTGCGGCCGGTCGGCCGGCCCGGGCGAGTCCCGCTGTCCTCCGCGCAGCAACGCCTGTGGTTCATCGAGCAGTTCGAGGGCCCGAGCGCGCTCTACAACACGCCCGTCGCCCTCCGGCTGACCGGCGCCGTCGACCGCCCCGCGCTGGAAGGCGCGCTGCGGGACGTGGTGGCCCGGCACGAGGTGCTGCGCACCGTCTTCCCGACCACCGACGGCCAGCCGCACCAGCTGGTCACCGAGGCCGCCGGGCCGACCCTGCGGACCATACCCGTGGCCACCGAGGTGGAGCTCCGGACCGCTCTGGCCGAGGCCGGCAGGGAGGTCTTCGACCTCGCCCACGACCTGCCCGTCCGCACCACACTGCTCTCCCTCCCGCACGACGAACACGTCCTGCTCGTCCTGATGCACCACATCGCCACCGACGGCTGGTCCGTCGCCCCCCTCCTGCACGACCTCACCACCGCCTACGAAGCCCGCCTCGCCGGCACCGCACCGCAGTGGCAGCCACTGCCGGTGCAGTACGCCGACTACACCCTCTGGCAGCACGAACTCCTCGGCACCCCGCAGCAGCCCACCGCCCTGCTCACCGAGCAACTCGACTACTGGCAGCAGGCGTTGTCCGGCCTCCCGGAGGAACTGGCACTCCCCTACGACCGCCCCCGCCCGACCACGCCCAGCCACCGGGGCGGCTCCGCCGAGTTCGAGGTCGACGCCGAACTGCACACCGCCCTGGCCGAGTTGGCAGGCACGCAGAACGCCAGCCTGTTCATGGCCCTGCAAGCCGCCGTCGCCGTCCTCTACACCCGCCTCGGCGCGGGCACCGACCTCCCCCTCGGCACCCCCGTCGCCGGACGCACCGACGAAGCCCTCGACGACCTGGTCGGCTTCTTCGTCAACACCCTGCTCCTGCGCACCGACACCACCGGCGACCCGAGCTTCCGGGAACTGCTGGACCGCGTCCGCCGCACCGACCTCGACGCCTACGACCACCAGGACATCCCCTTCGAGCGCCTGGTCGAACACCTCAACCCCCCGCGCACCACCCGCCACCCCCTCTTCCAGTCGCTCGTCGCCCTGGAGAGCGGCCCGGCGGTGCCCGCCGCCCTCGGCGACCTGGCCTGCGCGGACCACCCCTTCGAGCTGGACGTGGCCAAGTTCGACCTGTCCTTCCGCTTCACCCAGCAGGGCCCGCAGGCGGGCCTGTCGGTGGCGGTCGAGTACGCGGCCGACCTCTTCGACCACGCCACCGTCACCGCCCTCGCCCAGCGGCTGCTGCGCGTCCTGCGCGCCGTCGCGGCCGATCCCGACGCCCCGATCGGCGGCATCGAGATTCTCGACCCCGCCGAACGCGCGCACCTGCTCACCGGCTGGAACGGACCGACGGCACCGGTGCCCGAGGCCACCCTGCCGCAGCTGTTCGAGGCCCAGGCCGCCGCCACCCCCGACGCCCCCGCCCTGATCACCGACGCCGAACAGCTCAGCTACGCCGAACTGGACTCCCGGGCCGAGCACTTGGCGGCCCAGCTCGCCGAGGCGGGCGCCGGCGCCGACACGCCGGTGGTCCTGCTGATGGACCGCTCCGCCGACCTGGTGACGGCGATCCTCGCGGTGGCCAAGGCGGGTGGCAGCTACGTCCCGCTGGACGACCGGCACCCGGCCGAACGGCTGCGGCAGATCACCGCCGAGACGCGGGCGGCGCTCGTCCTGATCGACCCCGCGCACCAGGGCCACCCGCTGGCCACCGACGCTCCCTGCCCCGTCCTGCCGCTCACCGAGGGCTGGTTCGACGGCCCGCGCAAGCGGCGCGCCCAGCCCGCCGGGCTCCACCCTGAGCAGCTCGCGTACGTGATGTTCACCTCCGGATCCACCGGGGTGCCCAAGGGCATCGCCATCACCCACCGGGACGTGGTGCAGCTCGCGACGGACCCGTGCTGGCACCACCCCGACGGGCTGCGGGTGCTCTTCCACGCCCCGCACGCCTTCGACGCCTCGACCTACGAACTGTGGGCGCCGCTGCTCTCCGGCGGCCAGGTGGTCGTCGCGCCGCAGGGCGACCTGGACGCTTCCGCCATCCGCGAGCTGGTCCGGGCCCACGGGCTCACCCACGTGCACGTCACCGCCGGGCTGTTCCGCGTCATCGCGGAGGAGGACCCGGGCATCTTCACCGGCGTGCGCGAGGTGCTGACGGGTGGGGACGTCGTCTCCGCCCCCGCCGTCCGCCGGGTGCTGGAGGCCGTCCCGGGCATCGCGGTGCGGGCACTGTACGGGCCGACCGAGACGACCCTGTGCGCGACCCAGTTCCCGATGCCGACCGCCTCGGCGGTACCGAACGTGGTGCCGATCGGCCGCCCGCTGGCCAACACCCGGACGTACGTCCTCGACACCGCACTACAGCCCGTACCCGCCGGCGTGGCGGGCGAGCTCTACATCGCCGGCGCCGGACTCGCCCGCGGCTACACCGGCCGCCCCGACCTCACCGCCGAACGCTTCGTCGCCTGCCCCTTCCTCGCCGGTGAACGGATGTACCGCACCGGCGACCTCGCCCGCTGGACCACCGACGGCGTCCTGGAATTCCTCGGCCGCGCCGACGACCAGGTCAAGATCCGCGGCTTCCGCATCGAACTCGGCGAAGTCGAAACCGCCTTCACCACCCACCCCGCCGTCGGCCAAGCCCTCGCCCACGTCCGCGAAGACCAACCCGGCGACAAACGCCTCGTCGTCTACGTCACCACCTCCACAGACAGCACCACTCCCGGCGAACTGCGCGCCGCCGTCACCGACACCCTCCCCAGCTACATGCTCCCCGCCGCCGTCGTCATCCTCGACACCCTCCCCGTCACCGCCAACGGCAAAATCGACCGCCGCGCCCTCCCCGCCCCCGACTACACCGGCACCACCGAAGGCCGCGCCCCCCGCAACACCACCGAACAAACCCTCTGCACACTCTTCGCCGACGTCCTCGGACTGACCACCGTCACCATCGACGACCGCTTCTTCGACCTCGGCGGCCATTCGCTGCTCGCCACCAGGCTGGTCAGCCGCATCCGCACCACCCTCGGGACGGAGCTGCCGATCCGCACCCTGTTCGACGCTCCCACGGTCGCCGCCCTGGCCGCCGTCCTGCCCGGGCGCGAGCAGACAGCCGCGCCGAAGAAGGCCCGCCCGGCCCTGCGGCCGATGCGCCGCCCGGGCGGCCCGGCCTGACCTGCCGCCCACCCCGCGGCCCCGTCCACAGCAGGGTGCGCGCCCGCCGCCGGCCCGGCCGGCGGCGCGGCCCGCCACGTCCCGCGACCGCCGTACCCCACCCGTCACAGCAGCCACAACAGCCGTAAGTCGCCAGTCGGAGGCAGACCTTGATCCCGTTGTCGTTCGCCCAGCAGCGGCTCTGGTTCATCGAGCAGTTCGAGGGCCCGAGCGCCCTCTACAACACGCCGTTCGCCCTCCGGGTGACCGGCGAGCTCGACGCCGCCGCCCTCGAAGGCGCGCTGTGGGACGTGGTGGCCCGGCACGAGGTGCTGCGCACCGTCTTCCCCACCGCCGACGGCCAGCCCCACCAGCACATCCTCGACGAGGGGCGCCCGCCGCTGCACCGGGTGCCGGTGGCCGACGAGAGCGAGCTGTCCGCGCGGCTGCGCGAGGACGCCGGGCAGGTCTTCGACCTCGCCGCCGATCTCCCCGTCCGGGCCTGGCTGTACGCCCTCCCCGCGCCGGGCGAGCACGTCCTCCTGCTGCTGACGCACCACATCGCCAGCGACGGCTGGTCCGTCGCCCCGCTCTTCCGCGACCTCGCCACCGCGTACGAGGCCCGGCTCGCCGGCACCGAGCCGCAGTGGGAGCCGCTGCCGGTGCAGTACGCCGACTACACCCTCTGGCAGCGCGAACTCCTCGGCGTGGAGGACGACCCCGAGAGCGTCGTCTCCCTTCAACTCGACTACTGGCAGCAGGCGTTGTCCGGCCTCCCGGAGGAACTGGCACTCCCCTACAACCGCCCCCGCCCGGCCACGCCCACCCGCCGGGGCGGGGCCGCCGAGTTCGAGCTCGACGCCGAACTGCACACCGCCCTGGCCGAGTTGGCCGGAGCGCAGAACGCCAGCCTGTTCATGGCCCTGCAAGCCGCCGTCGCCGTCCTCTACACCCGCCTCGGCGCGGGCACCGACCTGCCGATCGGCACCGTCGTCGCCGGGCGCACCGACGAAGCCCTCGACGACCTGGTCGGCTTCTTCGTCAACACCCTGCTCCTGCGCACCGACACCACCGGCGACCCGAGCTTCCGGGAACTGCTGGACCGCGTCCGCCGCACCGACCTCGACGCCTACGACCACCAGGACATCCCCTTCGAGCGCCTGGTCGAACACCTCAACCCCACCCGCACCACCCGCCACCCCCTCTTCCAGTCGATCGTCACCCTGAACACGGAGCGGGCCGGCGACCTCGCCTTCGGCCCGGCGTCGGCCCGGCCGGTCGAGGCCGGCGAGGCCCAGGCCCAGTTCGACCTGAACTTCAACTTCGTCGAGCACCTCACGGCGGACGGCGACTGCCTCGGCGTCCGCGGCGCCGTCGACTACGCGGCCGACCTCTTCGACCACGCCACCGCCAGCGCCCTCGCCGAGCGGCTGCTGCGCGTCCTGCGCGCCGCCACGGCCGACCCCGACACACGGATCGGCGCCATCGAGATCCTCGACCCCGCCGAACGCGCGCACCTGCTCACCGGCTGGAACGGACCGACGGCACCGGTGCCGGACACCAGCCTGCCCCGGCTGTTCGAGGCCCAGGCCGCCGCCACCCCCGACGCCCCCGCCCTGATCACCGACGCCGAACAGCTCAGCTACGCCGAACTGAACGGCCGCGCCAACCGCCTCGCCGCCCTGCTGCTGGCGCGCGGCCTGACCGCCGAACAGCCGGTGGCGGTGCTGATGGAGCGCTCCGCCGGGCTGCTCACGGCCGTCCTCGCGATCGCCAAGGCGGGCGGCACGTACGTCCCGCTGGACGACCGCTACCCGCTGGACCGGCTCCAGCACATCCTCACCGACACCCGCACCGGCCTGCTGCTCACCGACCCGGCCCACCACGGGCATCCGGTGCTCGCCACCGGCGGTTTCACCACCGTCGAGGTCACCGACGCGCTGCTCGCCACGGCCCCCGGGGCGGGCGACCCGGCCGTGCCCGTGCACCCCGGCCAGTTGGTCTACGTGATGTACACCTCGGGCTCGACCGGCCTGCCCAAGGGCGTCGCCGTCACCCACCGCAACGTGGTGGACCTGCTGGTCAACCCGCACTTCCGCGCGGGCCACCACGAACGCGTCCTGCTGCACTCGCCCACCGCCTTCGACGCCTCCACCACCGAGATCTGGGCGCCGCTGGTCACCGGCGGGGCGATCGTGCTGGCCGAGCCCGGCGAACTGGACATCCGGCGCCTCGCCGAGACCATCACCGCCCACCGGGTGACCCTGGTCCAGGCGCCCTCGGGCCTGCTGCGGCTGATGGCCGAGGAGGCGCCGGAGACCTTCCGGGCCGTCCGGCAGGTGTGGACCGGCGGCGACGTCGTCCCGCCCGATTCCGTCCGGCGGCTCCTCCAGGCATGCCCGGACACCTCCGTCGTCGCGGTCTACGCGCCCACCGAGACGACGGCCATCAAGACCACCTTCACCATGGCCCCCGGCGAGCCCGTCCCCGGTGTGGTGCCGATCGGTCGTCCGCTGGCCAACACCCGGACGTACGTCCTCGACACCGCACTACAGCCCGTACCCGCCGGCGTGGCGGGCGAGCTCTACATCGCCGGCGCCGGACTCGCCCGCGGCTACACCGGCCGCCCCGACCTCACCGCCGAACGCTTCGTCGCCTGCCCCTTCCTCGCCGGTGAACGGATGTACCGCACCGGCGACCTCGCCCGCTGGACCACCGACGGCGTCCTGGAATTCCTCGGCCGCGCCGACGACCAGGTCAAGATCCGCGGCTTCCGCATCGAACTCGGCGAAGTCGAAACCGCCTTCACCACCCACCCCGCCGTCGGCCAAGCCCTCGCCCACGTCCGCGAAGACCAACCCGGCGACAAACGCCTCGTCGTCTACGTCACCACCTCCACGGACAGCACCACTCCCGGCGAACTGCGCGCCGCCGTCACCGACACCCTCCCCAGCTACATGCTCCCCGCCGCCGTCGTCATCCTCGACACCCTCCCCGTCACCGCCAACGGCAAAGTCGACCGCCGCGCCCTCCCCGCCCCCGACTACACCGGCACCACCGAAGGCCGCGCCCCCCGCAACCACACCGAACAGACCCTCTGCCAACTCTTCGCCGACGTCCTCGGACTGACCACCGTCAGCATCGACGACCGCTTCTTCGACCTCGGCGGCCACTCCCTGCTCGCCACCAAACTGGTCAGCCGCATCCGCACCACCCTCGACACCGAACTGCCCATCCGCGCGCTCTTCGACCACCCGACGGTCGCCGCCCTGGCCGCCGCACTGCCCGCCTCCGGCGCGGCCCGCCCGGCCCTGCGGCCCGTCGACCGGCCCGCGCGCGTCCCGCTCTCCCCCGCGCAGCAACGCCTCTGGTTCATCGAGCAGTTCGAGGGCCCGAGCGCGCTCTACAACACCCCGTGCGTGGTGCGCCTGACCGGCCGGATCGACGCCCCCGCCCTCCAGGCGGCGCTGACGGACGTCCTCGGCCGCCACGAGGTGCTGCGCACCGTCTACCCGACCATCGACGGCCAGCCGCATCAGCTGATCGTCGAGCGCCCCGAACTCCCCCTGCACACCGTGTCGGTGGCCACCGAGGCGGAGCTCCGGACCGCTCTGGCCGAGGCCGGCGGAGAGGTCTTCGACCTCGCCCACGACCTGCCCGTCCGCACCACACTGCTCTCCCTCCCGCACGACGAACACGTCCTGCTCGTCCTGATGCACCACATCGCCACCGACGGCTGGTCCGTCGCCCCCCTCCTGCGGGACCTCACCACCGCCTACGAAGCCCGCCTCGCCGGCACCGCACCGCAGTGGCAGCCACTGCCGGTGCAGTACGCCGACTACACCCTCTGGCAGCACGAACTCCTCGGCACCCCGCAGCAGCCCACCGCGCTACTGACCGAGCAACTCGACTACTGGCAGCAGGCGTTGTCCGGGCTCCCGGAGGAACTGGCACTCCCCTACGACCGCCCCCGCCCGACCACGCCGACCCGCCGGGGCGCGGCGGTGGAGCTCCACCTGGACGCTGAACTCCACGCCACCCTGGTCGAGTTGGCGCAGCAGAGCCGGGCCAGCGTGTTCATGGTCATGCAGGCGGCACTCGCCACCACGCTGGGCCGCCTCGGCGCGGGCACCGACCTGCCGATCGGCACCGTCGTGGCCGGGCGCACCGACGAAGCCCTCGACGACCTGGTCGGCTTCTTCGTCAACACCCTGGTGCTGCGCACCGACACGTCCGGCGACCCGAGCTTCCGGGAGCTGCTGGAGCGCGTCCGGGTCGCCACCCTGGACGCCTTCGGGCATCAGGACGTGCCCTTCGAGCGCCTGGTCGAGTTGCTCAACCCGGCGCGCTCGACGGCCCGGCACCCGCTCTGCCAGGTGATGCTGACCTCCGGCGGCGACGCCGGACAGATCCGCTTCGGCGGCCTGCCGGGCCGGGTCGAGGCGCTGGACTCGGACCTCGCCAAGTTCGACCTGACCTTCGCCTTCGGCGAGACCTTCGACCACCACGGCGCGCCCACCGGGCTGGAGCTGACGGTCGAGTACGCCGTCGACCTGTTCGACCGGGCCACGGCGGCGGCGACGGCGGCCCGCTTCGAGCGCGCCCTGCGCGCGGTGCTGGCCGACCCGGACCAGCGGGTGGGCCAGGTGGAGATCCTGGCGCCGGAGGAGCGCCGGCGGCTGCTCACCGCCTGGAACGACACCGACCACCCCGTCGTCCCCGCCACCTTCCCGGCGCTCTTCCAGGCCCAGGCCGCCGCCCGCCCCGACGCCGTCGCCCTCGCGTTCGGCGCCGAACAGCTCAGCTACGCCGAGCTGAACGAACGCGCCAACCGCCTCGCCCGCCTGCTCGCCGAACACGGCGCGGGCCCCGAACGGTTCGTCGCGATCGCCCTGGACCGCTCGATCGAGCTCATCGTCGCCCAACTCGCCGTCCTCAAGGCCGGAGCGGCCTTCCTCCCGCTCGACCCGCGCTACCCGGCCGACCGCATCGCCTACATGCTCGCCGACACCGCCCCCGTCCTGGTGCTCACCACCGGCGCGGTGGCCGCCGGCCCGCTGGCCGGCAGCGCCGTCCCGCGCCTGCTGGTCGAGGACCTCGACACCTCCGGCCACCCGGCGAACGACCTCACCGACGCCGAACCCGACGCCGAAACCGCCACCGAGCCCGCCGCCTCCCCCGACGCCGCCGCGTACGTCATCTACACCTCCGGCTCCACCGGCCGCCCCAAGGGCGTCGTCGTCCCCCACACCGGCCTCGCCTCCCTGATCGAGAGCCAGCGCGAGAGTCTGGCGCCCACCCCCGACAGCCGCGTCCTGCTGTTCGCCTCCCCCTCCTTCGACGCCGCCGTCGCCGAGCTCAGCATGGCCCTGCTCACCGGCGCCCGCGCCGTCCTCGGCACCGCCGACCAGCTGCTGCCCGGCCCCGCCCTGGCCGAACTGATCGCCGAACAGGGCGTCACCCACGTCACCCTGCCGCCGACCGCGCTGGCCGTCCTGCCCCCCGACGCGCTCGCGCACGTCGACACCCTGGCCGTCGCCGGGGAGGCCTGCCCGCCCGACCTCGTCGAGCACTGGTCCGCCCGCCTGCGGATGGTCAACGCCTACGGGCCGACCGAGTCCACCGTCTGCGCCAGCATGACCACCCCGCTGTCCGGCCGCATCGCACCGCCGCTGGGCCGGCCCATCCGCAACACCCGGCTGCACGTCCTCGACGCCGCCCTGCGACCCGTCCCCGCCGGGGTCGTCGGCGAGCTCTACATCACGGGCGCCGGCCTGGCCAGGGGCTACCTCAACCGGCCCGGCCTGACCGCCGAGCGCTTCGTCGCCAACCCGTACGGCGCCCCCGGCAGCCGGATGTACCGCACCGGCGACCTCGTCCGCCGCCGGGCCGACGGCACCCTGGAGTACCTCGGCCGCACCGACCACCAGGTCAAGGTCCGCGGGTTCCGCATCGAACCCGGCGAGATCGAGGCCGCCCTCGTCCGGCACCCCTCCCTCGCCCAGGCCTTCGTCCTGGTCCGCGAGGACCGCCCCGGCGACCGGCGCCTGGTCGGCTACGCCGTGGCCCGGCCCGGGCAGCCCGTCGACCAGGCCGCCCTGCGGGCCCACGTCGGCGAGACCCTGCCCGACTACATGGTGCCCTCCGCCATCGTGGCCCTGGACGCCCTCCCCCTCACCGCCAACGGCAAGGTCGACCGCCGCTCGCTCCCCGCCCCCGACACCGCCGCCCGGCTCGGCGCCGGGCGGGCGCCCGGCACGCCGCAGGAGGAGGTGCTCTGCGGGCTGTTCGCCGACGTGCTCGGGCTCGAACGGGTCGGCGTGGACGACAACTTCTTCGAGCTGGGCGGGCACTCGCTGCTGGCCGGCCGGCTGGTCGCCGGGCTGCGGGAGCTGGTCGGCGCGGGCGAGGGGATCGGTGTCCGCACGGTGTTCGAGGCGCCGACCGTCGCCGGGCTCGCCGAGCGGCTCGCCCAGGGGCCGGGCGCCGAGAGCTTCCCCGTCCTGCTGCCGATCCGCACCCGCGGCTCGCGCCCGCCGCTGTTCTGCGTCCACCCGGCCGCGGGCATCAGCTGGGTGTACACCGGGCTGCTGCGCCACCTCGACGCCGAGCAGCCGATCTACGGCCTCCAGGCCCCGGGCTTGGCCGATCCGAGCCAACGCCCGTCCTCCGTAGCGGAGTTGGCGCGCGGCTACCTCGCGCAGATCCGGGCCGTCCGCCCCGAGGGCCCGTACGCCCTGCTCGGCTGGTCCTTCGGCGGGGCCATCGCCCACGCGATCGCCGCGCTGCTGCGCGACCAGGGCGAGGAGGTCCGGCTGCTGGCCCTGCTGGACGCCTACCCCGGCGCCGGCGAGGCCGGGCCCGAGCAGTGGCGGGACGACCCGGCGCAGCTGGCGGTGATCCTCGACTCGCTCGGCCACCCGGCCGGGGAGATCACGGCCTGGCCCGAGGACGAGGACGGCTACGCCGAGCTGGTCCGGCACGGCGAGGGCCCGCTCGCGGGCCTCAGCGGCGCCGCGGTGGCCCGGGTGGTCGCGGTCTTCCAGGCCAATGCCGAGCTGGCGCACACACCCCCGCTGCCCGGCTACGACGGCGACGCGGTGGTCTTCACCGCCGCCAAGGACCGCCCGGCCGACGCCCCCGACCCGGACGGCTGGCGCCCCCACGTGGGCGGCCGGATCGACGTCCACGAGGTGCCGAGCACCCACGGCGCCATGACCGGTGCCGAGGCGCTGGCCGTCATCGGCCCGGTGCTCGCCGCCCACCTGACCTCCCGACCCGCACCCGCCTCCTGACCCACCTCCCGGCCCGCTTCCCGGCCCGCTTCCCCGCTCACTGACGTCCGACCCCCTTCCGACCGCAGGCCACCGACCTGCACCCACCGCGCGGGCCACACCCGGCCCGCCCACCGAGAAACGGACACCACCATGACCACTGCCGCCATCCCCGACACCTGGCGCGGCGTCACCCCGTCGCCGATCACGTCGACCGACGCCTACAACGGCTTCATCGCCGCGAACGTGATCTTCGCGCTGGACCGGATCGGCGTGCTGGAGAAGCTCGGGCGCGGCGAGCCGCTCTCGGCCGCCGAGGCCACCGCCCGGTCCGGTGACACCGCCCGGACGGAGGCCGTCCTGCGCGCCGCCGCCGACTGCGGCTACGTCAAGGCCGACGGCGCCACCTACCTGCCCACCGAGGTGGGCCTCGAAGTCGCCGCCGCGCGCGGCTACTTCACCTGGGCCGTCGGCGGGTACCACGACGTGTTCGGCCGCGCCGGGCACCTGAGCACGGGGACGCACCGCTACAACGAGGACATCGTCCGCGACGAGGCGATGGTCGCCCTCGGCTCCGCCCAGTGCGACCAGTCGCTGTTCGCCGCGCAGCTGACCGACGTGCTCTCCGGCATCGACTTCCGCACCATCGCCGACCTGGGCAGCGGCACCTCCGCCCGGGTGCGCCGGGTGGTCGGGCAGCGCGAGGGCACCCGGGGCCTGGGCATCGACATCAGCCGCCCGGCCACCGACATCGCCCGCCGCGACATCGCCGAGGCCGGGATGCAGGACCGGGTCACCGCCGTCCGGGCCGACGTGCTGGGCCTGCTCGGCACCCAGATCGACAACGACGCCGAGGCCGCCGAGGTGGCCGAGGTCGACACCGTGATGAGCTTCTTCCTGCTGCACGACCTGCTGGCCGACCCGACCACCCGCTCCTCGATCTTCACCCGGATGCGGGAGGCCTTCCCGAAGGCCCGCACCTTCGTGCTCGGCGACACCATGCTGCGCGGCCCGGGCGAGTCCCAGAGCGCCCTGCCGGTCTTCTCGGTCGGCTTCGAGCTGGCGCACGCGATGATGGGCGTGCCGCTGCACACCAAGGAGACGTACGAGGAGCTGTTCACCGACGCCGGGCTGCGGATCGACCGCGTCGAGGCGCTGGCCACCCCGCACTCCTGGCTGTACGTCCTGCAGGCCGACTGATGGCCGCCGCCCCCACCGCCAGACACCTGCTGGCGCAGAACGAGCACCCGGGCCCGCCGCTGCCGTCCGTCGTGGCCGCCCTGGCCGCGGCCGCCGGCGACCTGCACCGGTACCCGGACTTCCGCCCGCAGCGGATCGAGGGGATCATCGCCGACTGGCAGGGCGTCCCGGCCGGCCAGGTCGCGGTCGGCCACGGCTCGGCGGGCGTGGCGCTGGACCTCTTCCACGCCGTCGTCCGGCCCGGCGACAACGTGGTGCACTCGGCGCCCTGCTTCGACGCGTACCCGCTGTTCTGCGAGATCGCCCGGGCCGAGGCCCGGGCCGTCCCGCTCGGACCCGACGCCCGGCACGACCTGGCCGCGATGGCCGAGCGGCTGGACGAACGCACCCGGATCGTCGTGCTGTGCAACCCGCACAACCCGACCGGCACGGTCTACTCCTGGGCGGAGCTGACGGACTTCTTCCGCCGGGTGCCGGCCACGGCGCTGATCCTGCTGGACGAGGCGTACGTCGACTTCGCCCGGGACTGGGCGGCCCCGGCGGTGCCGGACCGGATCGCCGAGTGGCCGAACCTGGTGGTGCTGCGCACCCTCTCCAAGTCACACGGCATCGCCGCCCTGCGGATCGGCTACGCGCTGGCGGAGGAGTCCGTGGCCCAGCGGGTGCGGGACCACCAGGTCCCGTACGCGGTGAACCGGCTCCAGGAGGCGGGCCTGCTGGCCGCCGTCTCGGCCCAGGACGAGGTGGACCGGCGGATCGCCGGGATCGCCGCCGAGCGGGAGCGCCTGCGCGCCGAACTGCTGCGGCTGGGCTGGTCGGTGGCGCCCAGCCTGACCAACTTCCTGTGGGTCGTCGCGCCGGGTGACCAGCTCCCCCTGCGGACGGAGCTGGAGCGCCGGGGCGTGGCCGTCCGCTACTACCCCGGCCAGGGCATCCGGATCGCCGTCGGCGAGCAGGACGCCAACGACGCGGTGATCGAGGGCTTCACCGCCACCGCGCCCGCCGCTCCCTGACCGCACCCCGCACCCCGCGCCCCGCGGGCACTCCCTGCACCCCCAAGCGCCGTCGGCGCAGCGAAGGAACCGCGATGCACCCGCTGTTGGCCCGCCCGGAGTTCCGGCGCTACCTCGTCGGACAGACCCTGTCCGTCCTCGGCGACAGCGCCCTCTCCATCGCCCTCGGCATCTGGGCCAAGGTGCTGACCGGCAGCAACTCCGCTGCCGGACTGGTGCTGTTCTGCTTCGCCGCGCCGCTGCTGCTCCTGCCGCTGGGCGGCCTGCTCGCCGACCGGGTCCGGCGCCGACCGCTGCTGGTCGGGGTCAACCTGACGGTGGCGGCGGGGTTGACGCCCCTGCTGCTCGTCGACGGCCCGGACCGGGTCTGGATCATCTACTGCACGGCCTCGCTCTGCGGTCTCGCCGGGGCCGTGCTGGCCCCGGCGCAGAGCGCCCTGCTGCGCACGATCCTGACGGACCGTCAGGACTTCGGCGCGGCAGCCGGGTTCACCCAGAGCGCCCGGGCCGGCACCACGCTGGTCGCGCCGCTGCTCGGTTCGGGCCTCTACAGCTGGCTGGGCGGGCACGCCGTGGCCCTGGCCGACCTCGGCGTGCTGCTGCTGGCGGCCCTGGCCTTCCTCGGCCTGCGGGCCGACGAGCCCACGCCGGAACCCTCGGGCCGCCGGTGGCGCACCGAGGTGCTGGCGGGCTTCGCCCACCTGCGCGGTGCGACCGGGCTGCGCCCGCTGGTGGCGGCCACCGCCGTCACGGGCTTCGTCCTGAGCCTGCTCCAGCCGGTGCTGTTCGCGCTGACCCAGCACGGCCTGCACCGCCCGCCGCAGTTCCTCGGCGTGCTGGAGACGACCGAGGCGGTCGGGGCGCTGGGCGGCTCGGTGGTCGGCGGTCTGCTGATCGGCAGGCTCGGGCCGCGCCGGACGGTCATGGCGGGGTCGGTGGTGTTCGGCCTCGGCACGATCCTGCTGCTCGCGCCGTCCCTTCCCGTGGTGGCGGCCGGACTGGTGATCGCCGGGGCGGGCATCCCGGCCGCCATGGTCGGCCTCGCCACGGCCGCCCAGGCGGCCACCCCGCCCCAGCTGATGGGCCGCGCCCAGGCGGCCGTCAACCTCTCGCTCACCGCCCCGCAGGCCCTCGCGGTCGGCGTCGGCTCCGGCCTGGTGGCCGGCCTGGACTTCCGGGTCGTCCTGGCCGTGATGGTGCTCGGCGCCCTGCTCGCGGCCGTCCACCTCCTCGGCAAGCCCGAGGCACCGACCGAGCCCGGGGCACCGACCGAGCCCGGGGCACCGTCCGAATCCGAGGCCGCCGCCGAGCCCGGGGCCGCCGCCCAACCCGAGAGCTCCACCGAGCCCGCGGGCCTGGCCGGTTCCGAGGCCTCCGCCGAATCCGAGGCCCCGGCCGGCTCCGAGCGCACCGCCGAGCCCGGGGGCGCCCCGGACCTCCAGCGCACCTGATCGCCCGGTCCCCCTCACCACCTCCTCTCCTCCTCACCAGAAAGCTCCTCAGATGACCGACCGCTCCTCGCCCACCGCCGCCCCGCTCCCCCTCGAACTGGACCACGTCGAGTTCTACCTGTCCGACCTCACCGCCGAGACCGCCCGGCTGACCAGCGAGTACGGCTTCGAGCTGCTCGTCCCGCCCACCGAGCGCGGCGAGGCCGCCGAGCGCTGCCTCTCGGCGCTGGTCGGGCAGGGCACCATCCGGCTGCTGCTCACCCAGCCGCTGGCCGGCGGCCACCCGGCCACCGACTACCTGGCCCGGCACGGCGACGGCGTGGGCGCGCTGGCCCTGCGGGTGCCGGACGCCGCCGACGCCTACCGGACCCTGACCGGCCGGGGCGCCGACGGGCTGCGCCCGCCGCAGGCCGCGCACGGCTGCGTCACGGCGGTGGTCGGCGCCTTCGGCGACGTGGTGCACACCCTGGTCGAGCGCGGCCCCGACGTCCCCGCCGACCGGATCCCCGGCCTGCCGGACGCCGCCCCGGCCGGGCACGATCAGGAACGCGGTTCCAGCACGGTGGGCCTGCGCTCCGTCGACCACTTCGCGGTCTGCGTCCCCTCCGGCGAGCTGCGCGCGACCGTCCGCCGGTACTGCGAGGTCTTCGACTTCCGGATGATCTTCGAGGAGCGGATCGAGGTCGGTGCGCTCGGCATGGACTCCGCGGTCGTGCAGAGCGCCGACCACAGCGTCACGCTCACCCTGATCGAGCCGCTCAGCCCGGACGCGGGCGGCCAGATCGCCTCCTTCCTCGCCGACCACGGCGGCGCCGGGGTGCAGCACGTGGCCTTCTCCTCCGCCGACGCCGTGCACTCCGTCTCCGCGATGGCGGAGCTCGGCGTGCCGTTCCTGCGCACCCCGGGCACGTACTTCGACGCGCTGCCCGCCCGTCTGACGCCGCTGCGGCACTCCCTCGACCAGCTGCGCGCCCTGCACCTGCTGGTCGACCAGGACCACGACGGCCAGCTGTTCCAGATCTTCACCCGCTCCCAGCACCCGCGCGGCACCTTCTTCTTCGAGGTGATCGAGCGCATCCGGGCCCGCACCTTCGGCAGCAACAACGTCCGCGCCCTCTACGAGGCCGTCGAACTCCAGCGCAGCGCCAGCGAAGTGGCCGGATGAGCGCGCCGGCCCCGACCGGGCCCCGGCCCGACCCGACGCACGGTCACCAGCTGCTCTCCACCCCGGCACTCTCCACCCCGGCACTCTCCGTCGGCGAGTACGAGGAGCTGGCCCGGGCCGTGCTCGCGCCCGAGGTCTGGGACTGGCTGGCGGGCGGCGCGGAGCGGGAGCGCACCCTCGCCGGCAACCGGGCGGCCTTCGACCAACTGGCCCTGGTGCCCAGGGTGCTGGCCGACGTCTCCGCCTGCGACACCGCCACCACCCTGGTGCGCAGTCGCGCGAGCCTGCCGGTGGCGGTGGCGCCCGTCGCGTACCACCGGCTGTTCCACCCCGAGGGCGAGCTGGCCTCGGCCCGGGCGGCGGCCGCGGCCGGGGTGCCGTTCACCGTCGGCACGCTCAGCAGCGTCGGCTTCGAGGAGCTGGCCGCGACGGGGGCCACGCTCTGGTTCCAGCTGTACTGGCTGCGCGACCGGGGGCGCCTGCTCGACCTGGTCGCGGCGGCCGAGGCGGCGGGCAGCGAGTGCCTGGTCGTCACCGCCGACGTGCCGTTCATGGGCCGCCGCCTGCGCGACGCCAGGAACGCCTTCGCCCTGCCCGCGGACGTCCGCGCCGTCCTGCTCGAAGACGGCGCCGCCGGGCGCGCCCACCAGGCCACCACCGCCGTCTCGGCGGTGGCCGCGCACACCGCCGAACTGCTCTCCCCCGCCGTCACCTGGGCGGATCTCGCCTGGCTGCGCGAGCACACCGGCCTTCCGCTGGTGGTCAAGGGGGTGCTCGACCCGGCGGACGCGGTGCGGGCCGCCGAACTCGGCGCCGAGGCTGTGGTGGTCTCCAACCACGGCGGCCGCCAGCTCGACCGGGCCGTCCCCTCGATCACCGCGCTGCCCGCCGTCGCCGAGGCGCTGGCGGGCCGCGACTGCCAGGTGCTGCTGGACAGCGGGGTGCGCGGCGGCTCGGACGTGCTCACCGCCCTGGCCCTCGGGGCGTCCGGGGTGCTGCTCGGACGCCCGATGATCTGGGGCCTGGCGGCCCGGGGCGAGGCCGGCTGCGCCCAGGTGCTCGCCCTGCTGGCCGCGGAGCTGCGGCACGCGCTCGGCCTCGCGGGCTGCGCCGACCTGCGCGCGGCCGCCGCGCTGCGCACCACCCCCATGCCCTGCCCCACCTGGAGTGCCCCGTGACCACCACCGCCCCACCCCACGGCCTGCTGCGGGCCGACCTGCACCCCTCCCTCGCCGACCCGGCGATGACCTCGATGAACCTGCTCAACGAGATCTCCATCCGCTACCCGGACGCGGTCTCCTTCGCGGCGGGCCGCCCGGCGGAGCAGTTCTTCGAACTGGACGCCGTCCACCGCCACCTGGACCGCTACGTCGCCCACCTGCGCGCCGAACGCGGCCTCTCCGAGGAGGCGGCCCGGCGGCAGGTGCTCCAGTACGGGCGGACCAAGGGGATCATCCACGACCTGATCGCCACCCACCTCGCGGTGGACGAGGGCATCCAGGTGCCCGCCGAGTCGATCGTGGTGACGGTGGGCTGCCAGGAGGCGATGTTCCTGGTGCTGCGGGCGCTGCGCCGCGGCCCCGAGGACGTGGTGCTGGCCGTCTCGCCCACGTACGTGGGGCTGACCGGCGCGGCGCTGCTCGCCGACCTGCCGGTGCGGCCGGTGGCGGACGGCCCGGACGGGGTGGACCTCGCCGACCTGCGCCGCCAGCTGGCCGCCGCCCGGGCCGAGGGGCTGCGCCCGCGCGCCCTCTACCTGGTACCGGACGTCGCCAACCCGAGCGGGGCCAGCCTGCCGCTGGAGCTGCGCCGGGACCTGCTCGCCCTGGCCGCCGAGGAGGACTTCCTCCTCCTGGAGGACAACCCGTACTGCGTCTTCGCCGGCGAGGAGCGGCTGCCCTCGCTCAAGGCCCTGGACACCGAACGGCGGGTCGTCCACCTCGGCTCCTTCGCCAAGACGGCCCTCCCGGGCGCCCGGGTCGGGTACGTGGTGGCGGACCAGCTGGTGGCGGACGGCGCGGGCGGCACCGACCTGCTGGCCGACCTGCTCGGCATGATCAAGAGCATGACCACGGTGAACACCTCACCGATCGCCCAGGCCGTGATCGGCGGGGCGCTGCTCGAACACGGCCACAGCCTGCGGGCCGCCAACACCGAGGTCGCCGCGCTCTACCGGCGCAACCTCGCCCTCGTCCTGGCGGGCCTGGCCCGGCGCTTCCCGCCCGGCAGCGGGGTGAGCTGGAACGAGCCGCGCGGCGGGTTCTTCCTGGTGCTCACGGTGCCGTGCGCGGTGGACGACGCCCTGCTCGAACTCTCGGCCTCGGAGTACGGGGTGATCTGGACCCCGATGTCGCACTTCTACCCGGGCGCGGGCGGGGAGCGGCAGCTGCGGCTCTCGGTCAGCCAGGTCGACCCGGACACCCTCGACCGCGGGCTGGACGGACTGGCCGCCCTGATCGCCGCACGGTCCTGACCTCAGGAGGGGCGCCCGCCCCGGCGCCCCTCCGAGTCCCGCGCCCGCACGCCCCGCGCCCCACACGCCCCCGCGCCCCTCGCGCCCAGGCTCCGGCCCGCTCACCGACCGCCTTCCCGTCCCCGCGTCAGGTGCAGTGGGACGGACCCGGGTCGGCACTCCCGCCCCTCACGTCCGCCCGGTTCGAGGGCGTGGCGTCCTCGGACAGCATCGTGATCCGGACCTGCCGCACGTACCGGTCCACCAGGTGGCGCAGCACGCCGACCGTGGCGACGACGTCCGGCGCCGGAATGCCGTCCAGCGCATTGGCCAGACCGGCGATGTTGGCCTGTTTCAGACGGTTGAGCATCGCCCGGCCCTCGGCCGTGAGCGCCACCTGGCGGGCCCGACGGTCCAGTTCGTCCGGGGTGCGTTCCACCAACTGCTGGGTCTGCAGCCGGTCGATCTGCCGGGTGACGTGGGAGGGCTTGACCATCAACCGGGCAGCCAGGTCGCCCACCCGGCTGGCCTCCTCGGCCTCGGCGAGCGCGCGGAGCAGGTAGACGTCCGAGCGCGCCGCCCTGATGCCGGCCCGCGCCGTCTGGCGCTCGTGCTCCTGCGAACGGGTCAGCAGGTAGGCCAGCGAGGCCAGCACCGCCTCCAGCTCGGAGGTGGCGGTCGGATTGTCTGTTGCGTCCGGCATGGGGGAACTGTAGCGACCCCGTTCGGGGCGTGGCTCCCGCCTCGACCACTGACCGGTTTCCGGACAGATTCGTTCGCCACCGGATGGGCCCTTTCGCCACCACTGACCGCGAGTTAGCGTGACGGTGAGTTAGTTGCTTAGGGCACGCAATGGTCCCGGGCGCTACCCCACGGCACCGCAGGCCCATCCGCTCGGCGCCACCGGCAAATCCGCTCCGCGAAGGGAGCCCATGATGGCCACCGCCGCTCAGAACCCCCGGTTCACCCACCCCGCCGCCCGTGGCGGCTGCCCGTTCGACCCGCCGCCGGCCTACCAGCAGGCCCAGCAGGAGGAGCCGATCAGCCGGATCGCGCTCTGGGACGGCACCCCCAGCTGGCTGGTCACCCGTCACGACGACATCAAGGCCGTGCTCAGCGACGCCCGCTTCAGCTCGGACGCCGAACGGCCCGGCTTCCCGTTCATCAGCGCCGGGGCCCGGCAGTTGAGCACCGGCCAGCGGACCTTCATCCGGATGGACGACCCGGAGCACGCCCAGCTGCGCCGGATGCTCACCGGCGAGTTCATGATCAAGAAGGTCGAGGCGCTGCGCCCCGAGATCCAGCGCATCGCCGACGAACTGCTCGACGAGCTGACCGCCGGCCGCTCCTCCGGCGACCTGGTCCGCGAGTTCGCCCTGCCGCTGCCGTCCCTGGTCATCTGCCTGCTGCTCGGCGTCCCGTACCAGGACCACGACTTCTTCCAGGACTGCAGCCGGGTCCTGCTGCGCCGCGACTCCTCGGCCGAAGAGGTGCAGATCGCCCAGAAGAACCTGGTCGACTACCTGGTCAAGCTCACCGAATCCAAGCGCGCCGAACCCGACGACGGCATCCTCAGCCGCCTGGTGGCCCGCGGCGAGCTGAGCACCGAGGAGATCGGCGCCATGGGCCGGCTGCTGCTGGTCGCCGGACACGAGACCACGGCGAACATGACCGCGCTCTCCATCCTGGCCCTGCTGCAGAACCCCGCCCAGCTCGCCCACCTGCGCGAGCACCCGGAGTCGGTCACCGGCGCCGTCGAGGAACTGCTGCGCTACCTGACCATCGTGCACTCCGGCCTGACCCGGGTCGCCACCGAGGACGTCACCGTCGGCGGCGTCCTGATCCGGGCGGGCGAGGGCGTGATCTGCATGGTCAGCGCCGCGAACCGGGACGAGGAGAAGTTCCCGCGCGGCGACGAACTCGACCTCTCCCGCGACTCACGCCTCCACCTGGCCTTCGGCTTCGGCGTCCACCAGTGCCTCGGGCAGCCGCTGGCCCGGCTGGAACTGCAGATCGCCCTCAACACCATCCTGCGACGACTGCCCGAACTGCGCCTGGCCGTACCGTTCGAGGAGATCCGGTTCCGCGGCGACATGCTCATCTACGGCGTCCACGAACTGCCCCTCGCCTGGTAGCGCGCCCCCAGTCCGAACCACTCACGTCCCGAAGGGAAGCCATGCTCATCCACATCGACCAGGAAAAGTGCTGCGGCGCCGGACACTGCGTACTCGCCGCCCCCGAGGTCTTCGACCAGCGCGAGGAGGACGGCATCGTCCTCCTCCTCGACGCCGAACCGCCCGCCGCCCTCCACCAGGCCGTCCAGGACGCCGCCGCGGTCTGCCCGGCCGCGGCGATCCGCCTGGAACAGGTGTAACCGCCCCGCACCGACCAGCCGCCGCCGAGGCGCCGACCAGCCGGTGCACCCCGCACCGCCCCGAGCGCCCTCGGCCCCGGCCGGCACCTCGCCACCCAAGGCCCCCACCCGCATCGCCCCGCCGCCCCGCCGGACAGCACGGCCGGCCGGGGGCCCGGTCGGCCGATGCGTCGCCCGTCCCGAGGGCGCGCCCTCCGGCCGGATCACCGCTCGGGCGGCGCCCCCGGTTCGGAGGCGCCGGCCGGGGCCGCGCGCGACCCGAGGAGCTGCGCGACCGGATCGGCGCTGCCCGAGGCGCTCAGCTCCTGCACCAGCTCGCAGTTCCCGGCGATCCGGCTGGAGACCCAGGCGCGCAGCCACTCGGACAGGTGCGGGAGCGGCAGGTCGGACGGGGCCAGCCCGGCGAGCACGCACCCGGTTGCCGCCGCTCCGCCGACGTTGACCACCACGTCCGGCAGGACGGTGTGGCCGGCCTCGCGCAGCAACCGGCGGGCCGGTGCCGTGCAGCTCAGGTTTCCGCCCTCGACCACCAGGCGGGCCCGGACCGCCGGCACCGCCTCCTCGTCGACCGCGGAGGCGGATGCCGCCAGCACCAGCACGTCGGCGTCGACGTGCAGCCACGCCTGCCCGGGCCCGTGGACCGTGACCCGGGCGGGCAGCCGGCTCCGGTCGATCGTGCCGTCGCTGCTGGTGAGCGCGGCGAGTTCGGCGACGGGCAGTCCGCGCTGGTCCTCGATGGTGCCCCGGACGTCGGCCACCGCCACCACCCGGTGACCGTGGGCGGCCAGGTGCCCGGCCACCGCGCGCCCGACGGTGCCGAAGCCCTGGATCGCGATGCGCTGCGGGGCCCGCGCACCCGAGGCCCGTAGGGCGCCGAGCACCGCGACGGCCACGCCGAACCCGGTGATGTCGGCCATGTGGTCCCACAGTTCGGCCCAGCCGACGGTGAGGCGGGTGGTGCCGGGGCGGTTGGCGACGTCGTACCCGGCGGCCTCGAAGGCCAGCTGCCGGTCGGCGTAGGTGGTGCCCTGGTCGCACCCCAGGTACACCCCGCCGTGCAGCAGCGGGGCCGCGGCGCGGCCGAACCCCCGCATCACCGCCTGCCGCTCGACGGTGGCGCCCGGATCGGGTGCGATGCCGGCCTTGGCGCCACCGATGGGCAGGCCGACCAGCGCCAGCTTGTGGGACATCGCCCTGGCGAGCCCGGTCAGCTCCTGCTCGGTCACCGTCCGGGTCATCCTGGTGCCGCCCATGGCCAGGCCGTCGACCATGGAGTCGACGACGACCCAGCCCCGGGCCTGACACCCCGGGAGGTTCAGGGTGGTGGAGAGCATGGGCTCGGTCACCGGGCGCGCACCGTGCGGTGCGAGCGTCCGATTCACTGCGCACCGTCCTCCGGGACGGACCGCAGGCGCAGGCTGCGGGGGCGCAGGTCGGTCCACACGCGTTCGATGTGCGCGAGGCATTCCTCCTTCGCGCCCCGGACGCCGACCTCGCGCCAGCCCGCCGGCGACTCGCGGTCGGCGGACCAGATCGAGTACTGCTCCTCGTCGTTGACGACGACCTTCCACTGCTCGGGCGCTTCGCTGGTCATGCCGTTACCTCCAGGTGTCGGTGGTTGAGGGGTCCGCCGGGCGGCGGACGGGGGGAGCCGACTCGCGGCCGGCGTCGGGACGGGTATCGGGACGGGGCCCAGGACGGGCGTCGAGGCGGGCGTCGAGGCCGTCCAGCCATTCCGGCAGGCCGGCGGCGCGCAGGAGGCCCGTCCCGATGAGCACACCGGCGAAGCCCTCCCCGAGCAGGCGGGCGGCGTCATCCGGGCAGCGGATGGCCCCGGCACTCACCGGGCACCGGGTGCCGCTGCGCAGCACTGCGGGCAGGAGTGACGAGCTCCGCCCGAGGTCGCCCGCGCCGCGTTCGCGGTCGGCGATGTCCTTGTTGTTCACCGCGACCACGCACTCCTCGGCGCGTGGCACGCGGCTGATCTCCTCCTCGGTGGTGACCTCGACGAACGGTGTCAGGCCCAGGCGCAGGCCGAGGTCGACCAGATGGCCCAGGGTGGCGCGCGGCAGCAGCGCGGCGGTGAGCAGGATCGCGGACGCGCCGCTCTCGCGGGCCTGGTGCAGTTGGCTCCGGCGGGTGATGAAGTCCTTCTGCAGCACGGGCAGGTCCGTCGCTTCCACGACCTCCCGCAGCAGTTCCCGGGTGCCGCCGAACCACCGCCCGGTCACCACGGACAGGCAGGGTGCGCCGACGTCCTGGTAGTCGGCGACCAGACGGGCGGCCGACCTGTCGCCGAACAGGTCGTGCCCTGCGGCGTCCTGCCGCTTGAGCTCCATGATCACCGGTCGGCGGGCGTCCAGCAGCGCCTCGATGAACTCGGCCGTCATCTAGGCCCTCTCCTGCGGATCACACCGCGCGCTGATCCGACGTGATCCGAACGAGGGCCCGGCCGCCCCGGTGCCGTCCGTCACTCGCCAGCCGCGCCGCAGGGCCGTGACCCGGTCGGTGCTCAGCCGTCCGTCGAGGTCCCTGGCCGCCGTGTCCACGTCGATGCCCAGGAACAGGGGGTGGTCCACCACCGCCCGGTAGTCCTCCCGGTTGTCGGCCGAGATGCCGCCGGCCAGCAGGAAGGGCCGCGAGAGGCGGTCCGCGATCTCGATGACGGCCCCGCAGTCCGCCGGTTGCCCGGTGCTGCCGATCCGGCCGTCCCCGGCCACCGCGTCCAGCAGGAAGAGGTCCGTGCCCGCCCGCTCGTACGCCGCGATCAGGGACCGCTCCGCGCGGGTGTCCGTACCGAGGTGCAGCACCTTGACCACGGTGAGGTCCGTGGTGCCCTTCAGGGCGCGGACCAGACCCGGCGGCTGGTAGCCGTGCAGTTGGACCCACCGCACCCGGGCGGCGGCCGTCGCCGCGCGCAGTGCCCCGGCGTCGTTGAGGAAGGTCACGAGGACCGGACGCAGTCGCTCCGTTCGGTGCACGGAGTCTGCGAGCAGCTCTAGTTGATGGAGCGTCAGCTCCGCGCGACCCCCTGGAACGCCGTGCCACAGGCCGACGAGGTCGGCTCCGGCGCTGTCGAGCGATGCCACGTCCTCGGCCGAGGCGGCTCCGCAGATCTTGACCAGCATCAGGCGTCACAACCCCAACATGGCGGCGATGCGGTTGCGTTGGATCTCCGACGTGCCCGAGTAGATCGGGCCGGCGACCGCGTCGCGCACGTCCTTCTCCAGTCCGTACTCGGCCAGGTACCCGCTGCCGCCGAAGATCTGCACGGCGGCCAGTGCGGAGGAGAGGTTGCTCTCGCTGGCGAGCAGCTTGCTGACGGCGATGTCCCTCGTGACGTTCTCGCCCTCCGTCAGCCGAACCGCCGTGTCGTAGAGCCATTTCCGCGCGGTGTCCAAGCCGATCCCCATCTCCACGATCTTGTGGGAGATCGACTGGTACGAGCCGATCGGCTTGCCGAACTGGACGCGCTCCTTGGCGTACTCGACGCAGCGGTCGAGCCGGTACCGCATCTGCCCGGTGTTGATGACGAAGGAGCAGAGGATCTCCCACTTCATCACGTGGTCCAGGACCAGGAACCCGGATCCGACCCGGCCGATCACGGCGGACGCGGGGATCCTGCAGTCGTCGAAGTGCAGTTCGCTCAGCGGCGCGGTCCGCAGCCCCATGGTGGCGACGGGTGGCCCGACGACGAGCCCCGGGGTGTCCCGCTCCACGACGAAGGCGGAGATGCTGAGCGGGCCGCCCTTCGGGTGGGTGCGCGCGTAGACCACGAACACGTCGGCCACCGGGCCGTTGGTGACGAAGGACTTGCCGCCCCGCAGCACGAAGCCGTCGCCCTCGCGGGTGGCCGTGGTCCTCATCGCCAGCGCGTCGGAGCCGCTCTCGGTCTCGCTGATCGCGTGCGCCCCGATCGTCTCTCCCGAGCAGATCCCCGGCAGGTGGCGCGCCTTGAGCTCCGGCGAGCCGAACCGTTGCAGCGGGACTCCGACACTGACCAGGTGGGTGGCGACCGAGAAGTTCAGTCCGCCGTCGCGGCACCCGGTACCGAGTTGTTCGAGCACGTGCATGGTGGTGACCAGATCCTGGCCCAGCCCGCCCCACTGCTCGTCGAACGGCAGTCCGAGGATTCCGGACCTCTGGATCAGCTTCCACTTGTCCCACGGGAAGGCGCCTTCCGCGTCCCCTTCGAGATGGCCCGAGCTGAGCTCCTCGCACCACTGGGCGATCCCCTCACCCAGAGCGGTCTGGTCGGCGTTCCACCTGATCATCTGTCAGTCCTGTTAGTACTCGGAGAAATCGGCTGAGTCCAGGTTGTGGCGCTCGTCGCCGCGCAACGCGGGCGAGAACACGCACACCAGGCGGAGGTCCTCGTCCTGGTCCGCGATCAGGAAGTGGGCGTCGTGCAGGTCGAGCGCGTACAGCGTGCCCGGCTCGATCGGGTGGGACGTGCCGCGTGCGTCCACGACCTGGCCCGTTCCCTTGATGCAGTAGCAGGCCTCCAGGTGGCGGCGGTACTCCAGCCTCGACTTGGTGCCGGCACGGACGGTGGTGTCCGTCATCGTGTAGCCCAGGCCGTCGGATTCGAGAAGGAACCTGCGGCTGAGCCCGTTGCCCCAGTCCACGGTCTTCACCTCGTCAAGGCGTCGGACGATCATCGGATGTGCCTCCTAGCGGCTTGCTGAATGAGCGGCTTGCTGAATACGGCGAAACGGTGTGCACGAAGGTGTGGAACTCCTCGACCACGTCGGTCCCTTCGGCGAGGGCGTGCTCGATGCGGGCGACCCCCGCGCTGCCCACGACCGCGGCGTCGGCGCCGAGGCCGTGCAGCAGGTCGATGTCCGCCCGGGAGCGGACGCCGAATCCGACGGCGATCGGCACGGCGGTCGTCCTGCGCAGTGCGGCCAGCGCGTCGGCCAGCTCCTGGCGGTCGACCGTGAGCTTGCCGCCGCTGCGACCGTAGTGGGCCACCAGGTACAGGTACGCGGTGGCGGACTCGGCGGCCGCGGCCTTCACCTCGGCCGTCGACGCGGCGTAGCAGGTGGCGACCACGGGCAGCCCCGCCTCCTGCACCGCTTCGAGGTAGCCGGCCCGTAGCCGCGGCGGCAGGCCGTGGACCAGCAGGCCGTCGACGCCCGAGTCGGCGACCCGCCGGACGAAGCCGGGCACGGTCAGGCCTCTGACCGTGTGGCTCCAGTCGGCCAGCAGTGCCACCCGCAGGTGGCGCAGCCGGGGCAGGATCCCGCTGAGGAAGTCGAGCACCTCGTCGAGTCCGCCGCCGCCGTCGGCCAGGGCCCGCTGCGCCGATCGGCGGATGACCGGCCCGTCGGTGACCGAGTGGGGGAAGGGCACCGCCAGCTCCAGGCAGTCCACGCGGCAGTCGTCGAGCATCCGCATGACGTCGGCCAGGACGGGCAGCGGGGGATCTCCGGCGTTGAGGAACATCGCCAGGCCGGGCTGGTCCGGTGGCCGGCGTGCGAAGAACCCGCTCACCGCGCACGCGCCGTGGTTGTCACGCGGCGCGCCGGGTGCGCGCGCAAGCGGTCGACGAGGTCGCGGGCGGCGCCGCTGCGGAGGGCGTCCTCGGCCGCCCTGATCGCCTCCGGCCACCCGCCGATCAGCCCGCTCGCGACGGCCAGGGCGGCGGCGTTCAGGCAGACGGTCCGCGTTGCGAGACCCGTCCCGCCTCCGGAGAGCACGCCGAGGAAGTGGTCGACCACGTCCTCTCCCGCTCCGGTCGGCCGTAGTTCGGCGATCGCGCCGGTGCCGGTGCCGGTGCCGTTTCCGGGAGCCTTGGGAGCCCCGGGAGCCTCGGCCCGAAGTCGGATCGCGTCGGTGCCGTCATTGGTGAGGACGACGTTGTCGACGGAGCTGACCAGCTCGTCGATCCCCAGCTCGTTGGAGCACAGCCAGATCCTCCGGTCGGCGACGGTGGCGGCGACCTCCCCCAGAGTCGGCAGCAGCGAATGGTCCGAGACACCGACGAGTTGGGCGGAGACCGGCACCGCGGCCAGGAAGGGGCCGACGGAGTTGATGAATCCGCCGATCATCCGCAGGTCCATCGGCACGATGCTCCGGGCCAGCAGCGCCACCTCTCGCGGGTAGACGAAGTTCCCCGGGAAGGCGATGCCGAAGCGGTCCAGCAGGGCGTCGGTCTGTTCGTACGAGGTGGTCGTTCCGATGCCGAGACGGTCGAGCAGATCGTGGGAGCCGCAGGTGCTCGTGTAGGCGCGGGATCCCGTCTTGACGATGCGCACGCCCAGGGCGGCGGCGACGAACGCCGCCGCGGTGGAGATGTTGAACGTGGCCGGCCCGCCTCCGGTGCCGACGATGTTGGCCGTGTCGTCCAGCCGCGCGGCGACGACCGGCCGGCGCTCGTCCAGCGAGCGGAGCATGGCGACCAGCGTGTCCCGATCGGGCATCCGGGTGGACAGCGAGGACAGCAGCGCCACCGTCTCGCCGGAGCGGAGGGCGCCGTCACGCAGCTGGTCCCAGAAGGACCCCCACATCTCCTGGTCGACGACGGTGCGGTCCCGGTCGATCAGCGCTCGCAGCACCTCGTGCATGGCTAGTGGGAGTCCGTCCGGTGCTGCTGGGCCCGTTCGATGAACCGGCTGATCGAGCCGACCGAGCGGAAGCTGTCCGGGTCGAGGTCGAGGTCGATCTCCTCGACGCGCAGGTCGAAGCAGTCCTCGAGCCAGGCGATCGTCTTGAGCAGGCCGAGGCTGTCGATGACCCCGCCGTCCACGAGGTCGTAGTCGGCGTCCAGTTCGTTCGCGCCGACGTCCGGCAGGAACTCCTCGATGATGAACTGCGTGACTACCGCGGCGTGTTTCACGTGGCCGTTCCTTCGTTTGGCTGGGACGGGGAGCAGGCGCGCTGGAGGGGCGTGCGGTCGATCTTTCCGGTGGACGTCCTGGGCAGCGGGTCGTCCACGATCAGCAGGGTCGAGGGGACCGCGGTGAGCGGAAGCCGTTGTGCGCAGTGCCGGCGCAGCGCCAGCGAGTTCAGCCGGCTGTCCGGGGCGCGGCGGACCACGCTGCGCAGCAGGCGGCCGGCCACCGGGTCGGGCACGGCGACCACGGCCGCCTCGACGACGTCGGGATGGTCGAGCAGCACCTGCTCGACCTCATGGGTGTTGACCCGCACGCCGCGGACCTTGACCTGGTGGTCGTTCCGGCCCTCCAGGGTGATGCGGCCGTCCCGGTCACGCCGCACGAGGTCGCCACTGCGGAAGTAGCGCCGCGTCTCCCCGTCGTGGTGGTGGGTCGCGAACTTGTCCGCGTCCTGTTCCCGGTCCAGGTAGCCGTCGGTCTGGAACGGCGTCGCGACCTGGAGCTCGCCGGTTCCCGGTCCGGTCAGGATCCCGCCGTCGGCACCGACGACCACCGCGTGGACTCCGGGCAGCGGGCGCCCGATCGGCACCGGGCCGTCCGCCGGCTCGGTGCCGTCGACCTCGTGCAGGAAGCTGTCGTTGGTTTCGGTGCAGCCGTAGACGTTGTAGAACCGCGCGCCGGTGAACAGCTGCGGAAGTTCGGCCAGGCAGCGGGCGGGCATGCTGTCACCGGTGAAGACGACGTGCTCGACCGTGTCGAGCCGCCGGCCGCTCTCCGCGGCCGCGTCGACCAGCAGCCGGTAGAACATCGGTACCGCCTGGACGAGTTGGACCGCGTGGCGGGACACGAGGTCCAGCAGGTGGCCCGGCTGGGTGGCCCGGGCCGGATCGACCAGGACGACGCGGCCGCCGTACTTGAGCGTGGTCCAGATGTCCAGCAGGCACAGATCGAAGGTGAGCGGGGCGTAGTTGAGGACCGTCGTTCCCCGACGGATGCCGAACCGCTCGCCGGCCCAGGTGGTGAAGCGGTCCACCGCCCCCGTACTCAGTGGCACGACCTTCGGCCGCCCGGTGGAACCGGAGGTGGTGAACATGAAGGAGGCGTCGGCGGGCTCCGTACGGCGCGGCGCCTTCGGTTCCGCCGACTGGTCCGAGTCACCCGGCCCGGGTCCGGGCGTCCGGGGGCTCTCCGGCGACAGGACGTGCCGGATTCCGGCCCGCTCGACCAACGCGTGGGGCGTTCTCCCCTCCGGCGTGGGCGCCGGCAGCAGCAGGAAGCGCCGCCCTTCCAGCAGGCAGGCGAGCACCAGGGCGATCGCCGGGGGCGACTTGGCGGCCAGGATGCCGATCGGCTCGTCCTCGCCCCGGGCGAGCCGGGCGATCCGGGCGCGCTCCCGCTCCGCCAGCCGGTGGAGTTCACGGTAGGTCGTCTCTTCTCCGTGCCATACCAGCGCCGGATCACCGGGGTGGCTGGTGGCGTGCGAGACGAATGAACCCACCAGGCTCTGCTGCTGCATCACGACTTCTCCGAGTTCATGCAACGGGGGTGAGTTCATAGACAACGGATGAGTTCATGCAACGGGTTCACCGATCTCATTCGGAACGATGAAGGCCCGACACTAAAGGGGCCCCATTCGGCCGCCCCTGGCGGACAGAAGAATTACCACGTGGCGCCCGTCCACGGAAGTGGGTTCACCGATCAGCGTCATGACAGCACGTCAGAGACGGTTCCATGACCGGCCGCGCCGATGCTAGCCGTCGAGCGTGTTCGATCTACATAAGGATTCCGGTGGACTGGCGTAAATATTGTCTTGATGCCTGCAACCCTGTTCTCGATCTTGCGGAGTGAGACGGGAGCGACCTAGTATCCGCCGTACTGTTCGCCAAGTAGCGAATCGGCGAGGGGATTTCCGGGGCGCTGAAGCGTTCCCGATCGCCGTGAAAGGTGGATCCGTCATGCCTGGCTCCGATCGGCGCGCGCACGCTCCGACCCCGTTGTCCTTCGCCCAGCAACGGCTGTGGTTCCTCGATCGACTGCGACCGGGTCGGCCGGACCACAACGTCCCGACCGCGGTTCGCCTGCGCGGCCGGCTGGACCAGGGGGCGCTCGTCCGGGCGCTGACCGACGTCGTGCGGCGTCACGAGGTGTTGCGCGGCAGGATCGTCGACTCCGAGGACGGCCCGCGCCACGCCACGGAGCCGGTCGAGACCTTCGTCCCGACGATCACCGACCTGACGCACACCTCGGCGGAGCAGGCCTGGCAGCGGGCCCGGGAGCTGGTGGCCGCCGACCTGGCGACCCCGTTCGACCTCGGGACCGCTCCGATGCTGCGGGCCCGACTGATCCGCACCGCCCCCGACGACCACCTGCTGGTCCTGGTGATCCATCACATCGCCTGCGACGGCTGGTCGCTGTCGGTGCTGTGGCAGGAGTTCTCCGCCGGATACGGCGCCGCCGTCGACGGCCGGCCGATCGCCCTGGCGGAGCTGCCCGTCCAGTACGCCGATTTCGCCGACTGGCAACGGAGCCACCAGGCTGGAACCGCACTGCTGGACCAACTCGCCTACTGGCACGAGCGCTTGGCCGACCTGAGCCCGTCGGCGCTGCCGACGGACCGAACCCGCCCCACGGCGTGGTCAGGCCGGGGCGACCAGGTCGAGATCGAGATCCCCGCAGAACTCGCCGACCGCATCCGCACCCTGGGGCGCACCCATGAGGTGACGCCGTTCATGACGCTGCTGGCCGCCTTCCAGGTCCTGCTCGCGCGCTGCACGGGACAGGCCGACGTGACGGTGGGGACGCCGATCTCCGGGCGGACCCGGATCGAGGTGGAGCCGCTGGTCGGCTTCTTCGTCAACACGCTCGTCCTGCGCACCGACCTGTCGGGCGACCCCGGCTTCACCGACGTGCTCGCCCGGGTACGGCGGTGCGCGGTGGAGGCCTACGCCCACCAGGACGTCCCCTTCGAACGACTGGTGCAGGAGCTGCGGCCCGAACGCGATCTCGGCCAACACCCGCTGTTCACCGTCATGTTCCAGCTGGAGGATCCGCCCGCGCTCCCGTCCGGCCTTCCGGGACTTGAGGTGAGCGACCATCAGATACCGAACGACGTGGCGAAGTTCGACATCGAGGTCTCCATGACGGACCACGGTGATCGCTTCACCGGCGTCGTCCGCTACGCCACCGACCTCTTCGACCGCGACACGGTGCGGCAACTCTCCGAGGGTTTCAGGGCGTTGCTCGACCATCTCGCCGACAGCCCCGAACGGCCGATATCGGCGTGGGAGACCCCTCCCGGCCTCCGCGTGAGCCGCTCGACTCCCATCGCTCCCACCACTCCCACCCCGCGGCCCGCGGCCCCGCAGTCCGGTGCCGACCAGGCAGGCGCTCCCGCCACCAGGACCGAGACCGAGACCGAGCTGCTCGTGCTGGAGACCTGGGCCGAGGTGCTCGATGTCACCCCGGACGGCGTGCACAGCGACTTCTTCGAGCTGGGCGGCCATTCGCTCCTCGCCTCGAAGGTCATGTCCCGACTCGGCCGGGCACTCGACCTCGAACTGCCGGTCGCCCTGCTGTTCTACCACCCGACCGTCGCCGAACTCGCCGGCGGCATCGACGCGGCGTTGCTGGCGGACCTCGGCGCCGCCGCCGAAGCGGAACCGCTTCCCGCCGGAAAGGCCTGTCACCCGTGAAGGCACAGCACAGTCGACCCGAGCCCGGCCGACCGACCGGTCCCACACCCGGAGCCACTCCCTCGACCGGTTCCACGCCGGCCGCCACCCGGGCTCTGCTCGATCAACGCGTCCGCGCGGCCCGGAGCAGGGCCGCCGGGGGTGAGCCGGAGGCCGCGGTCCCACCCCGCCCCGAGGGTGCGCAGGTGACGTCGTTCACCCAGGAACGCATGTGGCTGATCGAGCAGCTGTCCGACGGAACCGCGATGTACAACGTCCACGAGGTCTTCCGACTGCACGGCCCGCTGGACGTGGCCGCCCTCGGCCACAGTCTCACCGAGCTGGTGCGGCGCCACGAAGTCCTGCGCACCGCCTTCCCCGAGCAGGACGGGCTCCCCCGCCCCTCGGTCGAGCCGGCCCGGCCGCTCGACCTGCCCGTCACGGACCTCCGGACCGAGCCCGCGGAACGCCGGACGCAGCTGGCCCTCGATCTCGTTCACTCCGAGATCCTGCGCCCGTTCGACCTGGCCACCGCCCCGCTGCTGCGCGCATCACTGCTGCGGGTCGGCGAGGACGAACACGTCCTGGTGGTGGTCGTCCACCACATCGCGGTCGACGGCTGGTCGATGCCGCTGCTGTGGGACGACCTGTCGGCGATGTACCGGAGCCGGTTGGAAGGTCGCGAGCACGAGCTGCCCCCCTTGCGGATCCAGTACGCGGACTTCGCCCACTGGCAGCGGGCCCGGCTCTCCGGAGACCGTCTCCAGCGCCAACTGGACTACTGGAGCGCACAGTTGTCCGGGCTCTCGCCGCTGGACCTGCCCACCGACCGTCCGCGCGGCCCGGTCCGCGCGGGCCGGGGCGAGCGGATCACCTTCACGGTGCCCGAGGAACTGGCCGGGCGGTTGCGGCTGTTGGGCCGGCGGCACGGCGCGACGATGTTCATGACGCTGCTCGCCGCGTTCCAGGCCCTGCTCGCCCGCTACAGCGGGCAGTCCGACGTGGCGGTCGGCACCCCGGTCGCGGGCCGGACCCGTCCGGAACTCGACCCACTGGTGGGCTCGTTCATCAACACCGTGGTCATCCGCACCGACCTCTCGGGCGATCCGAGCTTCGCCGAGCTGCTCGACCGGGTCCGCCGGACCGCCGTGGACGCCTACGCGCACCAGGACGTGCCGTTCGAACGGCTGGTGCAGGAGCTGCGGCCGGCCCGCGGTCTCGACCGCAACCCGCTGTTCCAGGTGATGTTCGCCGGCCTGTCCGACCCGACCGCCTCCCTCCGGCTGGTGGGGGCGGAGGTCGAACAGATCGAGGTCGACAACGGCACGGCCAAGGTCGACCTCAGCCTGGTGATAGCCGACCGGCCGGCCGCCACGACCAGCACGACCGCCACGACCGCCACGACCGCCACGACCAGCACGACCGGGACAGCCGGCACCACCGGGACGGTGGCCTTCGACACCGATCTGTTCGACCGCGCGAGCGTGGAACGGCTGGTCGGCCACTACCTCCGGCTGCTGGACGCCGCGGCCGGCGATCCCGACCGCCCCGTCTCGCGCCTGGACCTGCTCACCGAGGCCGAGCGCGAAGCACTGCTGGTGGCCGCCAACGCCACCGACGAACCCTTTCCCGCGGACCTCTGCGTCCACGAGCTGATCGAGGAACAGGCCCGGCTGACCCCCGACGCGGTGGCGGTCCGCTGCGGTGCCCAGCGGCTGACCTACCGGGAACTCGACTGCCGGGCCAACCGGTTGGCCCGGCACCTGCGAGCCCGGGGAGCGCGGCCGGAACGCCTGGTCGGCGTGTGCCTGCCGCGCTCGGCGGACCTGGTCGTGGCCCTGCTGGCCGTCCTCAAGTCGGGCGCCGCCTACCTGCCGCTGGACCCGGACCTCCCGGCGCAGCGCATGTCGTTCATGCTCGCCGACGCCGAAGTGCCGCTGCTGCTCACCCAGCGCTCCCTGGCCGACCGGCTGCCGCGGCACGGCGCCGCGACGGTGTGGACGGACGACGAGGCCGGGCTCATCGCGGCCCTGCCCGAGGACCGGCTGCCACCGCTCGCGACGCCCGCCGACCTGGCGTACTCGATCTACACCTCCGGTTCGACCGGCCGCCCCAAGGCCGTGCTGGTCCCGCACGAGGGCGTGGTCAACTACCTGGTGGTCCGCGGCCGACAGCTGGACCTCGGCGAGGCCGATGTCGTCGCCTCGGTGGCCTCGATCTCCTTCGACGTCATCGTCCCCCAGGTGCTCATGCCCCTGGCCTGGGGCGCGAGCGTGGTGATCGCCCCGTCGGAGGTCGCGGTCGACGGCCCGCGCCTGACGGAGATGATGCGCGAGTTCGGCGTCACCACGCTCATGGCCACACCGGCCACCTGGCTCCTGCTGCTGGACGGCGGATGGCAGGGCGGCCGGTTCCAGGCGATCTGCGTGGGCGAACCGCTCCAGCCCGCCCTGGCCCGGCGGCTCCTCGACCGGGTCTCCACGCTGTGGAACGGCTACGGTCCCACCGAGGCGTCCGTCGGCTGCGTCACCCGGCGGGTGGACGCCGAACGGGACCTGGCCCGGCCGGGAGGGTCCGTGCCGATCGGCCGGCCGCTCGGCAACCTCCGGATCTACCTGCTGGACCCGGCCGGCGCCCCGGTGCCCGTCGGCGTGCCGGGTGAGATCCACATCGGCGGGGTCGGCGTCACCCGCGGGTACGCCAACCGGCCGGGGCTGACCGCCGAGCGCTTCGTGCCCGATCCGTTCGGTGCCGACGGCGGCCGGCTGTACCGGACCGGCGACCTGGCGCGGTACCTGCCGGACGGCAGCCTCGTCTTCCTCGGCCGCACCGACGAGCAGGTGAAGATCCGGGGATACCGCATCGAGCTGGGCGAGATCGAGGCCGCGCTGTGCGCGCAGCCCGGTGTCGCCAGGGCCGCGGTGACGGTGCGGGGCGGCGGGACGGACGCCGAACTGGCCGGCTACCTGGTGTGGCAGGACCGCCCCGGTGACCTGGCGATCCTGCGGCGCTCCCTGCGCGAGACCCTGCCCGAGTTCATGGTGCCCACGACGCTGACCGCACTCGACCGGATCCCGTTGACCACGAACGGCAAGGTGGATCGCGGGGCCCTGCCCGCGCCCGCCCGCCACGGCCACGAGGCGGGCGGGCTACCGCCGCGGGACCTGCTGGAACTCCTGATGACCAGGATCTGGGAGCGCGTGCTGGGCACCCCGCGGGTCGGCGTCCGGGACGACTTCTTCGCCCTGGGCGGGCATTCCCTCAAGGCGGTCGAGCTCGTGGAGGCGATCCGGCGGGAGTGGGGGGTCACCGTGGCGCTGAACACGGTGTTCCGCCATCCCACCGTCGAGGGTCTGTGCGCGGAACTGCCCAACGCGTCGCAGGCCCTGCGCCGGCTCGTGGTTCCGCTGGCCAACGGAGACCGCCGCAGGGCGCCGCTGATCCTGGTGCACCCGCAGAGCGGCGACGTGTGCTCCTTCCTCCACCTGGCCGAGCACCTCACCGAACGCCTCACCGAACCAGGCACCGCAGCAGGCACCGGACCAGGTACCGCAGCAGGCACCGAACGGCACGCCGAACCCCTCACCGGCGGCCGGCCCGTCTACGGCCTGGAGGCCGTCGGCTACAACACCGACGAGCCGCCACTGGCCACCGTCGAGGAACAGGCACAGCGCTACCTGCGGGAGCTGCGGTCCGTACTGCCCGACGGCCCGTACCTGCTGGCCGGCTGGTCCTTCGGCGGGCTGGTCGCCTTCGAGATGGCCCGCCTGCTGGAGGAGCAGGGGAACCCCCCGGGGTTCCTCGGGATCATCGACGTCGGAGCACCCGCGTTCACCGGTGGATCCACCGACGGATCCACCGACGGGTCCACCGGTGGGCCCACCGGTGGGCCCACCGGTGGGTCCGACGACCACGACGCGCACGGGACGGCCCGGTTCGCGCTCGCCTCCGGGCTGCCCACCGGAGCCACCGGAGCCGTCGGAGACCTCCACGAGCTCGACGGGCTCGACGGGCTCGACGGGCTCGACGAGCAGGACGCCCTCTCCCTGCTGCTCCACGACGCGCACGCCGGTGAGCGCCTTCCCCTGCGGGTGCGCACCGAACAACTGCGGCGCATGGTACGGGTCTTCACCACCAACGGCGACGCCGCCCGACGCTACCGGTCGACGGCACGGCTGCGGACACCGATCCACCTGTTCACGAGCGCCGAGGCCCACCCCACGCTCGCCGGCCCGGTCGTGGTCCCCGCCCGGTGGCGGGAACGCACCCGGGGGGAGTTGAGCGTGGTCGAGGCGCCCGGCAACCACCACGACATGCTGTCGCCGCCCCACGTCGCGCCCTTCGCCGACGCGCTGTCGGCCATCCTGGAGGAGCTCGGATGAGCGACGGACACGAGCTGCCGTTGTCGTCGGCGCAGTCCGGCATCTGGTTCGCCCACCACCTGCGCCCCGGCAGCCCCGCCTACAACACCGGCGAGTACGTGGACATCCCCGGGCCGATCGACGCGGAGCTGTTCGAGACGGCCGTGCGGCGCGTGGTGGACGAGACCGAGTCACTGCGCGTTCGCCTCACCGACGGTGCCGAGGGCCCCCGGCAGGTCGTCACCCCGTCGCCCGACTGGTCGATGGACCACGTCGACCTCACCTCGACACCGGATCCGCTGCGGGCGGCCGAGCGCTGGATGCGCACCGACCTGTCCACACCGGTCGGGCTCACCCGGGACCCGCTGTTCCGCCAGGCCCTGTTCACCATCGCGCCGGACCGCTTCCTCTGGTACCAGCGCGTCCACCACATCGTGGTCGACGGCTTCAGCATGTCGCTCATCGCGCGCCGCGTCGCCAAGACCTACACCAGACTTGTCGAGGGCCGGGGCGGGGCAGGGCCGGCCTTCGGGCCGCTGAGCCTTCTGCTGGCGCACGACGCCGCCTACCACGCGTCGGAACAGCCCGAACAGGACCGGGCGTTCTGGGCGGCCCGGCTGGCCGGCCGGCCGGATCCCGTCAGCCTCGCCAGCCGCTCGGCGGCCGCCTCGGACGGCTTCCTGCGCCGTACCGGCACCCTCGACGCACCCACCGTGGCCGCGCTGCGGCGGGCCGCACGACCCGCCGGGGCGAGCTGGCCCAGCGCGTTCACCGCAACGGTCGCCGCGTACCTCCACCGCCTCGGCGGCGAACGGGACATCGTGCTCAGCATGCCGGTGACCGGGCGCACCGGCTCCTCCGTGCAGGCCGTCCCCGGCATGGTGGCGAACGTCGTGCCGCTGCGGCTGCGCGTGCACCCGGAAGAGGGCCTGTCCGCACTCGCGCGGCAGGTGGCCGAGGAGGTCGCCGCGCTGCGCGGGCACCAGCGCCACCGCAGCGAGGACCTGCGCAGGGAGCTGGATCCGGCCCGGTCGGAGCGGGTCCTGTTCGGGCCCCTCGTCAACATCATGTCCTTCTACTACCACCTGGACTTCGCGGGCGTCCGGGCCACCGCGCACAACCTGTCCAACGGGCCGGTCGAGGACGTCTCGTTCTCCGTCTACGACCGCTCCGACGGCACCGCGCCCCGGCTCGACGTCGACGCGAACCCCGCGCTCTACTCCGAGGCCGAACTCACCGCCCACCAGCAGCGGTTCCTCCGGTTCCTGGACGCGGTGGCCGCCGACCCGGACCGGCCGATCGGTCTGCCCGACCTCCTCACCCCCGAGGAACGGCAGCGGACCATCGTGGCCGTCAACCGCACCACGCAGCCGCTGCCGCACCCGACGGTGCCGCTGGCCTTCGCGGCCGAGGTCGCGCGCACGCCCGACGCGACCGCCGTGGTGTGCGGCAAAACCACCCTGTCCTACGCGGAGTTGAACGCCCGGGCCAACCGGCTGGCCCACCGGCTCATCGCCCTGGGGGTCCGCTGCGACAGCACGGTGGCCGTGCTCATGGAACGCTCCGCCGACGTGGTGGTGTCGGTCCTGGCGATCAGCAAGGCCGGCGGCGCCTACGTGCCGCTGGACACCCGGGCCCCGACGGCCCGCCTGCGCCGCGTCCTGGAGGACACCGGGGCGTCGGTGCTGCTCACCCACCGGGCCACCCGGGACCACGCACTGTCCCACGGCACCCCGGTCGTCGTCGTCGACGCCGACCCCGGCCTCGCCGACGATCCGGCCACCGACCCCGTCGTGCCGCTGCGCCCGGACCACCTGGCGTGCGTCCTGTACACCTCCGGGTCCACGGGCACCCCGAAGGGGGTGGCCCTGAGCCACCGCAACGTCATCAGCCTGACCGCGCAGCACTGTTGGCGCGAGGAGGACGGCCCGCGGGTCCTCGCCCACTCCCCGCACGCCTTCGACGCCTCGACCTACGAGTGGTGGGTGCCGCTGCTCAACGGAGGCCGGGTCGTCGTGGCCCCGCCCGGCGAGCTGGCGCTCGCGGACCTCCACCGGCTCATCGTCGACCACCGGGTCGGGGCGCTGTGGCTGACGGCCGGGCTGTTCCGGGTGTTCGCCGAGGAGTCCCCCGGCACGCTGGCCGGGGTCGGCCAGGTGTGGACCGGCGGTGACATCGTGCCGGCCGATGCCGTCCGGCGCGTCCTGGCACGGTGTCCGGACTCCGTGGTGGTCGCCGGGTACGGCCCGACCGAGGCCACCACGTTCACCACGCGCAGGGTGCTGCGCCCCGGTCAGGCCGTGCCCGACGTCGTCCCCCTCGGCCGGCCGATGGACAACAGGCGGGTGTACGTCCTGGACGAGGCGCTGTCGCCGGTGCCGCCGGGGGTGGCCGGCGTGCTGTACGTCGCTGGTGCGGGCGTGGCGCGCGGGTACCTGAACGACCCCCGCCGGACGGCCGGCCAGTTCCTGCCGTGCCCCTTCGGCGACCCGGGTGAGCGGATGTACCGCACGGGCGACGTCGTCCGCTGGAACGCCGAGGGGGAACTCGAGTTCCTCGGCCGCGCGGACGAGCAGGTCAAGCTCCACGGCTTCCGCATCGAGCTCGGCGAGATCGAGGCGGTCCTGGCCGGGCATCCCGCCGTCGCCCAGGCGACCGTGGTCGCCGGCCCGGGCGCCTCGCCCGGCCGGCGTCTGATCGGCTACGTCGTCCCGGCCGGGGACTCGGGGCTCGACCCGGCGTCGGTGCGGGAGCACGCCTGCGCGGTGCTGCCGGACTACATGGTGCCCTCGGCGATCGTCACGCTCGACGCCTTCCCCCTGACCCCCAGGGGCAAGATCGACCGGGCCGCGCTGCCCGTCCCGGACCTCGCGCCGGCACCGTCCGGGCCCGGACCGCGAACCCCGGCGGAGCAGACGATGTGCGCGCTGTTCGCCGAGGTGCTCGGCCGGCCCGCGGTGGGCGTCGACGACGGTTTCTTCGCGCTGGGCGGCAACTCCCTGCTCGCGACCCGGCTGGTCAACCGGGTGCGGGTGAGGTTCGGCCGTGAACTCACCCTCGGCGCCCTGTTCCAGGCACCCACGCCGGCGCGCCTGGTCGAAGCGCTCGAGGACGCCCCGGACGCCGCGGCCGTACCGGGCCTCTCACCACGTCCACGACTCTGACAGCGATCACAGGAAGCACCTCGGCATGGTCCACACCCTCCCCCATCCCGACGAAACGCCGGCACCACCGGCAACCCCGACAGCCCCGGCACCCCTGACGGCCCCGGCCGACCCGGCGATCCGGGCGCTGGGGGTGTCCCAGGTCCGCCGGTACTACCAGCTCGTCGACGCCGGGGACGTGCCCGCGCTGGTCGCCCTGTTCACCCCGGACGCCCGCTACCACCGCCCCGGGTACCAACCCATGGTCGGGCACGCCGAACTGGAACGCTTCTACCGCGACCAGCGGGTGATCCGCACCGGCGTGCACACCCTGGCCACCGTGGTCACGACCGACGACGAGGTGGCGGTGCACGGCCTGTTCCGCGGCGTGCTGCACGACGGCGGTGAGGTCGAGCTGCGGTTCGCGGACTTCTTCCGGATGACGCCGCAGGGCCGCATCGCCGCGCGGGACACCTTCTTCCACGTGCCGGCGGTCTGAGGCGGTGGACGCACCCGGTGACACCGCGCACCACGTGCTGCGCAGCGGCCACCGCGACGGCTACCGCGACGGCGACGGCCACGGCGACGGCCCACGCGGTCGCGCGTTCAACCCCGACGGGGACACTTCAGCACAGGAAAGCGGGAAGCAGTTGACCAAGACGGTCCTCACCTCCGACATCCCGGCGTTCGTCGGCAGCGGACGGCCACCGTTCGACGCGCGGGCCATCCACGAGCTGGTCGCCGAACAGGCGGAGCGGGCCCCGCACGCGCCCGCCGTCACCTGCGACGGACGGACCCTGACCTACCGGCAGCTCAACGACCGCGCCAACCGGCTCGCCGGGCGGCTGCGAGCGGCCGGACTGGCGCAGGAGGACGTCGTGGGCGTGCTGGTGCCGCGGTCGCCGGAGCTGATCGTGGCCCTGCTCGCCGTCCTCATCGCGGGCGGGGCGTACCTCGGACTCGAACCGGACGACCCGGCCGGCCGCCACGCGCTGCTGCTCGAGGACGCCGGCGCGGGCATGGTGATCGCCGGAGAGGCCCTGGGGGAGCAGCTGCCCGACACCGTCGTCACGGTGACGGAAGGCGGCCCGGCGCAGGAGCCGGCCACCGGGCCGGTGGCTGCGGCCCGCCCCGGCGACCCGGACCGGCTCGCCTACGTCAGCTACACCTCGGGCTCCACCGGCGAGCCCAAGGGCGTCGGCGTGCCCCACCGGGCGATCGACCGGCTCGTCCGGGGTGCGGACTGGGTGGACGTCCGCGCCGAGGACGTCTTCTTCCACCTCGCGCCGGTCGCGTTCGACGCGTCCACGTTCGAGATCTGGGCCCCCCTCGTCAACGGCTGCCGACTGGTCCTCTTCCCCCCGGTCGCCATCACGCTGGAGCACGTGGCGCGTGTCGTCCGCGCCGAGCGCGTGACGGTCCTGCTGCTGACCACCGGGCTCTTCCACCAGATGGTGAGCTCCCACCTGGAGGCGTTCGCCGACGTGCGGCACGTCCTCACCGGGGGTGACGTGGCCTCGCCGGGCCACGTCCAGCACCTGCTGGCCCGCTACCCGGAGCTGCTCTTCACCAACGGCTACGGGCCGACGGAGAACACCACGTACACGACCTGCTGGACCAGCAGCACCCTCCCGGAGCTGCGCAGCGTGCCGATCGGCCGCCCGATCAGCGGCACCAGGGTCGCCGTGCTCGACGGCGACCTCAGGCCGGTGCCCGTCGGCGAGTGCGGCGAACTGTACGTGGCCGGGGCGGGCCTGGCCCGCGGCTACCTGGGGCGCCCGGCCGCAACGGCCGAACGGTTCCTGCCCGACCCGTTCGGGACCGAGCCAGGGGCCCGGATGTACCGGACCGGCGACCTCGTGCGATGGCTGCCCGACGGCACGCTGGAGTTCGTCGGACGCGCGGACGACCAGGTCAAGGTCCAGGGCTACCGCGCCGAACCGCGCGCCGTCGAGGTCGAGCTGGAACGGCTCGCCGAGGTGCGGCACGCGGTCGTGCTGCCGCAGGCCGACCCGGCGGGCGGCACCCGGCTCCTGGCCTACGTCGTGCCCGCGCAGTCCGACCCGGCGGGTAACGCCGACCTCGGTCGGCGACTGCGCCACGAGCTGCGGGACAGGCTGCCGGGCTACCTGATCCCCTGGGCGATCCTCGTCCGTCCCGAGCTGCCGGTGAACCGCAACGGCAAGATCGACCGCCGGGCCCTGCCCACCGCCACCCGGGTACCGCGCAACGTGGCCAACGAGTACGTCCCGCCCGTCACCGAGGTGCAGACGCGGCTGGCCGAGTTGTGGGGCGACGTCCTCGGCGTCGAACCGGTCGGCGTCGACGACGACTTCTTCGACCTCGGCGGGCACTCCCTGCTGGCCACCGACCTCCTGGTCGCCACCCAGCGCGAGTTCGACGTGGACCTCCCCGCGCAGATCCTGTACCTGTCGCCGACCGTCGCCGAGCTGGCGACGGCCCTCACCGCCCGGATGCGGACGGCGGGCCCGGACGGCCCGACGGACGGCCCGGTGGACGGCCCGACGGACGGCCCGACGGGGGACCCGGCGGGCGGGGCACGGGAGGAGCAGCCCCGATGACGGCGGTTCCCCCGACCCCGCGATGCCCGGTCCTCGCCCCGCAGCCGGTCGATCTGATCGACCCCGACCTCTACCACTCGGGCGGGGCTCACGGGGCGTGGCGACGGCTGCGCCGCCACGCCCCGGTGAGCTGGCAGCCGGTCTGCGACATCGGCTACTGGTCGATCGTCGGCTACGCCGAGGCCAACCGGGTACTCCGCGACCACGACACGTTCACCTCCGAACAGGGCACCCTGCTCAACCTCCTCGGCAAGGGCGACCCGGCCGGCGGCCGGCAGATGGCCGCGACCGACCCGCCCCGGCACGCGCACCTGCGCGGTCCGCTGCAACAGGCGCTGTCGATCAAAACGGTGGAGAACGACCGGGAGGCCATCCGCCGGGTCATCGTCGAGCTGCTCCGGCCGTTGGCCGACGGCGGCCCGTTCGACTTCGCCGCCGCCATGGCCACCCTGCCGATGGCGGTGATCGGCACCATGATGGCGCTACCGGAACAGGACTGGCCGCGGCTCGTCCGGCTCGCCCACGCCTGCATCGCCGCGGACGACCCCGAGTTCCAGCTCGCCGCCGGGCCACAGGCCACCCTCGTGACCGCCCACCGTGAACTGTTCGCCTACTTCCAGGACATCGTCACCGCGCGTCGGCGCACACCGGGTGACGACCTGATCAGCGTGCTGCTCACCATGGACCTGGACGGACGCCGACTGTCGCCGGGCGAGATCGTGTCCAACTGCTACAGCCTGCTGCTCGGTGCGACCGTCACCACCGCCCAGCCACCGATCGCGGCGATGGTCGAACTGGCCGGGACGGCGGTCCTGGACGACTGGGCGGCACACCCGGAGCTGCTCGGCAGCGGCGTGGAGGAGTCCCTGCGGTGGGCTTCGCCCACCCAGCACTTCATGCGCCACGCCACCCGGGACGTCGAGATCCGGGGTGTGCCGATCCCCGCGGGGGCCGCGGTCGTCGTGTGGCTGGGGTCGGCCAACCGCGACGAGACCGTGTTCACCGACCCGGACACCTTCGACATCCGACGGCGCCCCAACAAGCACATCGCGTTCGGCGTCGGCGCGCACTACTGCATCGGACACACCGTCGCACGGGTGGCCCTGCGGATCCTGTTCGCCGAACTGCTCGGCCGGTTCACCGGCTTCGAACTCGCCGGGCCGCCGCGGCGCATGCGCTCGAACATCATCGCGGGCTTCACGCACCTGCCGATCACCGCACGGACCCGCTAGGGCGTGCACCACCGCAGCCGCACCCGAGAAGAAACCCCACCCGGAAGGTCATCAGTGGACGCTCCGACGGCCCGTACCCGCAACAAGTGGTTCCTGCGCGAGCCGTCGCCGGTGGCACCGGCACGGCTGTTCTGCCTGCCCTACTCCGGGTGCGGAGCGAGCATGTACCGCCACTGGCCGTCATCGGTCGACGGCGTCGAGGTCTGCCCCGTGCAACTGCCGGGCCGGGAGAACCGGATGCGCGAACCCGCCCACACCACCTACGAGGCGATGGCCGACGACCTCTGCGAAGCGCTGCGCCCCTACCTGGACCGTCCCTACGCACTGTTCGGGCACTGCGGCTCCGCGTTGGCGGCGTACGAGACCGCCGTACGGCTGGTCCAAAGGGGCTGCCCCGCCCCGACCCGGGTGTTCGTCTCCGCCGAGGTCGCGCCGCAGGACGGCCCCTACGGCCGCTTCCTCGGCATGGACGACGACGAGCTGGCCGGCGAACTGCGCCAGCTCGTCACGGAACTGGGCGGCACCCTGGAACCGAGCCTGCTCGCGCTCTACCTCGGCGTCCTGCGGAACGACGTCGACATGAACAAGCGGTACCACGTGGCCGAGCCGGTCCGGCTGCCGTGCCCGATCACCGCCATCGGCTGGACCGACGACACGGGCATCGCACCCTCACTGATGACCGGCTGGTCGGCCTGCGGCGAAGCGACGTTCGAACTCCTGGAGGGAGGCCACTACCGCTTCATCGAGGCACCGGCGGAGCTCCTGACGCTCCTGACCGCGGATCTGAGGCCCACCCGCCCCCACACCCCCTGACACCGGCCCCACCGGCCCACCGGCCCGCCTCCCACCCGCCTCCCCACCGTCCTTCCGGGCGGCATCACCAGCCCGACCGGCCCGAGAGCGTCCGGGCGCGATCACCCGCACCGGCGGCGTGCCGCTGGCCCCGGCCGGGACTACCTGGCCGCAGTACGCCACCTGCGACGGACCGATGCAGTTCCTCGCCCAGGTACTCCTGGACGACCTTGGCCGCCACGCGGGCCAGGGCACCGCCGAGGGGCGGGACGTACTCGCCCTGTTCATGTGCCAGAACGATCCGGGCATGTGCGAGGAGTGGGATCCGCAGGCGGGCGGCAATCGAGCACTGGTCTTCCCTGCGGCCGCGCTCCAGCCGATCCCGGTGCCCACGCTGGATGAGGAAGACGACCAGGAGCCGGTCCTGCTCGGCGCGGTGAGCGCCGTGGCGTACGAGATGCCGTCGACGGCAGCGGACTACGGCCAGGCCTGCAACGAGTGGGCGGGCCAGCCGGGCCGGGCTCCTCTGGACGTCCTCGGCCAACTCGGCGGGCAGCCCGCCTGGCTGCAGAACGACGAAACCCCTGCCTGCCAGACCTGCGCGCGGCAAATGAGGCTCGTCGTCCAGCTCAAGGAGGAACGGGACCACGCCACAGCGATGAACTTCGGCGGTCGCGGCGAGGCATACGCCTTCGCGTGCGAGCCCTGCACACAAGCCGTGTTCCTGTGGCAGTGCTGACCGCAGCAAGCGCCCGCCCCCACCTGGAGGGCCAAACCACGCTGGAGCAGCTCCGCGTGCAGCTCGGGGAACCCCTGTGCTGGGGCTGGGCCAGGCCCGCGATCTGGGAGGCCAGCGAGCGGTACCTCGGCTGCCGGCTGCCGGCCGACTTCAAGGCGTTCCTCGACCTCTACGGACCCGGCTCGGTGGACGGTTACCTGACAACCGCGGCGCACGGCAAACCGGCTGACGCTGGCTCGGCCCCGCCCCCGATCACCGCTGGCCTCGCCGACCACCTCGGCTGGCGCGGAACGTACCTCGTCCTCCCGGTGATCCACGCGGCCGTCGCCGTCCCGCTGCTGGCCCTGGCACTGCGTCATCCGTGGCCTAGGGAAGCGCAACCCGCCACTCCCCCAGCTACGACCCTGCGACGCGGGACGGCCTCCACAGGCCCCGCTCCGGATCGGCGCTGGTTGGGCGAGAGGTCAGCGCTGCTCCCACGTCGCCCGCCACGGCGGTCAGAAGCACTGCCGCACCACCGTGGCGGACCAGGCCGCCTACGAGCGGGCCCCCGGCCCAACGACACGGCGGCCGCGGTGACCTCTCGCCATCGCGCTCGGCACGCGGATATACCGGTTGTGAGCCTGGGCCTACCCAACCGACAAGGCCAGATCGCTGAATTGGCGCAGCGTCTCCCGGAGAACACCGTCCCATGTCCAGGGAGGCGTTGGGCTGCCGTCCGGCTCTCGACCGTGGAGGGGGATGCCCTCGGGTTTGTCGAGGCCCGCGTTCTCGGCGCGGCGGGCGAGCCGATGAGCCGCCTCCTCGAAGCCGGCCAAGCGCAACTCCTTCACCAAGGGGCCGACTCTGGTGAGGGGTGAGGACAGGTCGGCCTTGGCGGCGGGGTCGCGGGCCAGCAGGGTGGCCGTTGCCGCCTCAGCGCCGGCGTATCGCAGCTCATTCAGCAGCCGGGCCACAGCGCTCGGGGCGGTGAGCTCAACATGGGCCGCGGGATCACGGGCGAGCAGGATGGCCAAGGCCTCGGGCTTGGCCTCCTGCCGGAACCGGCCAATGAGTCCCGCCACCTGGTAGGTATTACTGAGATCAGCGTGCGCAGCCGCTCGAACTCTCATGGCGTCCGCCGCCTCGTGGCAGTCCCACACCTCAAGGGCCCACTCGAGGTCCTCGAAGTGCTCCGCCTCAGAGATGTCGGCGCAGGCGCCGGGGTCACGGGCCAGCAAGGCATCCAGGGCTGTGAACGACATGCTGTTACGGAGGGTATGCATCAGCTGTGCGACGGGGCGAGGGTCGCTGAGGTCAAGAGCGTCGATGGGAATCCGGGCCAGCAAGGCAGCCATGGCCTCGTCCGAGAAGATGTCGCGCAGTTCGTCCAGCGCTTCCACGAAGGCGCCGAGATCCGTGCGGCTGATAGACAGCAGGAGCGATGCGCCCCGAGCTTGCAGCGCGGCTGCTGATGCGTCGGCTCCAGCGGCGTGCAACTCGTCCAGCAGGACGGAGAAGCTGTAGTTGTCCGAGTCGAGCATGTCCAGCGGGAGGTGCTGCTCGGGGCTGCGTGCCAGCAGTGCCGCGAGGCTGGCCTGCGCATCGGCCTCGCGGAGGGACCTGAGGAGTTCGGCGATGTCCAGCGGATGGTTGAGGTTGACGTGCGAGGCCGGGTTGCGAGCGAGCAGAGCCGCCACGGCCTCGTCTGCGCCCGCGGCTCTGAAGGCGTCCAGGGCCCGCGCCACGGAGTACGGACAGGCGAGGTCGACGTGGGCTGCGGGGTCGCGCGCCAGCAACACATCGGCGGCCTCGCTCGCCCCTGAGGTAGCCAACTCGGCGCACAGCAGGCCGACTTCGGCAGCCTGGCCGAGGTCGACGTGCGAGGCCGGATCACGGGCCAGTAGCTCGGCAACTGCCTCCTCCGCTCCTGCGATGCGCAGATGACGGAGCATCATGGCAACATTCCGTGGTTCCGACAGGTCAACCTCGGCTACTGCGCCACGGGCCAGGAGCGCGGCCAGCGCCTCGGCAGCGACGGCCCGCAGCTCCTGCGACAACTCGTACCCTTCGAGAGGGGGCATCCTCATGAGCATCTCGCGGCGCGACGGAATCTGCGTGGCACTGGGCCCTTCTCGAAGCTCCACCAGAACGTCCAGAAACTCAACCACCGCAGTACCGTTGGCCGGATCGAGCGCTGCAACGATCTGGGAGAGGACTCCGGCTACCGCCTCTCCTTCGCCTTCGGCTCGCAACACGTCGAGTACCCGACCGATGCGACGCAGATCTCCATGCGGGGCCCCCGAAACAATCCGGCTCAGCAGCCTCGCGCGTACCTCGGGCGCTTCCCTCGCCCGCGTGTCGTGCAGCAGTCGGCTCACTGCGTCCCGATCAGTGGGGTCGACTTGCTCCGCGATCCAGCGAAGGCCGTCGCCTTGAGGGTCGCCGAAGCTGGAGATGTCGTCGAACAGGCGGCGGACGAAAACTGGGTCACCGGCCATGATGGACCTGATCTCGAACTGGACCGCCAGCTTCGTCAGTCCACGCGAGCGGGCCGCGGACCCGATTCGGTGCAGATCGTCGGCCGCCGCGGTGTGCCTGAGCATGGCATCCCACAGAGCCGTGCTGCCCAACTGGTCGGCGTGCTGACTCCGGATGTGCTGGTCCAGGTAGTCGGCGGGGTCGTAGACGGCTGTGGTTCCGGAACGGGCGCGTAGGGCTGTCAGCGCGGAGAGCGCACACCGGATGTCAGTGCGGCTGCCGTCCGCACGAACTCCCTTGCTGAGAGCGGACAGTGCGTGCTGCGCCCAGGCCGGATCCTCGGAGCGGTGCCGGGCGGACAGTGTGCCGTCTGCAGCGTCGGCCAGCAGCATGGCGGGAAGCGGCGACTTGTGGCCGAGCCGGCGGGCATCCAGTGCTGCGGTGAGCAGCGCGTGTTCGGTATGGGTGAAGGAGTGACCAGGACCATCCAGGTATGCCGCCAGCAACTCCGGCCCTCCAGAGAGGTGCTGCACCACTCGTCCGTCATTGACACCGGCCGCGAGAGCGCGGCTCAGCCGGTCGTCCGAGTGCTGTCGAGCCAGCACCTGCCAGGCAGCTCGGTCATCCTGCGACAGCTCGGCGGCCACCGCGATCCGACGGGTGTGTGGCCCGGTGAGCAGTGCGCGCGCTTGGGCGTTTGGGTCCCCGGACACTCCCTGCCTGGTGAGCTCGTCCCAGTAGGGGTCCTGCCACAGGGTTCCCACGGCTACGATGCCGGGCTGCCGCTCCAGCAACCCGCGCAGGGCCGCAGCCGCCCGCGCGCCGGCAGAGTCGTAGAAGAACCGCTGGCTTTCGTTCAGCCACAGCACCGTCCCGGTGGTGATCCGACCATCCGCCACAAGAGCAAGCAGGTCGTCAGCGGTAGCGGGGCGCAGCAGTGGCCGGGCGGGCGCAAGCTCCAGGACGGCCTCGTAGTTGGCGCGGGTCTTGCCGGTCGAGGACTCTCCGGTCAGCATCACCAGCACGGACAGTTCGGCCTCCAGGGCCGGGGCGAGCACTTGGCGCAGCAGCGTGTCATGACTGCGTGACAGGTACGGGGTGAGCAACGGGTGCTGTGCGCTGCCTGTGCCGGGCAGGACAGCAGGGTGGACCTCCAGCAGCGTCGGCCCGACGCTGAGCAGGGAGTCCTCGTGCGGCGCCTCGGGGCGGGCGGCGGTGCTGGCCCTGCGGGAATCGCGTTCCGCGACGTGCTCGGTGCGGGCCGACTCCAACAGCTTGCGCCACTCGCGCGTGTCCAGCTTCTCGCCTGCCCACATGGACCAGACGCAGACTAGGGCCAATACGGCGTCATCGCTCCCCACCTGCGGCACTTTGAACTTGTCCTGGTCATCCGGCGCCCAGTCGCTGACCCGCTTGCCAACGAACTGTTCGGCGCCCGGGTGACCGCTCCTGCGTACCTCTTTCTCCAGGGCAACTTGGCTGTAGGGCCGCTGCTGGGCCCGCCTGGCTTTGCGGGCAGTTGCCTGCAGCCTGCGAAGGCGCCCGTACAGCGCGTCCTGCTCCACACCCACCTGGGTCGCCCCTCTCGCTCCCGCCACTGGCGCCGGCCGGTGCTGCCCGCTTCGGGCACAGCGGGCAGCGGGCCGACAGACGCGTCACCAGCAGCGTAGAGCCTCGGTCTGCCCGATGCACCCGCGACCTCGGACGGCGGTGCACCGCTAGCGGCAGAGTTCAATCCCGCCGGGCCCGGCAGACCAAACCCCGCGTCTACCAAGGAGACTTCCCATGAGCCTTACCTTCCAGCCCCGAACCGACCAGCCCTCCGTCCGCAAGCCTGCCCCGCGCACCGCCTCGATCTGGGAGCTGGCGATGCGTCGGCTTGTCCTCGGGCTGGCCGCTGTCCTCCCAACGGTGGTCTTGGACCTCGTCAACTGGTGGACCCGCACCCGCTGACGAGGCCTGTGGCCGGTCCTATGCCAGCGGCGGGCCTACAATCGGCTGGGCTCCACCGCTGTCCACCGGCGGGCGACCGAGTGCTGGGCCCCCGCCACCCGGCCTTCGTCCTCAGACATTTCCACTACCTGTGCAGCGAGTTCGGCGCCCCCGGGCCACCGTCCACGACCTCGCCGCGACCATCTCCATCACCGTCGGCGTCCCCCTCACGGTGGTCTCCAAGACGCTCCGGCACGCAACCCTGTCCACCACCGCGAACATCCACGGCCACCTCACCACCCAGGCCGCCCGCGACGCCGTCGACCGCGCCCTCACCTCCGCCGGGCCTATCGAGCTCCCAAGCCCGCGCTCACACCACTAGAGTTCGCAGCCAGAGGGTCGTCACCCCAGCCAGGATGACAAGCAGCGTCGGCGGGGGCGAGTTGCCGCTGCCTCGGGCTCCTTGTCAGCCCGCTACTGTCTTCGCTCATGACCGCGTTACTCGAACATCAGCTCCGGGACTTCTTGGCGGAACTGCTGGACGTTCTCGAATCAGGACTGGCCCTGGTCCGCTGCGAGTTTGCGCTGAGCGACGCGCCGCTCCGTACGAGGGGTTGGATTGACATCCTCGCTCGCGATCGACACGGCCTGTGGGTAATCATCGAGTTGAAGCGTGCGACGTCCACGTCGCGTGAGGCGTTGCACGAGGTCGCGAAGTACGCTGAGCTGCTCCAGCGTGACAAGCAGGTCGCGCCTGGCCGCATCCGTGCCCTTATCGTGTCGACCGACTGGCGCGAACTGCTCGTGCCGGTCAGCAACATGGCCCGGGACTGGAACCATGACCTTCGCGACTACGAACTCCAGGTACATGACGACCGGACACTGAGCGCAGAGCGCGTCGCGCTGCTTCCCTCGTCGCCGGAACAGTACGTCACGCCGGTGCATGGCATTTACCTCTACGCGACGCTCCAAGACCCAATGCCGCTTAGCCTGCGCGTTTCATCCGGGGTCGCGTCCGGATCATGATCGGAAAAGCGAAAGTGCCTTCTGAGCTGCAACGATGAGGCTTGTCTAAGGTCCCAGTCGTACCAGCAGGAAGGCACTTTCTGCGTGCACACTACCCGGTCACGGCCCAAGCTCGTCGTCAGCGCCGACGGGCAGGGGGTGGTCAATCACGCCGGCTCGCGTCTGCTCGCGGATCTGGCCGACGCCACCTCGCTGACCAGCGCATTCAGCGATGCCCTGCACCGGTTGCGGCCGCGCAGGACCGGGCATGATCCCGGCCGCGTCGCGGTGGACCTGGCGGTGATGCTCGCCGACGGAGGCGAGGCGATCGCCGATCTGGCCGTGCTGCGCGACCAGCGCGACGTGTTCGGCCCCGTCGCCTCCACCCCGACCGCCTGGCGAGTGCTGGCCGGTATCGACGCCGCCGCCCTGAACGCACTGCGGGCAGCCAGGGCCAGGACCCGCGAGGTCGCCTGGCTGCAAGCGGACGAGACCGCCCACCCCATACCCCCATCACATGCCGGAGGGCGTGAACTACCGGGCCTGGTCCTGGACATCGACGCCACCCTGGTCACCTGCCACTCCGAGAAGGAACAGTCCGCCGCCACCTACAAACGCGGCTTCGGCTACCACCCGATGCTCTGCTTCCTGGACAACACCGGAGAGGCCCTCGCGGGCGTCCTGCGGCCGGGCAACGCCGGGGCGAACACCGCAGCCGACCACATCACCGTCCTCGATCAAGCCCTCGCGCAGATTCCCGACGCCCACCGACACGGCACCCCGGTCCTCATCCGCGCCGACAGCGCGGGCAGCGCGAAAGCCTTCCTCGCCCACCTACGCGCCCTGCGACAACGCGGGATCCAGACCACCTTCTCCGTCGGGCACGCCGTCACCGAACAGGTCCGCAAGGCCATCCGAGTCCTGCCCGACCAGGCCTGGCATCCCGCACTGGAGCAGGACGGGGCCCTTCGTGCCGGCGCCGAGGTCGCTGAGCTGTCCGGCCTGGTCGACCTCACCGGATACCCGGACGGCACCCGCATCATCGTCCGCCGCGAGCGTCCCCATCCGGGCGCCCAGTTGTCGCTGTTCGACCAGGACGAAGGCATGCGCCACCAGGTCTTCCTCACCGATACGCCCCTCGCCGGCGGCGGTTCGATCCAGTACCTGGAGGTCCGCCACCGGGCTCACGCCCGGGTCGAGGACCACATCCGCTGCGGCAAGACCACCGGCTTCGGCCGCTTCCCCTCCCGCCACTTCGCCATCAACCAGGCCTGGCTGGAACTGTCCCTGACCGCGATCGACCTGCTGGCCTGGACGCGAACCCTGCTGCTGGACGGCGAGCTGGCCACCGCTGAGCCCAAGAAGCTCCGCTACCGCCTTCTGCACGCTGCCGCCCGGATCACGCGCGGAGCCCGCCGCCTACGCCTACGGATCGCCGCCACCTGGCCCTGGCGTCACGAACTGACCGCGGCGTTCAGCCGCCTGGTGGCACTACCCCGACCGGCCACCTGACAGACGAAGCCGCCCCTGACCACCAACGACCCAGGACCCAGGAGCACCCGGCCATCGCGCCGGGCCCTCGGCATGCCCAACATCCGACGGCAGCCCCGCGACCTTCGACACAGGGATCACCCCAGATCAGCCGACGCGAACCAAAACACGGAGGCTAACACATAACAGGACCGGATCCCGCATGTGGGAAGGCATGCTCGGGTGGTCTCGTTCTGTCCCCGGCCCTGGGGGCACGTGATGCTGAGGTGACCCCTGTGATGTGGACAGTCTGATGGCGGATCTTGATGGTCCGGGAAGATGGTTCATATGGCAGGGCGGAAGTACACCCCGGAGTTCCGGGCGGACGCGGTGGCGTTGTGGCG
>NZ_JBIVAX010000016.1:0-92544 GCF_044745805.1 Kitasatospora sp. NPDC086801
GTCACCCTCGCCCCGGAGCTGCCCGGCGGTCTGGACTCGGTGCGGATGCTCGCCGACCTCGGCGTGATCGCGGCCGTCGGCCACACCGACTCCGAATACGCGACCACGCTGGAGGCGATCGACGCCGGTGCGAGCGTCGCCACCCACCTGTTCAACGCCATGCCCGGCATCGCCCACCGCGCCCCGGGCCCGATCGTGGCGCTGCTGGAGGACGAGCGGGTCACCGTCGAGCTGATCAACGACGGCGTGCACCTGCACCCGTCCGTGCTCGACCTGGCCTACGGCACCGCCGGGGCGTCCCGGGTCGCCCTGATCACCGACGCCATGGGCGCGGCCGGCATGGGCGACGGCCGCTACCCGCTCGGCCCGCTCCAGGTCGAGGTCAGGGACGGCGTCGCGATGCTCCCGGACGGCAGTTCCATCGCGGGTTCCACCCTCACCCTGGACGTGGCGTTCAAGCGCTCGGTCACCGTCAACGGCCTGACGCTGGACCAGGCCGTCGAGTCGCTGTCCGCCACCCCGGCCCGCCTGCTGGGCCTCGCCGACTCGATCGGCTCGCTGGAGGCGGGCAAGCACGCCGACCTGGTCGTGCTCGACTCCGCGGGCTACGACCTGGTCGCCGTCATGCGCCGCGGCCGCTGGATCGCCGGAGCACAGCGCCTGGGGCGTGTCTCATAGTTCCCGCCGGGCGCGCGAATTCATGAAACACGCCCCGGCGCCCCGGCCCGGTTGACCGGCGGGGTGGCGGAGCCGCGGTCCGCGGCCTGCCGGTGTCCGCAGAGCTGTTGGAATCCCGGGTGGGTGCGCAGGAGTTCGGCGTACGGTCCGGTGGCGGCGGCCGTGCCGTCCGAGAGCATGACGACGGTGTCCGCCGCTTCGATGGTGGACATCCGGTGGGCGATGACGAGCAGGGCGCACTCCTTGCGGAGGCCGTGCAGGTTGACCGTCAGGGCGGCTTCGCTGGCGGGGTCGAGGTGGGCGGTCGGTTCGTCCATCAGCAGCAGGCGGGGGCGGGCCAGCACCGCTCGGGCGATGGCGATCCGCTGGCGTTCGCCACTGGACAGGCGTACCCCGCGTTCCCCGACCTCGGTGTCGAGCCCCGCCGTCAGGCCGTGCACCTTCTCGGTGAGGTTGACGAGGTCGAGGACCTCCCAGAGCCGGTCGTCGGTGACGTCCGGGGCGGCGTAGCAGAGGTTGTCCCGCAGGGTGCCGTGCAGGATCGGGCAGTCCTGTTCGACCCAGCCGAGGTGTGAGCGCCACTCCTTGAGGCCGAGGTCCGCGGCGGGCCGCCCGTCCAGGCGGATGCTGCCGCTCCACGGCTCGTAGAACCGGTTGATCAGGGCGAAGGCGGTCGACTTGCCGGCCCCGGACGGGCCGACCAGGGCCACGAGCGCGTGCGCGGGAACGGTGAGTGACAGCCCCCGGAGGACCGGTGCGTCGGGGCTGTAGCCGAACCGCAGATCGCGGATCTCCAGCGAAGCGGCCGACGGCGGGCCCTGGTCCGGCTGCCGACCCGGTGTGCTGCGGCCGGCCGTGGTGGCGCTGGTGCCGTCCTCGCCGGTGCTGTCCTCGCCGGTTCCGTCCTCGGTGGGGAGCGCGTAGACCTCGTGGATGCGTTCGTTGGAGCCCTTGGCCCTGTGCACCGAGGCGATGCCCGCCATCAGTTCGGTGACGGGCCCCGTGAGCTGGGTGGCGTACAGCAGCATCGCCACGAGGGCGCCGAGCGAGAGGGCGCCTTGGTCGATCCGGGCCGCACCGCCCAGCAGCACCAGGACGAAGGCGGCGTTGATGGCCAGTTGGGCCGTGGGGGCGATCACGGCCGTGAGCCGGGCGCTGCGCAGCGCGGCGTCGTAGGCGCGGTGGGCCAGTGTGTCGAGGTGGTCGATCTCCCGTTGTTCGGCACGGTTGGCCCGGACGGTCCGCAGGGCCGACAGGGCTCGTTCCAGTCCGGCCGAGATCGCTCCGACGGCGGTCTGCAACTCCGTCGACGAGCGGCCGACCTCCGCCGACAGCCGGTTGATCACGAGGCCGCACCCGAGGAGCACGCCCAGGACGAGCAGCATCAGGACCGGATCCAGCACGAACATGGCGACGACGCTCCCCAGGGCGACGCACAGGTTGGTGGCGATCTGGACGGAGACGTGCGTCAGCGCCTCGCGCAGGACGACCACGTCCGTCGAGGCGCGCGCCATGAGGTCGCCGACGCGCAGGCGGTCGAAGGTGTGCAACCGGACCCGCAGCAGGTGCGAGCTGAGCCTGGTGCGCATGCCCAGGACGAACCGCTCGCCCGTGCGCTCCAGCAGGAAGACGGCGAAGGCGCCGATCGACGCCTGGGCCAGCAGGAGCAGGACGAGGACGGTGACGGGCAGGAGGAGCGGTCGGTGCGCGGTGAGCGCGTCGACCACGCCCTTCGCGGCCAGGGGCTGCGCGACGCCCACGGTGGCGGCGATCAGGGTGAGGAGCAGGGCGGCGGCCAAGGGGCGCCGCTGCCCCCGGGTCAGGGCCCACAGCTGTCGCAGCATCGGGTGTGCGGCTCCGTTCCGTCCCCGTGGCCCGGGAGTCAGCCGGTCTCGACCAGCCCGGACGACCGGAGTTGTCCGGTCATCGCGGTGAGGTCCTGCTGTGCCTGGGCCGGGGCGATGCCGAAGTGGGCCGCGAACTCCTCGGCCACGTGGTCCAGGGTGCAGCCGTCCAGGAGGCGTTGCAGCGCGTAGGCGCCGGTCTGGTTGAGCTGCCAGTAGTGCCCGGTGCGCTGGTTCAGCAGGACGCGACGACGCTGGGCTTCAAGAAGCCGCGCTAGCCTCGGCCCTGCGCGACAGCGGTCCTGTCCGACAGCCCGCCAGCTCTGCTGGCGGGCTGTTCCGCTGTCGGGGGCTCGGGGCGGTTCCGGTGGCGGCGGCCGTGCCGGTCACAGCTCCGTCGGGTAGCCGCTCCGGGGAGGCTTGGCGCTGGCGAACTGCCGTCGGGGCGCGCGCGGGGGGCGGGAGGGGGACTCGCGGGACAGCGAACGCGGCGGTGTCCGGGCCGGGGTGGCGGTGGAGGCCTCGGGGCAGGCGGGCTGGCCGCGCAGGGCCTGGGTCTCGACGGCTTCGGCGAGACGCCGCAGGGCGGTCCGGACCTGTGAGCTCTGTTCGTCGCCGAGTGCCCCGAGGACCCGTTGCTCGATGGCCAGGCGCTTGGGCATGACGTCGTCGACGGCGGCCGCGCCGGCCTCGGTGATGGAGACCAGCGCGGCGCGCCGGTCCGCGGGGTTGACCGTCCGGACCACGAGGGCGCGCCGTTCCAGCTTGGCCAGCGCCTTGCTCAGCGCGGCTGGCGACCTTCCCATCGAGGTGGCGAGACGGCGCGCGATCGTCGGCTCGGTCGAGTGGCGGAGGTGGTAGAGCACGTCGAACTCCGACGAGCTGACGGCCGCCGCTTCGAACACAGGTTCAAGCAGGAACTCCAGCATCGCGTGTGCGTGCCGGAGGCCGCCGATGATCTCCATCGACGATAAGTCGAGGTCAGGACGGCTCTGCACCCACAGCTGCCATACCGCCTGCGTTTCATCCATTCGTGCACTTGCTCCAACTTGTTAACCGGTAACCTTTCAGTTACCGTGTGACACGTGGCCCGCTTCCAGCTGGGCAACCTGGGCACGCTCATCGGAGACTTGTCCGCTTTTGTGCTCTCTGTGTATGTGATCTGCTCATGTCACGTGAACCTGGACTGCGACATCCCGCCCGATAGCTTCTCGTCTCTGACGGAGCTGAGGAAAGTGTCACCATGGTCAACGCACATGTCCCCGTCACCCCGTTCCCTGGAGCGATTCCGGGATTGGGCTACCTCCGGCAGATAATACTGGACCGGAATAGCTCGGTGTCTAGCCGTTTGCGCGCGTCGGCGTCAAGGAGACCGGACCCGGCCGCTAGCCGGGCCGCGTCGCCCGGTACCGGGCCGAGAAAGTCGAGTTGACGCCGCGGCGGGTATGAACTCGCCGTACCGCTCGAACACTTCGAACGACCCGAGGCCGAACGCGTCCGGGTGGCCCGCTCCGCAGGGGCGGCCGCCGTGGCGGCTGCCGACGGGTTTCACCCTGCGCACCGAGGCCTGCTTCCCGTGCCCCGGCGCGCTGTTCACGGATCCGCCGCGGGCTGATCGCCCGTGGTTCGTCACCGAATTTCAGGACTTCTCCGGAGTTGGCGCCGCCAACCCCGAAAATCCGCATGGTCAGACTCCGGGAAAAGGTTTCCGCGCACTATGACCGATCGTTTGGGATTCAGCCTCACTCAATTGCGCTACTTCGTCGTTTCCGCCGAGATCGGCAACATATCGGAGGCGGCGGAGAAGCTGTGCGCCTCGCAGTCGACGGTCTCGTCGGCGATCATGCGGCTGGAGCGCCAGCTCGGTGTTCAGCTGTTGCTCCGTCACCATGCCCGCGGGGTCTCCCTGACGCCGAGCGGCCGCCACCTGGTGCGGGAGGCACGCGCGTTGCTGGGGCAGGCCAGCAGCCTCAAGGCGCAGGGCGATGCGCTGGCGGGCGACACCGCCGGTCAGCTCGACGTCGGGTTCTTCCTCCCGATCGCCCCGTTCCTGCTGCCCCTGGTCCACCGGATGGCCCGGGAGCGGCACGGGGCGCTGAAGCTGAACATCCACGAGGCGTCCGCGGACCGGTTGTTGGAGTTCCTCCAGGACGGCCGCTGCGAACTGGCGGTGACCTACGACTTCCTGTCGGGCGAGTCCAGGTTCCACCCGCTGGTCGAACTTCCGGTGCACGCCCTGCTGGCGGATGACGACCCGTTGGGCCTGGCCGGTCCGCTCACCCTGGACGAGCTGGCCGGTAGACCGCTGGTCGCCCTGAACGTCCCGACCGTGCTCCGCCACGTCGAGCGGATGTTCTCCCGCGCGGGCGTCCGCCTGCCGCGGGTCGTGACGACGACGAGCCCCGAGACACTGCGCGGCCTGGTGGCCGCCGGTGCGGGGTTCGCCCTGATGTATCAACGCGCCCGGACCGCAACGACGTTGGACGGGGGCAGGGTCCGCGAGGTGGAGCTGGTCGGAGACCTGCCGACCGCTTCCCTGGGCGCGGCCATGATGCCCGATCTGGCCATGAGCAGCCGCGGTAGGGCGTTCCTGGACGTGCTCGGATCCGCGGTCGCGGTCGGGGCGCGTCGGGCGCGGATCAGTACAGGTCAGCAGATAGCAGCGGGTTGAGGGAGAGTCGTGCTGGCGGTCATCTTTGCTGGTCAGGGAAGTCAGGAAAAGGGAATGGGGGGAGAGGTCTTCGAACGATATCCAGGGCTGGTCCATTTCGCCTCCGACGTGCTGGGGTACGACCTGGTCTCCTTGTGCACGGAGGACCCGGACGGTCTGCTGGGCCGTACGGAGTACACCCAGCCGGCGCTGTTCGTCGTCAACGCGCTGCGGACCTTCGAGCGGGTCCACCGCGAGGACCGGCCGGCGGACGTCTACCTGGGGCACAGCCTGGGCGAGTACAACGCCCTGCTCGCGGCCGGCGTCTTCGACTTCGAGACGGGGCTGCGGCTGGTCGCCAAACGCGGCGAACTGATGGCGGCGGCCTCCGGGGGCGGCATGACCGCGGTCATGAACACACCGCCCGCGCGACTGCTGGAGATCCTCGCGGAGGACGGCGTCGACGGCGTCGACATCGCCGGCCTCAACACCGGCTCGCAGGTGGTCATCGCGGGCACCCCGTCCGTCCTGGAGGCGGCGCACGCCTGCCTGGAGGGCCGGGAGATCCGCTTCGTACGGCTGAAGGTGAGCGCGCCGTTCCACTCCCGGTACATGGAGCCGGCCAGGGCGCGGTTCGCCGAGTTCCTGACGGAGTTCAGTTTCGCCGAACCCGGCACGCCCGTCGTCTCCAACGTCACGGGCCGGCCCTACGAGCCGGGGCAGGTGACGCGCATGCTCACGGAGCAACTGGTCGCCCCGGTGCGCTGGACCGACAGCGTCCGCGGGCTGCTCGACGACGACGCCGGGCTGGAATTCACCGAAATCGGGGGCCTGGCCCTCACTCACATGGTGTTCAAAATCAGGGCTGGAGTGTGACACATGACAACCACGACGGACACGATCCGGCAGTACCTGGAGGACCGTTTCCTCTTCGAGTTCGACGAGGTGATCACCCCGGACACCGACCTGTTCAAGGCGGGGGTCATCGACTCGTTCGGCTACGTCAGGATGATGAAGTTCCTGGAGTCCGAGTTCTCCGTCGAGATATCCCCGGAGGACATCCTCGTGAACGTCTTCGTCTCGCTCACCGCGATCGACGAATTCGTCACCAAGAAGATCTCCGCGAACTAGAAGGACACATCATGTGCGGGCTGGCTGGTTTCCTCTCGACCTCGCTGCACCCCGGTGCCACCGCCGAGGTCATCACCTCGATGTTGTCGAACATCCATCACCGCGGGCCGGACGAGGCGGGCTACTACCTGGACGACGGCATGGCCATGGGGGCGGTGCGGCTGGCCATCGTGGACCTCGCCGGTGGCTCGCAACCCATGTCCGACCCGTCCGGGCGCTACTGGATCTGCTTCAACGGCGAGATCTACAACCACATCGAACTCCGCGCGGAACTGGAGCGCCTCGGCCGCCCGTTCCGCACCGACCACTCCGACACCGAGGTCGTGCTCCAGGCCTGGATCCAGTGGGGGTCGGACTGCTTCGCCCGGTTCAACGGCGCCTTCGCGGTCGCCATCAGGGACGCGGCGACCGGTGACCTGGTGCTGGCCCGTGACCGCTACGGCAAGCGCCCGCTGTTCTACGCCGACGAGGGCGGGGACTTCCTGTTCGCGTCCGAGATGAAGGCGTTCCGCGCCTTCCCCGGCTTCCGTTTCGAGTTCGACCCGAGGGAGCTGGCCACCACCTACGCCGTGTGGACGCCGCTGCCCGACCGCACGCCGTTCCGGGGCGTGCGCCAGCTGCCGATGGGCTCCGTGCTGACCGTCAGCGGGGGCCGCCGCTCGCTGCGCCCCTACGAGGACCTCGACTTCGACGTGCCCGGCTTCGACGGCACCGAGGCCGAGGCGATCGACATGCTCCGGCAGACCCTGCGCACCAGCGTGGACCTGCGCCTGCGCTCCGACGTCGAGGTCGGCGTCTACCTCAGCGGCGGCCTGGACTCCTCGATCGTGACGAGGCTGGCCACCCAGCTCTCCCCGCACGAGGTCCGCACCTTCTCGGTGGCGTTCCAGGACAAGGCCTTCGACGAGTCCGACAGCCAGCGCCTGGTCGCCGAGCACCTGGGCACCCTGCACACCGCCGTCCCGATCACCAGCGAGGACATCACCGACAACTTCCCGAGCGCCGTGTACCACGCGGAGGTTCCGACCTTCCGCACCTCGTTCGTGCCGATGTTCCTGCTGTCCCGGCACGTCCGCGACGCCGGGATCAAGACCATCCTCAGCGGCGAGGGCGCCGACGAGGCGTTCCTCGGCTACTCGCTGTTCCGCGAGACCCTGCTGCGCGAGCGGTGGAACGGACTGTCCGACGGCGAGCGCCGCACCGGGCTGGCCGGCCTGCACCCGGAGCTGGAGCACTTCGGCTCCGCCCACCAGGCCCATCTGCTCGGCCTCTACCAGCAGTTCTCGGTGGAGCGGCTGCCGGGCCTGTTCTCCCACGAGATGCGGTACCAGAACGGGAAGTTCGCGGCCCGGCTGCTCGCCGACCGGTTCGACCCGTTCGCCGACCTGCTCGACCTCGTCGCCGGGACTCCCGGCTACCCGGACATGCCCGCGGTGCACAAGGCGCAGTGGCTGGAGTACAAGACGCTGCTGCCCGGATTCCTGCTGTCCACCCAGGGGGAGCGGGCCGCGCTGGCGCACAGCGTGGAGAACCGCTGCCCGTTCCTCGACCCGGCGGTGGTGCGCGCGGCCGCGTCGGTGAACCTGCGCTACGACGACGGCCGGATCGAGAAGGCCATCCTGAAGAAGGCGTTCCGCGCCGAACTCCCGGAGTGGACCACCAGCCGCCCCAAGCAGCCGTACCGCGCGCCGGGCAGCGCCGCCTTCAAGGACGGCCGCCCGGACTACCTCGAACTGCTGCTGTCCGACCGTGAGTTGGCCGGGATCGACTGCCTGGACGGGAAGTTCGCCCGCCGCCTGGTCGACAAGGTCATGACCTCGCCGGTGGAGGAGGTCAGCACCAAGGAGGACCAGACCTTCCTCTACCTGCTGACGACCGCCGTGCTCCACCAGCAGTTCGTGCGGGGCGGCGGTACGGCGCCGGCCGGCGCGTCGAGCGCCGTGCTGAACCTGCGGGTGACCGTGGACAACCGCCGTGCCGTGCAGCGAGTGGGGGAGAGCCGATGAGCACCGACGACATCGCGATCATCGGGCTGGCCCTGCGCTTCCCCGGCTCCGACACCCTGGTCGAGCTGTTCGACCACCTCGCGGCCGGGCGCTCGCTGATCACCGAGGTGCCCGCCGAACGGTGGTCCAAGGAACGCTACTTCGGCGATCCGCGCAGCGGCGAGGAGAAGACGTACAGCGTCTGGGCCGGGTTCGTCGAGGACGCCGACCGCTTCGACGCCGCCTTCTTCAACATCTCTCCGCGCGAGGCGGAGACGATGGACCCGCAGCAGCGGTTCGCGCTGGAACTGGCGTGGAAGGCCATCGAGGACGCGGGCTACCGGGCGGGCGAACTCGCGGGCAGCCGCACGGGCGTCTTCATGGGCCTGTGCCACGGCGACTACGCCGAGCTGATAGAACGCGACGACGTGCCGACCGACGCCTACTTCCCGACCGGCACGGCGTACTCGATCGTCGCCAACCGGCTGTCCTACTTCTTCGACTTCCACGGCCCCAGCATCGCCAACGACACCGCCTGCTCCAGCTCCCTGGTCTCGCTCTACGAGGCCGTCGCCGCCCTGCACAACGGCGACTGCGACCTGGCGCTGGCCGGCGGCGTGAACCTGTGCTGGTCGCCGAAGCTGTTCGTGGCGTTCAGCAAGGCGAGCATGCTCTCGCCCACCGGCCGCTCGCACGCCTTCGACCAGGACGCGGACGGCTTCGTCCGGGGTGAGGGCGGCGCCGTCCTGCTGCTCAAGCCGCTGGCCAGGGCGCTGGCGGACGGCGACCCCGTGCACGCGGTGATCAAGGGCGTCGGCACCAACCACGGCGGCAAGACCAACTCGCTGACCGTCACCAACCCGGCCGCCCAGGCCGCGCTGATCGAGGACGTCTACACCCGCGCCGGGGTCGCGCCCGGGACGGTGAGCTACATCGAGGCCCACGGGCCCGGCACGCCGGTCGGCGACCCGATCGAGATCGTCGGCCTCAAGCGCGCCTTCCAGAGCCTGCACGACGCCCACGGGACGGCACCACGGCCGGACAGCACCGGCATCGGCTCGATCAAGACCAACATCGGCCACCTCGAATCGGCCGCGGGCGTGGCCGGCGTGGTGAAGGTGATCGGCGCGATGGCCGCCGGGACCCTCCCGGCGACGGTCAACTTCCGGACCAGGAACCAGCTGATCGACCTGGACGGCAGCCCGTTCTACATCGTCGGCGACACCCGGCCGTGGCCGGGCGGCGACGGGGCGCCGCGCCGGGCGGGCGTCAGCTCGTTCGGGTTCGGCGGGACCAACGCGCACGTGCTGCTGGAGGAGCACGTCGGCGGGCCGGCGCGACACACCGATGAGCCGGGACCGTACGTCGTCCCGCTGTCGGCGAAGAACCTGGAGCGGCTGCGGGTGCTGGCCGGCGGGCTGCGGGACCACCTACTGGCACCGGAGACCGCGCTGCGGCCGCGCCAGTCGCTGGCCGACATCGCCCACACGCTCCAGGTCGGCCGCGAGCCGATGCGGGTCAGGGCCGTGTTCCTGGTCTCGGACCGGGAGCAGCTCGCGGCCGCGCTGGAGTCCGTCGCGGACGGCGAGGTGCGCAACCCCGCCGGGGCCGGGGCCGAACTGGTCGCGGCGGCGCAGGACTGGGCGAGCGGGGGCGGCGCCGACTGGCCCGGGCATCCCGGGGCGCGTCGCGTGCGGCTGCCGACCTACCCGTTCGCCCGGGACCGGCACTGGTACGTCACGCCACCGGCCGAGGCGCCGGGCGCCGCGCTGCTGCACCCGCTCGTCCACCGCAACACCTCCGACCTGGCGCAGCAGCGCTACACCTCCACGTTCACCGGGGCCGAGCCCTTCCTGGCCTCGCACCTGGTCCGCGGCCGGCGGGTGCTGCCCGCCGTCGCGTACCTGGAGATGGCGCGGGCCGCGGTGGAGCTCGCGGCGGCCCGGGAGGGGGCGGTCCGGCTGCGCGACCTCGCGTGGCTGCGGCCGATCGTCGTCGGCGAACCGGTCGACGTCGACCTCGCCCTGACACCGCGCGGGGACGCGATCGCGTTCGAGTTCCGGCTGGGCGAGACCGTCCACAGCACGGGCACCGCAGGACTGGTCACGCTGCCGGACCCACCGCCGCTGGACCTGGACGCCCTGCGCGCCGCCTGCCGCACCACCCGCGGCACCGACGAGGTCTACGCCGACTTCCGCGCCCAGGGCCTGGAGTACGGCCCGGCCATGCGCGCGCTGCGCGGGCTCCGGCTGGGGCGCGACGAGGCGATCGCCCGCATCCAGGCGACCGGCGCCGACGGCTGCGTGCTGCCGCCCAGCGTCCTGGACGCCGCCTTCCAGACCTCCGTGGTCCTGACGGGCGCCGGCGCCGGCCCAACCCTGCCCTTCACCCTCGACGAGCTCCAGGTGTACCGGCCCTGCCCGGCCGAGACCTGGGCGTGGGTCCGACGGAGCGCGGACTCCGGGGCGCTCGCCACCTTCGACATCGACCTGTGCGACCGCGACGGCGTGATCAGCGCCAGCCTGCGGGGGCTCGCCCAGCGCACCACCGACGCGGGCCCGCGCGTCGTCACGGCGACCACCCGGTGGACCGACCGGCCGCTGGACGCGGACGGCGGTGGCTCCCGCACCGCGCACCGCCTGACGCTGCCGGAGATCACCCGGGCGACCCCGGCCGACGGCGTCGACGCCGCGACGGAGCAGGTGTTCGCCGAGGTCCAGCAGGTGCTCGCGTCCTCTCCCAAGGCCGGGCACCGCTTCGTGGCCCTGGTCGACGCCCGGGTGCCGGCGCACTTCCACGCACCGCTGGCGGGCCTGTTCCGCACCGTCGCCCTGGAGAACCCGCTCGTCTCGGGCCGGGTCGTCCGGGTCGCCGGCCTGGACGCGGCCTCCGCCGAGCAGCTCGCGCGGATCGTGCGGGAGGAGTGCGCCGACGACTCCGCCGACACCGAGGTCCGCTACACCGCTGACGGCACCCGGCAGGTGCTGGAGCCCGTCGAGACGCGGCTCGACGCCGGACCGCAGGTGCCCGCACTGCGGGCCGGCGGCGTGTACTGGGTCACCGGCGGCCTGGGCGGCATCGGCCGGCACCTCGCCCGCTACCTGGGCCGCGCGGGGGCGACGGTCGTCCTGAGCGGGCGCTCCCCGGCGGGCTCGGTGGAGGCCCTGCGCGCGGAAGGGGTCGACGCCCACTACCTGCCGGTCGACGTCGCCGACGCCCGGGGCGTGCGCGCCGCGGTCGACACGATCGTGCGGGAGCACGGCTCGCTCGACGGCGTGGTGCACGCGGCCGGCGTGCTGCGCGACCAGTACCTGCTGCGCAAGGACCTCGCCGACGTCCGGCTGGTGACCGCGCCCAAGGTCCGCGGCACGCTCAACCTCGACGCCGCCACCCGGCACCTCGACCTGGAGTTCTTCGCGCTGTTCTCCTCGGTCGCCGGTGTCTACGGCAGCCCGGGGCAGTCCGACTACTCGGCGGCCAACGCCTTCCTGGACGCCTTCGCCCGGCACCGCCGGACGCTGGTCGACGCGGGCGAGCGCAGCGGCCGGACCGTCGCGATCAGCTGGCCGCTGTGGGCCGACGGCGGCATGGCGCTGGACGAGGTCACCCGCGAATCCCTGCGCCGCGAGCGCGGCTGGGAGGCCCTGCCCACCGAGGACGGGCTGCGCGCCTTCGGCCGGGCCCTGCTCGCCGACGCCCCCGCGCACCTCGTCGTCGCCTACGGCGCCAAGGCCACCCTGGCCGCGCGACGCCGGGCGGCCCCGGCCCCCGCGGCCCCGGCCACCGCCTCGTCCGCCACCGCTGCTCCGTCAGGCGGCGCGGGCGAGGGCGACCTGCTGCAGCGCACCGAGGAACTGCTCAGGGGGGTCGTCGCCGAGGTCCTGCGGCACGACCCGGAGCACATCGAGTCGGCCACCAACCTCATCGAGTACGGCATCGACTCGCTGAGCATCCTCGGGGTGACCGCCCAGTTGGAGAAGGTGTTCGGGCCGCTGTCCAAGACGATCTTCTTCGAGTACCTGAACATCGCCGAGGTGGCCGCGCACTTCGTGGAGACCCGGCGGGAGCAACTGGAGGCGGTACTGGGGGAGAGCGGGCAGGCCGAAACCCCGGCCGAAGAGCCGGAGGCCCCGGTGGTGCAGCCGGAAGCCCCTGCGGCACGGCCTGAGGCCCCGGCCACGCGGTTCGAGGCCCCGGCCGCCGCCGCCGTCACCGAGGTCCGCGAACCCGCGCGCGACGACCGGCACGACATCGCGATCATCGGCGTGTCCGGACGCTACCCCGGCGCCGACACGATGGACGAGCTGTGGGAGCTGCTGGAGAACGGCCGGCACACCTTCGAGGAGGTCCCCGCCGACCGCTGGGGCCACGAGGCCATCTACGACAGCGACCGGTCCGTCCACGGCAAGAGCGTGATCCGGACCGGGACCTTCCTCCGCGACCTCGACAAGTTCGACCCCCGCTACTTCCGCATCTCCAAGCGCGAGGCCGAGCAGATGTCCCCGGAGGTGCGGCTGTTCCTCCAGGCGGGCGTGGAGGCGCTGGAGGACGCCGGCTACTCGCGGCAGACCATCCACCGCCGCTACCAGGGCGACGTCGGCGTGCTCGTGGGGACGATGAGCAACCACTACAACCTGTACGGCTTCCAGAACAGCCTGACCCGGGGCGCGCCGCAGAGCGGCAGCTACACCGGGACGCTGCCCAACATGCTGTCCTACTTCTACGGCCTGACCGGGCCGTCGATCTTCCTGGACACCATGTGCTCCGCCTCGTCGACCTGCGTGCACCAGGCCGTGCAGATGCTGCGGGCCGGCGAGTGCCGGATGGTCGTCGCGGGCGGCGTCAACCTGATGCTGCACCCGTACAACCTGATCACCTCGTCGGAGGAGCACTTCACCACCGGTACCTCCGACGTGATCCGCAGCTTCGGCCACGGCGTGGACGGCACCATCCTCGGCGAGGGCGTCGGCGCGGTCGTGCTCAAACCGCTGGTCGACGCCGAGCGCGACGGCGACCACGTGTACGCCGTGATCAAGGGCACCGCCCTGTCCAACGCCGGGACGCGCAACGGCTTCACCGTGCCGAACCCGGGCATGCAGGCGGTCGCGATCCAGAAGGCCATCGCGGACGCCGGCGTCGACCCGAGGACGATCGGCTACGTCGAGGGCCACGGCTCCGGCACCGCGCTGGGCGACCCGATCGAGGTCCGCGCCCTGACGTCGGCGTTCCGCAAGTACACCGCGGACCGCCAGTTCTGCGCCCTCGGGTCCGTCAAGGCGAACATGGGGCACCTGCTCGCGGCGGCCGGCATGATCGGGCTGGCCAAGGTGCTGCTCCAACTGCGGCACGGCAAGCTGGCGCCCTCCCTGCACAGCACGGAACTCAACCCGGACATCGACTTCACCGACACGCCCTTCCAGGTGCAGCAGACGCTCGCCGACTGGCAGCCGATGGTCACCGTGGTGGACGGCCGTCAGATCACCCACCCCCGGCGGGCCGGCATCACCTCGATCGGCGCCGGCGGCATGAACTCGCACATCATCCTTGAGGAGTATCCGGAACGGCCGGTGCGCCGAGAGCCCTTCGGCGAGCAGCTGTTCGTGTTCTCGGCGATGAACGAGGCCGCGCTCGGGCGCTACCTGGCCATCTTCCGCGACCACCTCGCGGGGGCGCGGGAGGCCGACCTCCCCGACATCGCGTTCACCCTGCGGGTCGGAAAGAACGAACTGCCCCACCGCTGGGCGTTCGTGGCGGAGGATCGGCGGTCCGCGCTGGCGGCCGTCGACGGCTACCTGGCCGGGCGGCGGGAGCTGCCCGCGCACGAACTCGCCACGACCTGGGCCGCCGGCAAGACCGTCGACTGGGACCACCTGCCGACGGCACGCCGGGTGTCGCTGCCCGCCTACCCGTTCGAGAAGGTGCGCTGCTGGATCGAGCAGACCGACGGCGCGCCGTCCGTGCTGGCCCCGCTGGCGCTGCGCGAGCGGCTGCACCCCTTCCTGGGACGCAACGAATCCGACGTCCGGGGCCTGCGCTACGCCCTGGACGTCCACCTCACCGACCTGCTCGACTACGGCTACCGCCTGGCCAAGGCACCGACCATCGTGCCCACCTTCGCCGTGGACCTCGCGCTGGCCGCCGCGAAGGTCAGCGGGTTCGCCGCCGAGGCGTCGGTCCACGACCTGCGCGTACTGCGGCCGATCGACTGGTCCACGACCACGCGGCTCGTCACGGAGTTCGCCGACGGCCACGGCACCGTCCGGACCGGGGACGGCGCGGCGGCGGTCGAGTTCACCGTGCGCACCGCCACGGCGCCGTCCGGCCGGGTCGAGCTGGCCGGACTGCGGGAGGTCCTCACCCGGGAGTCGTTCCTGGCCGAACTGGCCGAGGGCGGGCTGGACTACAAACCGGCCTCGTGCGCGGTCGAGGGCGTGTTCCGCGCGCCGGACGGCCGGACGGTGCTGAGCATCGGCAGTCCCGCGTTCCAGCAGGACCACGTCCGGCGCAACGTCACCGTCGAGCCGTTCGTGCTCGCGGCGATCGCCCAGGGCGTGCAGTGGGAGGCCAAGCGCGCCGGGGCGCCGGACTGGACCTTGGTCGCGCTCAACCAGGTCGGGGAGATCCGGGTGCGGGCCGGTTCGCCGGTCACGCACGTGGTCCTCGGTGACGACCGGATCCTGCTGCTCGGGGGCGCGGGCGAGGTCGTCGGGGAGCTGGCCGGGGTGCGGCGCGGGGTCGAAGGGGTGGCGCCCGCCGACCGTCCGGCGCCGCGGGCCCGCCCCGTGCGGAGCGAGCGGGAGCCGGTCGTACCGGCTGCGCCCGCCGTGCCGGCGGTACCGGCCGTACCAGCGGTATCGGCGGTGTCGGGTGTCGTGGACGTGCTGCGCTCCATCGCCGCCGAGATCCTCAAGTTCGAGCCGGAGGAACTGGACCCCGGTACCGGCCTGGACGCCTTCGGCTTCGACTCCATCTCGCTGGTGACCTTCGCGAAGGAGATCCACGAGCGGTTCGGGGTCGTGGTCAGCCCGGCGGTGTTCTTCGACGTCAGCACGCTGGAGGCGCTGGGCGTCCACCTGGTCGACGAGCACGGTGCCACGGTGAGGGCCGAGGCAAAGGTCGAGGCCGAGGCAGCGGCAGAGGTCAAGGTCGTCGAGCCGCAGCCGCAGCCGCAGCCGCAGCTGGCGCCCCGGCCGGAGCCGGTTCGCGCCGAGGCCGACCCGCGCCAGCCGATCGCCGTCATCGGCGCGGCCGGGCGCTTCCCGGGCGCCCGCGACCTGGACGAGTACTGGGCGAACCTGCTGGCGGGCAAGGACTCCGTCACCGCCTTCCCGCTGCACCGGTACGACGAGGACCAGCGCAAGGCCATCGAGGCCCAGGACTTCCCCCAGCGGATCGGAGCCCTGGACGACATCGACGCCTTCGACGCGGGCTTCTTCCGCATCCTGCCGCGCGAGGCCGAACTGATGGACCCGCAGCACCGCCTCGTCCTGGAGACGGTCTGGCAGGCGCTGGAGGACAGCGCGTACCGGCCCGCCGACCTGCCGACCAACACGGGCGTGTTCATCGGCGTCACCGGCAACGACTACGCGACGCTGCTCGCCACGCTCGGCGTGCGGCCGGACGCCTTCACCTCGACCGGCACCACGCACTCGATCCTGGCCAACCGCATCTCGTACCTGCTCGACGTGCGCGGCCCGAGCGAGCCGATCGACACGGCCTGCTCCAGCTCGCTGGTGGCGGTGCACCGCGCGATCGAGGCGATCCGCTCCGGCACCTGCGACCTGGCCGTCGCGGGCGGGGTCAACGTGCTGCTCAGCACGGACACCTTCGTCAGCGCGCACCGCGCGGGCATGCTCAGCCCGGACGGCCTCTGCAAGACCTTCGACGCGGGCGCGAACGGCTACGTCCGGGGCGAGGGCGTCGGGGTGGTCGTGCTCAAGTCGCTGGCGGCGGCGGAGCGCGACGGTGACGCGATCCTCGGCGTGATCCGGGGCAGCGCGTACAACCACGGCGGCCGGGCCAACTCGCTGACCGCGCCGAACGCCGACGCCCAGGCCGAGCTGGTGACGGCCGCCGTCGGCGACCTCGACCCGGACACCATCGGCTACATCGAGACCCACGGCACCGGCACGGCCCTCGGCGATCCGGTGGAGGTCCGGGCGCTGCGCACCGCGTTCCGCCGGCTGGGCCGCAGCGACGACGGGGCGTGCGGCCTCGGTTCGGTCAAGACCAACATCGGCCACCTGGAGTCGGCTGCGGGCATCGCCGGGCTGTTGAAGGTGCTGCTCGCGCTCAAGCACGGCGTGCTGCCCGCGACCCAGCACCTCCAGGAGGTCAACCCGTACATCGAACTGGCCGGCGGCCCGTTCCACCTCGTGCGGGACAACGAGGCCTGGCCGCGCCCCCGCAGTGGTGACGGCGGCCCCGTGCCGAGGCGTGCCGGGGTGAGCAGCTTCGGGTTCGGCGGCGTCAACGCCCATGTGGTCGTCGAGGAGTACGTGCGCGGCGGCCGGGACGGGGAGGACGGCGACGGACCGGTCGCGGTGCCGCTGTCGGCCCGCACCGCCCGGCAGTTGACAGACCGGGCCCGGGACCTGCTGTCCCACCTGGAGTCCCCGGAGGCGGCGGAGGTCTCGCTGCGGTCCATCGCGTGGAGCCTCCAGGTCGGCCGCGAGGAGATGGCGGAGCGGGCCGGCTGGGTCGTCTCGTCCCGCGCCGAACTCGTCGACGCGCTACGGGCGTTCGTCACCACCGGCGAGCGCGGAGCCGAGCCGGAGCCGATCGGGCGCTGGGTCGGTGGAGGCACCGTCGACTGGCGCTCGTCGTCCGGCGGCGGCACGCCCCGGCGCGCGCAGCTGCCCGGATACCCGTTCGCCCGGGACCGGTTCTGGTTCCCCGGCGCCCGGCCGGAGAGCGGCACGACCCTGCTGACCGCCCGGTGGACGCCGATGCCCGCCGCCGCGACCGGCCGGTACGACCGGCACGTCGTCGTGCTGTGCGGGGTCGACGGCGAGGTGCCCGACGCGATCCGCCTCGACACGGCCAGGCAGCGGCCGGAGAGCCGGTTCCGGGACCTGTCGTGGCAGCTGCTGGAGACCGTCCGCGGCCTCGACGCCCGGGACGGCGGCACGCTCGTCCAGGTCGTCACGGCGGACCTCGCCCTGGCGGGCCTGCTGCGGACCGTCACCAAGGAGGACCCGCGGATCGTCGGCCAGGTCATCGCGGTCGAGGGTGCCGAGGGGCTCGACCTGGCCGCCGTCCTGGCGGAGAACGCCCGGGCGGCCGACGACCTCGTCCTGTACCGCGGCGGCGTCCGGCACACCCGCAGCTGGGCCCCGGCCGAACTCCCGGGCACGGCCTCCGGCCGGCCCTGGCGGGACGGCGGCGTGTACCTGATCACCGGCGGGGCCGGCGGAATCGGCGCCTCGACGGCCCGGCGCATCGCCGCCGACGTACGGCGGCCGACCATCGTGCTGGCCGGCCGCTCGCCGCAGAACGGCCGGATCGACCGCCTGCTCGCCGAGTTGCGGCAGGCTGGAGCGGTCGCGCGGTACGTGCGCGCCGACGTCTCCCGCTGGGAGGAGGTGCGGCACCTCGTCGCCGAGGCGGGCGGGATCACCGGCATCGTGCACGCCGCCGGTGTGGTGCGGGACTCGCTGCTCGCGGACAAGACCGCCGCGCAGTGGGACGAGGTCCTCGCGACCAAGGTGGACGGTCTCGTGCACCTCGACCGGGCCACCGGACACTGCCCGCTGGAGTTCGTGCTGACCTTCTCCTCGGGCGCCGCGATCACCGGCAACCCCGGGCAGTCCGACTACGCGACCGCCAACGCCTTCCTCGACGAGTTCGCCGCCGTGCGCAACGCGCGGGTCGCCGAGGGGCTGCGCCGCGGGCGCACCCTGTCCATCGCCTGGCCGCTGTGGGAGGACGGCGGCATGCAGGTCGGCGAGCGGACCCGGGCCTACCTGTGGGAGGACCGGGGGCTGGCGCCGATGCCCACGGAAGCCGGGCTCACGGCGCTGGTCGACGCCTGGAACGCGGGGGCGGACCAGGTGTGGGTGCACCACGGCGACCCGACGCGGGTGCCGACCGGAACACCGGCCCCGGCCGCCGCGCCGACAACTCCCGCGCCGACGGCTCCCGTTCCGGAGGCTCCCGTCCGTGGCGCCGACCCGAACGTCCTCGGCCACCTCCTCGCCCTGTTCGCCGAGGTCAGCGGGCTCGCCCCGGGCGCGGTCGACCCCGACCGCCCGCTGGTCGACATCGGCCTGGACTCGGTGATGGTCATCCAGCTCAACCGGGAGCTGGTGCGGACCTACCCCGAGGTCTCCTCGACGATCTTCTACGAGCACCCGACCCTGCGGGCCGTGGCCGGTCAACTCGCCGGCCTCCGGCGGGAACCGGCGCGCCCGCAGGCGGCCACGGCCGACCAGCCGGTGGCGGGCGACCAGCCGGCGGCGACTGCCGAACAGCGGGCCACCAGCGTTCGGCCGACCGCCGTCCCCGACCGGCCGGCGCCCGGCGCCGACGAGCCGATCGCGGTGATCGGGCTGAGCGGCCGCTACCCGGGCGCCGCCGACCTGGACGAGTTCTGGGAGAACCTCACGGCGGGCCGCGACTGCGTCCGCGAGGTGGACCGCTGGTCGCTGGACGGCTTCTTCGAGCCCGACCGCAACACGGCGGTGGCCACCGGCCGCAGCTACAGCAAGTGGGGCGGCTTCCTGGACGACTTCGCCGCGTTCGATCCCCGGTTCTTCGGCATCGCCCCGCGCGACGCCTACGCCATGGACCCGCAGGAGCGGCTGTTCGTGCAGGCGGCGTGGGAGGTGCTGGAGGACGCCGGGTACACGAGGGCGCGCCTCGCCGAGCGCCACGGCCACGGGGTCGGAGTGTTCGCGGGCGTCACCAAGGTCGGCCACGCCCGGCACGAGGTGGGCCAGCTGCCCTCGGGTGAACTCGTGGTGCCCGGCCTGTCGTTCGCCTCGCTGAGCGCCCGCGCCTCCTACCTGCTCGACCTGCGCGGGCCGAGCCTGACGATCGACACGATGTGCTCGGCGTCACTGACCGCGATCCACGAGGCGTGCGAACAACTCCGGCACGGCGACTGCGAGGTGGCGATCGCCGGCGGCGTGAACCTCTACGCGCACCCGCTGGACTACGTCGAGCTGTGCCGTTCCGGCATGCTCTCGCCCGACCAGCACTGCCGCAGCTTCGGCACCGGCGGCGCCGGTTTCGTGCCCGGTGAGGGCGTCGGGTGCGTGCTGCTCAAGCCGCTGTCCCGCGCGCTGGCCGACGGGGACCGCGTGCTCGCGGTGATCCGGGGCTCCAGCGTCAACCACGGCGGCCGCTCCACCGGTTACACCGTGCCGAGCCCGGTCGCCCAGGCCGACGTCGTCCGCCGGGCGCTGGACCGGGCCGGGGTCTCCGCCCGGCAGGTCGGCTACGTCGAGGCGCACGGCACCGGCACCGAACTGGGTGACCCGATCGAGATCACGGGCCTGACCAAGGCCTTCGAACAGGACACCGCGGACCGGCAGTTCTGCGCGATCGGTTCGGTGAAGTCCGGCATCGGCCACCTGGAGGCCGCGGCCGGGGTGGCCGGCCTGACCAAGGTCCTGCTCCAGCTCAAGCACCGGCAACTCGTACCGAGCCTGCACGCCGAACAGCTCAACCCGAACATCAGCTTCGAGCGGACCCCGTTCCGGGTCCAGCGCGAACTGAGCCCATGGCACTCCGACGGCCCGCGGATCGCGGCGGTGTCCTCCTTCGGTGCCGGCGGCTCGAACGCACACGTGATCGTCGAGGAGTATTCCGTGCAGCCCACCGACGGCGCGAACAACGGCGCCGAACAAGCCCGACAACCCCAACAGGCCGAACAGGCCGAACACGTCGTCGTCCTCTCCGCGAGGACTCCCGACCAGCTCACCGCGTCCGTCGACCGGCTGGCCGGATTCCTCGACCGCAACCCGGACACCGCCCTCGCCGACCTGGCCTTCACGCTCCAGGTCGGGCGGGAGGCGATGGCCGAGCGGTACGCGGTCGCCGTCTCGTCGACGGCGGAGCTGAGGGCGGCCCTGCGGGCCGGCCGGGGGCACCGGGGCACCGCCGGGGAATCCGGCGGACTGCTCGCCGAGATCGCCGGTGACGGCGACCTCCAGGAACTGCTGGTCCGGCAGTGGATCGCGGCCGGCAAGCTGTCCAAGCTCGCGGCGCTGTGGGCTGCCGGTACCGAGGTGGACTGGGAGCGCCTGCACCAGGGCGCGCCGCGCCGGGTGGTGTCGCTGCCGACGTACCCGTTCGCCAAGGAGCGGTTCTGGATCGGCGACCTGACCCGGCAGGCGCCGGCACCCGCGCTCGCGGTCGTACCCGAGCCCGTGCCGACGCCCGCGCAGATCGCGGCACCGATCGCGGCGCCGATCGTCCAACCCGCTGTCGCGCACAGGGGACTGGACGAGATCGTGCCCGCCGTGGTGCGGGAGAAGATCGCCCGCGCGCTGGCGATGGAGGTCGAGGAGGTCGAGGGCGGGCTGGCGTTCGCCGACTACGGCCTGGACTCGATCCTGGCGATCCGCGTGGTGGACCAGCTCAACGGCGCGCTGACGCTGGACCTGCCGACGAGCGTGGTCTTCGACTTCAGCACGGCCGACCGGCTGGCCGAGCACCTGCTCGCCGAGTACCGGGGCGTCATCGTCCACACGGAGGGAGCGACGGAGCCCGCCGACGAACGGGAGAGCGCCCCGCCACCGGTCGTGCGGCCCGTGCAGCCCGTGCAGTCCGTCCAGTCCGTGGCGGCCGGGCAGCCGCACAGCGGCACCGGGAGCGCGGAGCGCGGACCGATCGCGGTGATCGGCATGAGTGGCCGGTTCGCCGGCGCCGACTCGCTGGACGCCCTCTGGACGCACCTGGCCGACGGCGACGACCTGGTCACCGAGACGACCCGGTTCGACCTCGACGGCCTGAGCACCTGCACCCGGGGCGGCTTCCTCGACCGCATCGACGAGTTCGACGCGATGTTCTTCAACATCTCCGGCACCGAGGCCGCGGTGATGGACCCGCAGCAGCGGCTGCTGCTCGAAGAGTCCTGGAAGGCGTTGGAGGACGCGGGGTACGCGGGCCGGATGGGCCGACGGCGCTGCGGCGTCTACGTCGGCGCGTGGGCCGGGGACTACCAGGGGCTGCTGGACCAGGAGGCGCCGGCGCAGACCCTGTGGGGCAACATGACCTCGGTCATCCCGAGCCGGGTGTCGTACTTCCTCGACCTCAAGGGTCAGGCCATCGCCGTCGACACGTCGTGCTCCAGCTCGCTGGTGGCGATCGACCTGGCGTGCAAGGACCTGTGGTCCGGCGAGACCTCGATGGCGTTGGCGGGCGGGGTGTTCCTCCAGTCCACGCCGCGGCTGTACCGGCTCGCGGGCCGCGCCGGGATGCTGTCGCCGACCGGCCGCTGCCACACCTTCGACCACCGCGCGGACGGCTTCGTGCCCGGCGAGGGCGTCGGAGTCGTGGTGCTCAAGCGGCTCGCGGACGCGCTGGCCGACGGCGACCACGTCCACGGCGTGATCAGGGCCAGCGGCGTCAACCAGGACGGCGCCACCAACGGGATCACCGCGCCGAGTTCGGTGTCCCAGGAGAGCCTGCTCGGCGAGGTGTACGAGCGGTTCGGCGTCGACGTGGAGCGGATCGGACTCGTCGAGGCGCACGGCACCGGCACCAAGCTCGGCGACCCGATCGAGTTCCAGGCGCTGAACCGGGCGTTCCGCGCCCGCACCGACCGGGCGGAGTACTGCGCGGTCGGCTCGCTGAAGACGAACATCGGCCACACCCAGTTCGCGGCCGGCATCGCGGGCGTGCTGAAGGTGCTGCTGGCGCTCAAGCACCGGAAGATCCCCGCCTCGCTGCACTTCGAGACCGCCAACGAGGCGATCCCGCTGGCGGGTAGCCCGTTCTACCTGAGCACCCGCACCCACGACTGGGAGAGTCCCGCCGGGGTGCCGCGCTGCGGGGTGGTGAGCTCCTTCGGCGCCAGCGGGACCAACGCGCACGTGGTGATCGAGGAGGCCCCGCCCGTCGCGCGGACCGTCTCCGCACCGGGGGCGGACCACGTGGTGGTCCTGTCGGCGCGGACGGAGGAGCAACTCCTCGAACAGCGGCGCCGGTTGGCGCTCCACGTCCGGGCCCACACCTCGATCGACCTCGGCGACCTCGCCTACACGCTGGCCGTCGGCAGGGCGCGCTTCGCGCACCGGTTCGCCTGCGTGGTCCGTGACCGCGACGAGCTGATCCGGGTGCTGGACGGCACGACCCCGGCCCGGGTGCCCGACGACGACCGGGGGCCGGCCGAGGGCCGACGGATCCCGCTGCCGACCTACCCGTTCGCCCGCGACCGCCACTGGGCCGTGACCGGCGGAGACGGCGGTGGCGAGAGCGAGAGCGAGAGCGAGAGCGAGAGCGAGAGCGAGAGCGACGGCGTGACGCTGACCCGCACCGACGGCCTGCTGCGCGACCACGTGGTGCAGGGCCGCCACATCCTGCCCGCGGTCGCCTACCTCGAACTGGCCCGCAAGGCGCTGGGCGCCACCCGGGTGCGGATGCGCAACGTCACGTGGGTGCAGCCGCTGGAGGTCTCGGACACCCCGGTCGACGTCCGGGTCGAGGTGCGCGCGAGCGAGCAGGGCGGGCACCGGTTCGAGATCGGCACCGGCCCCACCGTGTGCTGCGAGGGCGGCATCGCGCCGTCCGACGCCCCGCGCCCGGCACCGGTCGACCTCGCCGCGCTGCGCGCGGACTGCCCGGAGACCGTGTCCGGCGAGCGGATCCACGAGGCCCTGGTGGCGATGGGCATCGACCACGGCCCGACCCTGCGGGCGATCCGGCAGGCGCACGTCGGCTCCGGTCTCGTCCTGGCCGAACTGGTCCTGCCCGGTTCGGCGGAGCCCGGACCGCTGACGCCCGCGATGCTGGACTCGGCGATCCAGGCGGCGGTCGCGCCCCACCTCACCGGCATGCGGGACACCGCCGTGCCGTTCGCCCTGGACCAGCTCGACCTGTTCGCCCCGTGCCCGGCGGCGATGTGGGCCGTGGTGCGCGGCGGCGCGGCCGGGCCGCTCGACAAGCTCGACATCGACCTGGTCGACGCCGCCGGCGAGATCTGCGTGCGGCTGACCGGCTACACCTCGCGCCGCACCGTCCAGAGCGAGCCCGCGCTGTACGCGCCCGTCTGGGACCCGATCACCGCGACCGACGCGCCCGTGCCCGCCGGCACCGACCGGGTCCTGGTCGTCGGCGGACCGTCACCGCTCGACGGCGCCCTGACCTGGCCGCTGCCGCCGGCCGCCTCCGTCGAGGAGGTGACCGCCGCACTGCGCGACCTCGGACCGGTCGACCACCTGGTCTGGACGGCGCCCGAGCCCAAGCTCGACCCCGTCGACGCCACCGGGTACACGGCCGCCCAGAACGACGGCGTCGTCGCGGCGTTCCGCCTGATCAAGGCGCTGATCGGAGCCGGGTACGACGCCCGGCCGCTGGGGATCACGCTGGTCACCACCCGCGCGCTCGCCACCCACGCCGACGACCCCGTCCAGCCGGCGCACGCCGGGCTGCACGGCCTGTTCGGGTCCCTGGGGCGCGAGTACGAGCAGTGGACCGTCCGGCGCGTCGACCTCGACGGCCCCGACTGGCCCGCCGACCTCACCGCCCTGCCCGCCCGGTCGCCCGAGGACGCCTGGGCCCGGCGGGCCGGCCAGTGGCTGGCCCGGCACTGGGCGCCGTGCGAGGCGCCCGCGAAACCGGTCTACCGCGAGGGCGGCGTCTACGTGGTGATCGGCGGCGCCGGCGGCCTGGGCACCGCCTGGACCCAGCACGTGGTGCGGCAGTACGGCGCGCACGTCACCTGGATCGGCCGCAGCGCACCCGACGCGGCCATCGAGGACCGGCTCCGCTCCGTCCAGGGGCGCGGCACCGTCCGCTACCTCAGCGCCGACGCCGGGGATCCGGCCGCGCTGCGCCGCGCCGTCGCCACGGTCAAGGAGCGCCACCCGCGGATCGACGGGGTCGTGCAGGCCGCGCTCGTGCTGCGGGACAGCACCTTCGCCAGGATGGACGAGGCCACCCTCCGGGCGGGACTGGCGGCCAAGGTCGACGTCACGACCGCGATGGCCGAGGTCTTCGACGGGGAGCAACTGGACTTCGCGGTGCTGCTGTCGTCGATGCAGTCCTTCACGACGGCGGCCGGCCAGGGCAACTACGCGGCCGGCTGCACCTTCAGCGACGCCTACGCGCACGCGCTCGGACAGCACTGGGACACCCCCGTCAGGGTCATGAACTGGGGGTGGTGGGGCAACCTCGGGAGCGTCACGTCCGAGTTCTACCGGGAGCGGCTGAGCCGGGTCGGCCTGGTGTCGATCGAGCCGCGCGAGGGGCTCGCCGCCCTGGACGCCCTGCTCGGCGGGGAGCAGCGGCAGCTGGCCTTCGTGAAGACCAACCAGCACAACACCCTGGCGAACTTCGACCGCGCCACCCAGGTCACCGTGCACGGCCGGACGCCGTCCCGGGTCCGCGGCGAGCTGCTGCTCGCGTCGGAGAGCGTGGACGGCCTGATGGACGAGGTCGTGCGGTGGCGCCGGACCGAGCGGGACCCGTGGCTGGCGAAGGTCCTGGCGGCCCAGCTGGCGACCGTCGACCACGCCGCGATCCTGCCGGTGTACGCCGACTGGCTGGAGCACGCCCGGCGGGCCACCGTCCCGGCCGGGCCGGCGGAAGGCGTGCTCGCGGAGACCGTGCTCGCGCAGTGGGACCGGCAGTGCGAGTCCTGGTCGGCCGACGCCGACCGCAAGGCCGAACTGCGGCTGGCCTCCGCCATGCTCCGGGCACTGCCGGACATCGTGACCGGCCGGACCAGGCCCACCGACGTCATGTTCCCGCGCGGTTCGGTGGAACTGGTGGAGGGCTGCTACCGGAACAACCACGTCGCGGACGTGTTCAACCGCGCCATGGCCGGCGCCGCCGTCGCCGTCGTGTCGGAGCGGCTGCGCCGCGAACCGGGCGCGCGGCTGCGGATCCTGGAGATCGGCGCCGGCACCGGCGGTACCAGCGTCGGGATGTTCGCCGCGCTCAAGCCGTACCAGGAGAGCATCGAGACGTACGTCTACACGGACCTCTCCAAGGCCTTCCTCAACCACGCCCGCGCCACCTACGGGCCGGGCGTGCCGTACCTGGACTGCCGGCTGCTCAACATCGAACGGCCGCTGGCCGGGCAGGACGTCGGCGAGGGCGGGTTCGACCTGGTGATCGCCGCCAACGTGCTGCACGCCACCAAGGACACCCGCAACACCCTGCGCAACGCCAAGGCCGCGATGCGGGCCGGCGGATGGCTGCTGCTGAACGAGCTGTCGGCCTTCGACCTGTTCAGCCACGTCACCTTCGGGCTGCTGGAAGGCTGGTGGCTGTTCGACGACCGCTCGCTGCGGATCCCCGGCTCGCCGGCGCTGTCGCCGGAGACCTGGCGGGACGTGCTGGCGGGGGAGGGCTTCGGGACGGTGGTGTTCCCGCTGTCGCAGGCGCTGCCGCTGGGGCAGCAGGTCATCGCGGCGGAGAGCGACGGGGTCGCCCGGCAGGTGGTCGGGGCCAGGCCGAAGGCCGTCACACGGCCGGCGGGCGGCGCCGCGAAGCGGCCGGTGCCTGCTGCGGTGCCTGCCGCCGTGCCGGCTCCGGTGCCTGCTGCGGTGCGTGCCGCCGTGCCGGCTCCGGTGCCTGCTGCGGCGCCTGCTGCCGTGGTGCCGACGCCCCGGCCGGAGCCCGCGCCCGCCCCGCTGGCCGTGCGCCCTGCTCCCGCTCCCACGCCGGCTCCCACGCCGGCCCCCGCTCCCGCCCCCACGCCGTCGACGCGCTCCGAGCTGTCCGCGCTCATCCTCGACAAGGCCGCGGCCGTCCTCGGCATCGCGGCCGAGCGGATCGACACCGCAGCCCCGCTCACCGACTACGGTCTGGACTCGATCCTGGTCCTCCAGCTCACCAACGCCCTGCGCGAGGAGTTCGGTGACGACGTCTCGGCCACCCTGCTCTTCGACGTCGAGACCGTCGACGGCCTGTGCGACCACTTCGCGCACTTCACGGGAACGGCGGATGCCCAGGCCGGCCCGGTGGGCGAGCGGTGGAACCTCTCGCGCGGCCAGCTGACCATGTACCGGGACCAGCAGCGCTCACCGGAGTCGACCGCCTACAACCTCCCGCTCCTCTTCGAGATCCACGGCGACCTGGACGAAGCCGCCCTGGAGCGGGCGATCCGCGCCCAGAGCGGCATCCACCCGGTGCTGAGCGCCGTCTTCGGCGAGCGGGACGGCGTGCCGTTCATGGACATCGACCCGGGCAGGGCGCCGTCCTTCGACCGGGTCGACCTCACGGCCACCAAGCGCGCCGCGCAACTGGCCGGGCTGCGGGACCTGGTGAACCTCCCGTTCGACCTGGCGACGGGCCCGCTGGTCCGTGCGCAGCTGGTCTCCCTCGCCGGGGGGCGGCGCCTGCTGCTGATCACCGCGCACCACATCCTGCTGGACGGCACGTCCACGGCGGTCCTGATCCGCACGCTCAAGGAGGCCTACCAGGGCCGGGGGAGCGTGAGCCGCGCCGACTACGGCGACTTCGTCGCCTGGGAGGAGGCGCTGCTCGCCGGCCCGCGCGCGCGGCAGCACCGGGACTACTGGCTGCGGGAGCTGGCAGGTCATCGACCGGCGCTCGCGCTGCCCTACGACCGGCCGTACGACCCCAAGCGGATGCCCCGGGTGGACGTGGCGACGGTCAAGCTGCCGCCGCCGCTGGCCGCCGCCCTGGCCGACGCGGCGCGGGAGCACCGGGTCAGCGTCGCCACCGTGCTGTTCGCGACGTACGTGCGGTTCCTGCACCGGCTGACCGGGCAGGACGACCTGGTCCTCGGCATGACCGCGGCCGCCCGCTACGAGGAGCGGTTCCAGGACGTCGTCGGCCAGTTCGCGAACTGCCTGCCGATCCGCTGCACGGCCGCCGGCGGCTTCCCCGAGCTGCTGAAGTCCTTGCAGCGCAAGGTGGTCGGCGGCATCGAGCACGGCGGCTACCCGCTGCTGGAGATCGCCCGCGCCGTGGGCGCGGACGACGAACCGCTGGTCCTGACCAACTTCCTGTTCCAGAACTTCGACGGCGCCGACCTGCTCACCAACGCGTCCCCGGCCGCCCCCGGCGAGTTGGACCTGCGCCTGTTCGACGACCTGCCGTACGCCGGGGAGTACGTCCTGTCCGCCGAGTCCTACCGGGAGGGCGAGGGGTTCAAGGTCTTCCTCAAGTACGACGCGAACGTCTTCGACGAGGCCACCGCGCGGCGGATGACCGATGAATGGCACGCGGTCATCCGCCAGGAGCTGGGCGTGCGCTGAGAAGCCGGCCGGTACCCGAGACGCCAGCGGGTACCTGAGAAGCCGGCCGGTACCTGAGAAGCCGGCCGATACCCGAGACGCTGGCCGATACCCGAGACGCTGGCCGATACCCGAGAAGCGGGGGGGCGGCGGGGGGGGGGGGGCCCCGGGTCGGGGGGGCCCGGGGGGGGAAGGGCCGGGTCGCCCCGCGGGGGCGCGCCCCCCCCCCCGCCCCGGGGCCCCCCCCCCCGCCCCCCCCCCCCCCCCCCGCCCCCCCCCCCCCCCCCGCGGCCCCCCCCCCCCCGCCCGCCCCCCCCCCGCCCGCCGCCCCCCCCCCGCTTCTCGGGTGCCCGTTCGTCGAACGGCGCGGTCAGACCAGGCTGGCGAGCACGGCCGGGTCGTACGGGACGGTCCGGGAGAGGTCGCCGCGCAGCGCCCTGGCGGCCCAGTCCGGGTTGGCCAGCAGGGTGCGGCCGACGGCGACGAGGTCGAACTCGTCGCGCTTGAGGCGGGCCAGCAGTTCGTCGATGCCGGTCACGCCGGCCCGGCTGGTGTAGCCCTGGGCGAACTCGCCCTCGCCGTACTGCTGGTCCAGGCCCACCGAGCCGACCGTGACGGCGGCCTTGCCGGTGAGCTTGCGCGCCCAGCCGGCCAGGTTGAGGTCGCTGCCGTCGAATTCGGGCTGCCAGTAGCGGCGGGTGGAGCCGTGGAACGCGTCGACCCCGGCGTCGGCCAGCGGGGTCAGCAACTGCTCCAGCTCGGCCGGGCTCTGCGCGATGCGGGCCCCGTAGTTGCCGATCTTCCACTGGGAGAGCCGGAAGAAGACCGGGAAGCCCGGGCTGACGACCGCGCGGATGGCCTGCACGATCTCGGCGCCGAAGCGGGCGCGGGAGGCCGTGTCGCCGCCGTAGCCGTCGGTGCGCCGGTTGGTGCCGTTCCACAGGAAGTCGTCGATCAGGTAGCCGTGCGCGCCGTGCAGTTCGACGCCGTCGAACCCGAGCCGCTCGGCGGTCACGGCGGCCTCGGTGAAGGCGGCCACCGTGTCGTCGATGTCCTGTTGGGTCATCGCCCGCCCGGTCGGGGCGCCGTCCAGGCCGAGCCCGGACGGGCCTTCGGCGGGCGGCTCCGTCCCGGCGCGCACGACCCCGGTGTGCCACAGCTGCGGGATGATCCTGCCGCCGGCCTCGTGCACCCGCCGCACCACGCGGGCCCAGCCGGCCAGCGCCCGTTCGCCGTGGAAGTGGGGCACGTGGTCGTACCCGTGGGCGGCGGCGCGGTCGATGTAGGTGCCCTCGGTGATGATCAGTCCGACCTGGTGGGCCGCCCGGCGGGCGTAGTACTCGGCCACCTCCTCGCCCGGCACGCCGCCGGGGGACTGCATCCTGGTCATCGGGGCCATCACGATGCGGTTGGGGACCGTCAGATCACCCACCACGAACGGCTCGTCCAGGCTGGCCATGGGTTCCTCCCGAGTTCTCGGCATTCATGGTGTGGACATCCCGTGTGCGTCCATTCCGCCACTCCGGTTCCGCCGCTCCGGCGAATCGTTTCCGGGCCGTGCGGAAAATGGTGTGGTCGGCCGCACCTCGGTAGCGCATGATTATCGACCCTGTTGATCGCGGCGTCCAGCCACTGCCGTCGTCGGCGCTGCATTGCCTGAGGCGATCCATTGCATCGAAACAATCATGTTGACCGTGTCCGGGAGATCACGGATAGTGGTGCAGGTGGTTCCGCGTCGCCTTCTGGGTCGCAACTGGAGAATTGATTCCCTTGCCGACCAGTGCCGCGGAAAGGAATTTCCCAGGAACGAAAGGTGGCGGAACCCAGGGTGAGCCAGAGTCGCCTTACCGCGCAGATTTCCACTGAACTGGACGGCAAGCGGGCCGTGGTCACCGGCGGCAGCCGCGGCATCGGCGCCGCGATCGTGCAGAACCTGCTCGACGCCGGCGCCACCGTCGTCACCTCCGCCCGCAAGGCCACCGAACACACCCCGTCCGCAGCCAAGTTCATCCAGGCCGACCTCAGTTCGCCGGCCGGGGTGCGGGCGTTCGCCGACGCCGCGCTGGACTCCCTCGGCGGGGTGGACATCGTGGTCAACAACGCCGGCGGCTGCCGCGCCTTCCAGACCGCGCTGGAAATCGAGAACGACTGGCAGTACACGGTCGACATCAATTTCCTGGCCGCCGTCCGGCTCAATGCCGCACTCGTGCCGGCCATGCGCACGGCCGGCGGCGGGGTCATCGTGCACCTCTCCTCCATCGCGACCATTTCCTCCTACCCGATGATCCTGCACTACGCCGCCGCGAAATCCGCGCTGGAGGTGTACAGCAAGGGGCTCGCGGTCGAGCTGGCGCCGGACGGAATCCGGGTGGTCGCGATCTCCCCGGGAAACGTGATGACTCCTGGGGCGGATGAGGCGCGCGACAAGATCGTCGACTATCTCGGCATGGAATCGGAGGGGGACTGGGCCGACGAGGTCCCGCTCGGGCGGATCGGCCAGACCCAGGACATCGCCGAGGCGGTCGGCTTCCTGGTCTCCCGGCGTGCCTCATGGATCACCGGAAGCAACCTCGTCATCGACGGCGGGAAGAGCGCGTCCCTGTGACCGCCCGCCAGGACTGGAAGGACTGACACGTTGACCGCGACAGAAGAAGGGCCGCGGGCCTATCCGTTCGGTCCGGCCGACCAGCTCAACGTGGACCCGAAGCTGGCCGAGGCCTGCGGCGAGCAGCCGGTGCTGCGGGTGAGCCTGCCCTACGGCGGCGACGCCTGGCTGGTCACCCGGCACGCCGACGTCAGGACGGTGCTGGCCGACCCCCGGTTCAGCCGGGCCGCCGCCGCGGGCGAGGACGTGCCCCGCATCGTCTCGGCCGGCCTGCCCCGCACCTCGATGCTGAGCATGGACCCGCCGGAGCACAGCCGGCTGCGGCGCCGGGTCGCCAACCCCTTCACCGTGCGCCGGGTCGAGGCGATGCGCCCGCGCGCCCAGCAGATCGTGGACGGCCTGCTCGACACCATGATCGCCACGGGCTCGCCCGCCGACCTGACCCAGATGCTGACCTGGCCGCTGCCGATCACGATGATCTGCGAACTGCTCGGCGTGCCCGTCGAGGACCGCGACCGGTTCAACGCCTGGGTGGACGGCCTGCTGATGCTCTCCGACCCGGCCCGCTCCGCGCGGGACCGCGGGCACCTCAACGACTACCTCGCCGGCCTGGTCGCCGAGCGCCGCGTCGAGCCCACCAGCGACCTGCTCGGCGAACTGGTCGCCGTGGAGGACGAGGAGAACCGGCTCACCGAGGAGGAGCTGGTCAGCCTCGGGGTCAGCCTGCTGTCCGCCGGCCAGGAGGCCACCGCCAACCAGATCGGCAACTTCGTCTACACGCTGCTGACCAGGCCCGAGCTCTGGCACGAGCTCGTCGCCGATCCCGGCCTGATCCCCGACGCCGTCGAGGAGCTCTCCCGGATCATCCCGATCAGCGCCACCGCCGGCTTCACCCGGATCGCCACCGAGGACGTGGAGCTGGGCGGGCAGACCGTCCGGGCCGGCGACGCGGTGGTCACCGAGTTCTCCCTGGCCAACCGGGACCCGGAGGTGTTCGACCGCCCCGAGGAGATCGACTTCCGCCGGAAGAACATCCCGCACGTCACCTTCGGACACGGCATCCACCACTGCCTCGGCGCGGCCCTGGCCAGGATGGAACTGCGCGTCGTGCTGGACACCCTGGTGCGCCGCCTGCCCGGCCTGCACCTCGCCGTGCCGGCCGACCAGGTGACCTGGCGGACGGAGCGGCTCATCCGCGGCGCGGACGCGCTGCCGGTCGCCTGGTGAGACGCCCGCCGGCCGGAACGACCGCCTGAGCGCCAGGCCTCGGCGATCGCTCCGGCCGCGGTCCAGTTCGCATTCCGACATCACCCGGACGCTACGGGAGGGCTCAGCATGGCCGAACCACCGGAGGAGATCACCACGGCCGTGCGTGATCCGGGCAAGGGACTCGCCGAGGTCATGGCGGCCATCATGGAGGGCTACGGTGACCGGCCCGCCCTCGGCGAACGCACCCGGGAGCCCTCGACCGGGCGCCTGCTGCCGGGCTTCGACACCGTCAGCTACCGCCAACTGTGGGCCCGCGTACGCGCCGTCGCCGGCGAGTGGCACCACCACCCGGACCACCCGCTGAGCGCGGGCGACCGGCTCTGCATCCTGGGCTTCACCAGCACCGACTACGCCACGCTCGACCTCGCGTGCATGCACGCGGGCGTGGTGGCCGTGCCGTTGCAGTCCAGCGCGCCGCTGTCCCAGCTGGTGCCGATCGTCGCGGAGACCGAGCCGCGCGCCCTCGCGGCGAGCATCGAGCGCCTGGACACCGCCGTCGAAGCCGTCCTCGGGGCGCCCTCGATCCGGCGCGTGATCGTGTTCGACCACCGCCCCGACGTCGCCGAGCACCGCGCCGCCTTCGAGTCCGCCCGGCGGCGCCTGGCCGAGGCCGGCCGCCCGGTGGCCGTCGACCCGCTGGCCGCGGTGATCGAGGCCGGGGCCGGCCTGCCGCCCGCGCCCCTGTTCGTCGCCGCCCCGGGCGAGGACCCGTTGGCGCTGCTCATCTACACCTCCGGGAGCACCGGCACCCCCAAGGGGGCCGTGTACCCCCAACGACTGGTCCGCACCGCGTGGAACGGCTTCAGCTACGGCGCGGAGGACACGCCCCCGGTCAGCGTCCACTACATGCCGCAGAGCCACCTCGCCGGTCAGTGGTCGCTGCTGGGCTCGCTCTCCCGGGGCGGCGTCGGCTACTTCACCGCCAGGAGCGACCTGTCCACCCTGCTCGACGACATCGCCCTGGTCCGCCCCACCGAGCTGACCATGGTCCCGCGCATCTGCGACCTGCTCTTCCAGCGGTACCGCAGCGAACTGGACCGGCGGGCCGGCGAACCCGGCGACGTCGACACGGCGGTCAGGACCGACCTGCGGGAGAACGTCCTGGGCGGGCGCGTCACCAAGGCCTTCTGCGGCACCGCCCCGCTCTCCGCCGAGGTGGCGGCCTTCGTCGAGTCCTGCCTGGGCTTCCACCTGTACACCGGCTACGGCTCCACCGAGGCCGGCGGGGTGCTGCTCGACTCGGTGGTGCAGCGCCCGCCGGTCATCGACTACAAGCTGGTCGACGTCCCGGAACTCGGCTACTTCCGGACCGACTCGCCGCACCCGCGCGGGGAACTGCTGCTCAAGACCGCCACCGCCATTCCCGGCTACTACAAGCGGCCCGAACTCACCGCCGAGATCTTCGACGCGGACGGCTACTACCGGACCGGCGACATCATGGCCGAGATCGGGCCGGACCGGCTGGTCTACGTCGACCGCACCAAGGATGTCCTGAAGCTCTCCCAGGGCGAGTTCGTGGCCGTCTCCCGCCTGGAGACCGCCTTCGTCGCCAGCCCCCTGATCCGGCAGGTCTTCGTGTACGGCAACAGCGAGCGCGCCTACCCGCTGGCCGTGGTGGTGCCCGCCCCGGAAGCGCTGGCCAGGGCCGGCGGGGACGCCGAGTCGCTCAAGCCGCTGCTCGTCGAGTCGCTCCAGCGGACGGCCAAGGAGGCCGAGCTCAACTCGTACGAGATCCCGCGCGACGTCCTGATCGAGACCGAACCCTTCAGCGCCGCGAACGGCCTGCTCGCCGACAGCCACAAACTGCTGCGCCCCCGGCTCAGGGAGCGCTACGGCGAGGCCCTGGAGCGGCTCTACGCCGAACTCGCCGACGGGCAGGACCGGCAGCTGCGCGAGCTGCGCCGGGCCGGGCCGCAGCGGCCGGTGCTGGAGACGGTCGGCCGGGCCGCCCAGGCGCTGCTGGGCTGCGCGGGCACCGACCTGAGCACCGACGCGCACTTCACCGACCTGGGCGGGGACTCGCTGTCCGCGCTGTCCTTCGCCGCCCTCATGACGGAGATCTTCCAGGTCGAGGTCCCGGTCGGGGTGGTGATCAGCCCGGCCAACGACCTGGCGCGGGTGGCGGGGTACATCGAGGAGCAGCGCCGCTCCGGGGCGAACCGGCCCACCGCCGCGTCCGTCCACGGCGAGCACGCCGCCGAGGCCCGCGCCGGCGACCTCACCCTGGACCGGTTCCTCGACGCGGCGACGCTCGCCGCCGCCCCGACGCTGCCCCGCCCCGACGGCGCCGTCCGCACCGTCCTGCTCACCGGGGCCACCGGCTACCTCGGCCGGTTCCTCTGTCTGGAATGGCTGGAGCGGCTGGCGCCCGCGGGCGGCAGGCTGGTCTGCGTCGTCCGCGCCGCCGACGCCGCCGTCGCGGCGCAGCGACTGGCGGCGGCCTTCGACAGCGGCGACCCCGAACTGCTGCGGCGGTACCGGGAGTTGGCGGACGGGGCGCTGGAGGTGCTGGCGGGCGACATCGGCGAGCCGCGGCTGGGCCTGGCCGAGGACACCTGGCAGCGGCTGGCCGACACCGTGGACCTGATCGTCCACCCCGCCGCCCTGGTCAACCACGTCCTGCCCTACGACCAGTTGTTCGGGCCCAATGTCGTCGGCACGGCCGAAGTGATCCGGCTGGCGCTCACCACCCGGCTCAAGCCCGTCACCTACGTGTCCACCGTCGCCGTGGTGGCCGGCGCCGCGACCGCGGCCCTCGACGAGGACGGCGACATCCGCGCCACCAGCCCGGTCCGGCACCTCGACCAGGGCTCCGGCGGCGGCGACGCGCACGGCTACGCGCACGGGTACGCGACCAGCAAGTGGGCCGGCGAGGTGCTGCTCCGCGAGGCCCACGACCTGTGCGGACTGCCGGTCGTCACCCTGCGGTCGGACATGATCCTCGCGCACGGCGGGTACCGGGGGCAGCTGAACGTGCCCGACGTGTTCACCCGCCTGCTGCTCAGCCTGCTCGCCACCGGCATCGCCCCGGGCTCCTTCTACCGCGGCGGCGGGCGCGCCCACTACGACGGCCTGCCGGTCGACTTCACCGCCGAGGCCGTCACCGCGCTGGGCGCCCGGGCCGCCGAGGGCTACCGGACTTTCAACGCGCTGAACCCGCACGACGACGGCGTCTCCCTGGACACCTTCGTCGACTGGCTGATCGAGGCCGGCCACCCGATCCGGCGGATCGACGACTACGACGACTGGCTCGCCCGGATCACCACCGCGCTGCGCACCCTGCCGGAGAAGCAGCGCCAGCACTCGCTGCTGCCCCTGCTGCACGCCTTCGCGCGGCCCGGGGAAGGCGTCCCCGGGTCGGCGGTCCCCGCCGACGGCTTCCGGGCCGCCGTGCGGGCCGCCAAGGTGGGCCCCGACCAGGACATCCCGCACCTGTCGGCGGCCCTCGTCCGCAAGTACGTCACCGACCTGCGCCACCTCGGTCTGCTTCCCCGCTGACCGCGACACCGCAGCACCAGCCCCGCATTCGACCCGACGGACACAGGAGTTCGGCATGGCACAGAGCATCGGCGAGACGGTCATCTCGGGTCTGCGGCGCCTGGAGGCGAACGACTTCGCCGGCTTCCGGGCGCTGTGCACCGAGAAGGCCACCGTGTGGCAGAACGACGGCAAGGACGAGCAGGCGATCGACGAGCGGCTCGTGCACTTCAAGGCCTTCGCCGCCGGTGTCGAGTCGCTGCGGTTCGAGGTCCTCCGCCAGTTCGAGAAGCCGGACGAGGTGCTCCAGCAGCACGTCATCCACCTGCTGTCGGCCGAGGGGGTCGTCCAGGAGGTCCCGACCGTCGTGTACTTCCGGTTCGAGGACGGCCTGATCGACCGGATCGAGGAGTTCGTCTACACCGTGCCGCAGGGCAGTACGGCCTGACGGACCGGCCGCCCGCGCGGCCCGGCAAGCGGGCCCGGCGAACGGCCGCCGACCGCCGGGGTGCTCCTGCTCAGCCGTCGGCACGCCCGGCGGTGGGCAGGAGCGGTGCCCGACCGTCAGGCGGGTGCCGCGGCGCGGGAGTCCCGGAGGCTGCGGCGGGCGGCGGCGGAGACGAGCAGGACCCAGAGCAGGCTCAGGCCGCCCAGGGCGTAGACGCCGCCGTGCAGGAAGGCGAGGTCGAGGTCCGCGGAGGCGGGCGGGGCCCAGCCGTCGGGGTCGACGAGGACGGGGGTGGTGGTGCCGACGGAGGACGATCCGGTGCAGCCTTCGCCCTGGTACTTGGGATGCGGCAGCGGCTTCCCGTCCGCGCGGCGGATCGCGCAGGACCAGCTGACCCGGCCGCTGCGGTCCTTGGAGCTGTGGGCCTCGGTGACGACCATCTCGATCCGCTCGCCGCGCTGCGCGAGCACCTCCGCCCGGACGATGGTGGTGGGCAGGGCCAGCAGCAGGACCCCGAGCAGGACACCCGGCCAGAGCACCCAGCCGGCGGCCCGCACCACCATCAGCCCGCCCAGCGAGGCGATGAGCACCAGCACGGCGAGGACCGTGAAGGGCGCGCTGTGGTCCGGGTCGACGGCGAGCACCATCAGGCCGACCATCAGCAGCGGGGCGAGCACCGCGACCAGGACCGCCGCTCGGCGGACGGTACGGGGCGACGTCGGCTTGTCCTTCCGGGGCTTCCGCTTGGCGGTCTTCGGCCGCTGGGCGGCGGCCGCTGCGCTCAGCGGTCGCTTCTGCTTCTTCCTGCCCTTTGCCATGTGGCCCCCGTTCGGTGGTGCGGGCGATGTGCTCGCGACAGTCTGACCGGCGGCCCGGAGGCGCGGAAGGCCGGGGGCCTGCCGGACCGGTCGGGCGGGCCCGTCACGGACGGCCGAGTCCGGCCTGTTCCAGGTCGAGGTCGCGCTGGAGGAGGCGCAGGGTGGTGTCGCTGATGAGGTGTTCCTCGTAGAGGCGGTGCAGCCGGGCGTTCTGCACGGTGATGACCTCGTGCCGGAGCTGGCGGTAGGCGGCGTCGGCGGTGGTGCCGTCGGGGGCCTCGGGGGTGCGGTCGAGGCGGGCGGCGAGGCCGCGCCGGACCCGGTCGATCGCGGTGTCGGGCATGACCTCCAGGGCGGCGAGGTGGTCGACGTGGTCGAGGGCGGCGCGGTTGAGGGTGTCGCGGGCGTCGTCCTCCTCGCGGGCGGTGTGCTCGGGTTCCAGGGCGAGCCCGGAGCGGTGGACCACGGCGGCGAGGGTCAGGCCCTGCACGACCAGGGTGAGGACGACCACGGCGGTGGTCAGCACCAGGACGAGCGGGCGCCCGGCGATCCGGTTGCCGTCCTCGGTGAGCAGCGGGATGGACAGGGCCGCCGCCAGCGGCATGACGCCCCGGGTGCCGGCCCAGGTGACGACCCCGGCGACCCGCCAGGACAGCCGGCCGCGGGCGGGCTTGACCCCGCGGGTCAGCGGCAGCGTCCACAGCACCCGGACGGCGATCAGCACGGCCGCCAGCGCGAGCGCCTGGAGCGGCCACCAGCCGGTGCCGGCCGGCAGGTCCCGGACCAGGGCGGGCAGTTGCAGGCCGACGATGCTGAACACGACGCTCTCCAGCAGGAACACCACCACCGCCGAGACGGCGTGCAGTTGGAGCCGGATGCGGGCGTCGGTGAGGCGGTGGCCGGAACGGCCGAGCAGGACGCCGGCGACCACGACCGAGGTCACCCCGGAGGTGTGCGCGGACTCCGCCAGCACGTACGCCGCGTACGGGGTGACCAGGGCTATCACGGTCTCCAGGACGGGGTCGGCGGTGCGGCGCCGGATCAGCCACACCAGGCCGGCCACGGCAGCGCCGACCAGGCTGCCGCCCCCGCCGAGCAGCAGCAGCTCGCCGCCCGCCGCGGGCAGGTCCACCGTGCCGCCCACGGCCACGGCGACCCCGACGGCGACCTTGAACAGCACCAGCGAGGTGGCGTCGTTGAACAGGCTCTCGGCCTGCACCAGCACCTGGACGCGCCCCGGCAGCGCCAGCCGCCGGCCGAGCGCGGTGACGGCCACCGGGTCGGTGCTGGACAGGACGGCCCCCAGCACGAACGCCATCGCGGGCGGCAGCCCGGCGACGGCGATGGCCACGAAGCCCACGGCGGCGGCGGAGGCGAAGACCAGGCCGAAGGAGAGGATCGTCACCGGGCGCCACACCGTGCGCAGGTCACGCAGCGACAGGTCCTCGGCGGAGGAGTAGAGCAGGGGCGGGAGCACCACCAGGGCGATGGCCTGCGGCGGCACGTGCAGCGCGGGCACACCGGGGACCATCGCGACCGCGAGGCCAACCAGGACCAGCAGGGAGGGCGCGGGCACCCGCAACCGCTGGGCGAAGGTGGCCACGCTCGTGGCCAGAACCACCAGAACCAGAACGATCCCCACGGCGTGCATCTGCGGAAACGACCCATCACGATCGGGGTCGCCGCCGCCCGAGCGCTGCAGTCGTCCCCCGAGCCGACCAGACTTCCCGGCACACCGCCGGTCATCTTATCGGGTCGTTTGCGCGGTCCGGCAGGGTGCCTGACCGGTCCTGCCCGGGCGCACGTCCGCCGGGCGGGGCCCGGGTCAGCAGCGCCCCCCGCCGAGCATGATCCGCGCGATCAGCTCCTGCCGACTGCCCACCCCGGTCTTGGTGAACACCGATTTCAGGTGGTCCTGCACCGTGTACGGCGTCATCGCGAGCAGCCGGGCCACGTCCCGGGTGTCGCTGCCGCGCACCAGCAGCAGCGCCACCTCCTGCTCACGGGCGGTCAGCCCGTACGCGGCCAGGTGGAGCGGCATCAGCTCGGCCGGTGAGGCGGGCGTGGCCACCACCGTCACCTCGTCCGCCGCCGCGCCGCCGCGCAGCGCCGATCCGTGCAGCAGGTACCAGCGTTCGTCCCGGGTGCGGACCCGCACCGGCGACTGCGGTGCGGCCAGCCCGTGCGCCGCCCGGCGGGCGTGCTCGGCGGCCATCGCCACGCAGGTCGGGATGGCGAGCGAGGTGGGGGAGGGGTCGGCCAGCCGGTCGAGCAGGTTCTCGGCCGGCCCGGACAGCGCCCGCAGCCGGTTGCCCCGGTCGAGCACCAGCACCGCCGGCCCCGCGTCCTCCCGGTCCGGCGCCCCCGCAGGAACGTGGCACGCCCGCAGCGCATTGCCCAGGTGGCGGGCGGCGGCGTCGGCGAGCTCGCGCTGGCGCCCCAGGTAGGGGCCGCGGTCCGGGGCCCGCATGAACGCCGCGCACCCCCACATCCCGCCCGCCGCGTCGAACACCGCCCGCAGTTCGTCCCCGAACCCGGCCGGTGCTATCTGCTCCCGGAACCGCACGCTCTCCTGCGGGCGCCCCCTGGTCACCCGGCTCAGCGTCTCCGCCTGCACCCCGCTGTGCCGGATCTTCGGGAAGGTCGCCAGGTCGTCCTCCCAGACCTCCAGCCTGACGGCGTGCTCGTAGGCCGTCAGGCTGAGGTCCTCGCTCTGCACCGAGTTCACCAGCCCGGTCGCCGGATCCGCCGTGTGCCAGCACACCGCGTCGAACTCCAGGACCGGGCGCAGCAGTTCATCCGCCCGCCGGAACACCTCCGGCGTCGTCAACCCCTCCCCGACGAGCTCCCGCATCCCCTCGATCGCCGACCGCGCCGCCGCCCCACGAGCCCCACGTAATCCCATGGCGGGAAGCTAACACGCTGTTCGTACCCCCACCTACGCGCCGATCGGCGGGGTGCGCCTCCTCCTCGCGGCGGTTCGGCGGCCCCCGGCGTCATCCTGACGTTCCGTCATCCCGGCCGGGGGATCGGCGGGCGCGGGGGTTCAGCCGGGCAGGGAGTCCATGAAGGAGCTGACCGAGAAGACGGCCTTGCCGGGGCCGGCCGGGCCGTAGCCGGGCGGGGAGGAGAGGCCGAACTCCTCCAGGGTGGCGCGGTAGGTCTGGAGCAGGCGGATGTGGTACTCCAGCGGGGCACCCTGGGGATTGGCCTTGCCGAGGGGCGTGGTGGGCTCGGGGCACCAGGTGGTGAAGCGGGGCACCACACCGTGGGACATGAAGAAGCGCAGGCCCTCCCGGGTGGAGGCGATGGCCTCGTCGACGGTGGTGAAGCCGAAGGGCTGCGCCATCTCGACCCCGGCGACGAAGTTGGGGATCACGTTCTCCGGGCCGAACACCTCGGTGGAGTCGAGGATGCGCCGGTGCCACTCGGCGCGGCCGACGTAGCGCTCCTTGCCGGGGCAGTACAGCTCGAACAGGCGCTCGTCCCAGACCTCGAAGTTGGGGTGGTAGATCCGCACGCCGTAGTCGTGGAAGCGCTGGACGTCCTCGCGCGGCAGGGCCTGGGCGACCACCTTGCCGATCCAGCGCCCGGGGAAGCGCTCCTCGATGGCCTTGGCGTACTGGCCGTAGAAGTCGGCCTCGTCCCGGCCGCCGACGTGGGAGGTGATGGCGCCGCCGGTGAGGGTGTACGCCCGGGAGGCGCGGGCGGTGTCGTGGCGGTCGATGAGCTCCAGCGCCTCCAGCACCTCCTCGACCGGCTTGACCCCGGTGTAGGGGCGGCCGGCGGCCTTGTGCTGGCGCCAGTTGTGGTTGATGTCGCAGTACTGGCACTCCTCCTTGGCGCCGAAGTACTGGCAGACCCGGAAGACCGTCAGGTAGATCAGGTAGCCCCACTGGATGGTCGGGGCGACCTCCATCACCGACTTCCCGTTGGCCAGGCTGTGCCGGTAGTAGTCCGGCATCGGGGGCAGGCCCACGTCGGCGATCCGCGCGCCGTCGAGGTACAGGCCGAGCGTGCCGTCCTCCCCGGCGCCGACCCGGTACGGAGAGTCCGGGTTGACCCGCACCGACACCACGGTGCGGCGCAGCCCGTACGGGCCGCCGGTGAGCACGACCTCCTCCGGCGGGCGGTTGAGCGCGGCCGCGCCGAGTTCGGGCAGGGTGCGGTGGTCGAAGGAGAAGATGAAGTACGACTTCGGCTTGACCTCGCCGCCCCCGTCGGCGCCGGTGTTGCCGCTGAGGGCGGACTCGTCGAAGGCCATGCCGCCGCGCAGCAGGTCCTCCTTGATCACGGCCTCCCGGGGCACCTCGGGGAAGCGTTCCATGAGGTCCTCGACCAGTGCGGTGCGGCTGGGGCCCTGGGTCTCCATGTGCTGGTACGTCCTTCCTGGCCCCGTTTCGTCACGGGGTCGTGGCCATTCTTCTCCCCCTTACACCGGCCGGTGCGGCGGACCGATGCATGGCGGGGGCGTGTTTCAAACGCCATACGCGCTCACGTTCACCTGATCGGGTGTAGGAGATCGTCCGGAACGTTTCCGAACCGACCTCGCGCCTACGGTGGTGAACCGAGCGAGACGGGGTCGCGTTCGACGACCGCCCGCGCCGTCGGTCAGGTGACGACCCGTCGGATCTTGCGATCCTTCATCAGAGTCAGAGGAGGCTCCATGCCCCTGTGCACCAGAGCGGGGACACCCTTCGAGCGCACCGCCGCCGGGGTGGTGGGGTCATGAGCTCCACGGCGATGGAGCGGATCCTGCGCGGACCGAGCGGCCTGGGCACCGCCGGCCTGTACCCGGTGCCGAGCGACGCCGCCCCGAGCGAGCCAGCGCCCGCTGCGCCCGCTGCCGCTGCGCCCAGTGCCCCCGCGTTCAGCGCCCCCACGATCAGTGCCCCCGCGCTGAACGGCCTTTCGCCCGACAGCCCTGCCCCGAGCGGTTCCAAGCCGAAGCCCGGCGACGCCATCCCGGGCCTCTACCACCACCCGGTGGCCGAGCCCGACCCGGTGCGGGTGGAGGAGCTGAGCCTCAGGATCAAGGACTGGGCGCTGGACGAGGTCGAGCTGTACCCGCCGGACTGGGAGAAGCAGTTCGACGGCTTCTCGACCGGCCGCTACATGGTGGCCTGCCACCCGGACGCGCCCAGCGTCGACCACCTGATGCTCGCCGCCCGCCTGATGGTCGCCGAGAACGCGGTCGACGACTGCTACTGCGAGGAGCACGGCGGCTCGCCGGTCGGCCTCGGCGGGCGCCTGCTGCTGGCGCACACCGCGCTCGACCCGCTGCACACCACCCCGGAGTACCACCCGGACTGGGAGGCCTCGCTGTACGAGGACGCCCCCCGCCGGGCGTACCGCTCCGCGATGGAGTACTTCACCCGCGCCTCCACGCCCTCCCAGTCGGACCGCTTCCGGCACGACATGGCCCGGTTGCACCTCGGGTACCTCGCCGAGGCGTCGTGGGCCGAGACCGAGCACGTCCCGCAGGTCTGGGAGTACCTGGCGATGCGCCAGTTCAACAACTTCCGCCCCTGCCCGACGATCACGGACACCGTCGGCGGCTACGAGCTGCCCGCCGAACTGCACGCGCTCCCCGCCATGCAACGCGTGATCGCCCTGGCCGGCAACGCCACCACCATCGTCAACGACCTGTACTCGTACACCAAGGAGCTGTCCATCCCCGGACTGCACCTGAACCTGCCCGTGGTGATCGCCGAACGCGAGGACCGCTCGCACCGGGACGGCTACCTCAAGGCGGTCGAGGTCCACAACGACCTGATGCACGCCTTCGAGGCCGAGGCGGCCGCGCTGGCCGCGGCCTGCCCCGTGCCGACCCTCGTACGGTTCCTGCGCGGCGTGTCCGCGTGGGTCGACGGCAACCACTTCTGGCACCAGACCAACTCCTTCCGCTACACCCTGCCCGACTTCTGGTAACCACCGTTTCCGGCAGCCGTCCCCCTTCCGTTGATCACCCGCTAGGAGCTGACGCATGTCCCTGACCGATGACATCACCACCCCCACCGACAAGGCCGCCATCCCCGGGCCGGCGACTCCCTACCAGGGCGACATCGCACGCTACTGGGACCACGAGGCCCGGCCGGTCAACCTTCGCCTCGGCGACGTGGACGGCCTCTACCACCACCACTACGGCATCGGCGACGTCGACCAGGCCGCCATCGGCGACCCGGCCGACAGCGAGCGCGAGAAGAAGGTGATCACCGAGCTGCACCGCCTGGAGTCCGCGCAGGCCGAACTGCTCCTCGACCACCTGGGCCCGATCCCGGCCGACGCCACCCTGGTGGACGCCGGCTGCGGCCGCGGCGGCTCGATGGTGATGGCCCACGAGCGCTTCGGCTGCCGGGTCCAGGGCGTCACGCTCTCCGCCAAGCAGGCCGAGTTCGGCAACAACCGGGCCCACGAGCTGGGCATCGGCGACTTCGTCCGCTCGCAGGTCTGCAACATGCTCGACATGCCGTTCGAGACCGGCCAGGTGGCGGGTTCGTGGAACAACGAATCCAGCATGTACGTCGACCTGTACGACCTGTTCGCCGAGCACTCCCGGATCCTCGCCGTCGGCGGCCGGTACGTGACCGTCACCGGCTGCTGGAACCCCGCCTACGGGCAGCCGTCCAAGTGGGTCTCGCAGATCAACGCGCACTTCGAGTGCAACATCCACTCCCGCCGGGAGTACCTGCGGGCCATGGCCGACAACCGCCTGGTGCCGCAGGCCGTCATCGACCTGACCCCCGCCACCCTGCCCTACTGGGAGCTGCGCGCCACCTCCTCGCTGGTCACCGGCATCGAGGAGGCGTTCATCAACTCCTACAAGGACGGCTCGTTCCAGTACGTCCTGATCGCGGCCGACCGGGTCTGACTGGTCTGACGGACCGGGTCGGGCCTGGTCCGGTCCGACCCGGGTGTGACGGTGGCCTCCCCGCAACTGCGGGGAGGCCACCGCCCTTCGGCCACCGCGCCGCGGCCCGTCGACCGCCCGGTCAGCGCCGGGTGAAGGTGAGGTGGGTGACGCCGCTCGGGCTGCTCACCGCCTCGGTGCGGAAGCGCTGCTCCAGGCCTTCGAGCCCGTCCCAGAGCCGCTCACCGCGGCCGAGGACGATCGGCACCACCACGACGTGCAGGTGGTCGATCAGGTCGGCCTCCAGGAAGGCGCGGACGGTGCTCGGGCCGCCGCCGATCCGGACGTCCTTCCCGTCGGCCGCCGCCCGGGCCCGGCGCAGCGCCTCCTCGGGCGTGGCGCCGACGAAGTGGAACGTCGTCCCGCCCGCCATCTCCAGCGTGGGGCGCGGGTGGTGGGTGAGCACGAGGACCGGGGTGCGGAACACCGGCTCCGGCCCCCACCAGCCCTTCCACTCGTGGTCCTCCCACGGGCCGCGCTGCGGGCCGAACTTGTTGCGCCCCATGATCTCCGCGCCGATGCCGTCGTCCCAGGTGCGGGCCATCGCGTCGTCGACGCCGGTGTCACCGCCCTCCTGGCCGAGCATCCGCCGAAAGGTCCGGGTCTGGAAGAACCAGCCGTGCAGCCGGTCGCCGGCGTGGCCGAACGGAGAGTCGAGGCTCTGCCCCTCGCCCGTTCCGTAGCCGTCGAGCGAGATCGAGAAGTTGTGGACGCGGACCAGGGACACGGGAGTTCCTCCGGTGTTCGGTGCTCCGGCGCGGACCGGCCGCGCCTGCTGGACGGCCCACGCTAACCCGGGCGGAAGCGGTAGAGCCGTCACGCTATTGTCGTGTCTTCTTCACCCGAAGCTCGCCCCGGTGGGCGATGCTTCGTCCGGCCGTCCGGGAGGGGCGGCCGGAGGCACATCCGACCCGGGGGGACAGTACCTGTGACCGTACGCCGCACCACGGCCGCCATCCTGGCGGCCGGCCTGCTCGCCGCCGCCGCGGCCCTGATACCGACGGCCGCCGACGCGGCGCAGGACGCGGCCGCGAGCGGCCCGGCGGACCTGCCGTTCGGCTCGGCCACCACCGTCGGCCTGCACAACACCTACGACCCGGCCGCCTACCCGTACCTCGCCCAGGGGCTCGACACCGGCACCGGGATGATCGAACTGGACGTCTGGACGGACATCGTCACCAAGGAGTGGAAGGTCAGCCACTCCAACCCGCTCGGCAACTCCAACAACTGCACCGCCGCCGGCACCCCGGCGCAGCTCTACAGCGGCGGCGCCAACAAGAACCTGGAGAACTGCCTCGACGACGTCCGGGTCTGGCTCGGCGCCCACCCGGGTGCCGGCCCGTTGGTGGTCAAGCTGGAGCTGAAGGCCGGCTTCTCCGCCAACCACGGCATGGGGCCGACGGAGCTGGACGCGCTGATCGCCGCCCACCTGGGATCGGCCGTGCTGCGCCCCGCCGACCTGCTCGCCAAGCCCGGCGGCGGCTCGTACGCCGACGTCGACGAGGCGGTGCGGGCCGGCAACTGGCCGAGCCGCGCGGCGCTGGCCGGGAAGGTCCTGCTGTACGCGATCCCGGGGACGGTCGAGGAGAGCAACCCCTTCGACACCCTGCACACCGACGTCGAGTACGGCCGCCACCTGCGCGACCTCGCCGCCGCCGGCCGGATCGGCGACGCCCAGCTGTTCCCCGCCGTGCACGGCGCCAAGGCCGGCGACCCGCGCAGCGCGTACACGGGCGCGGACGCCGGGATCCGGCCCTGGTTCGTGGTCTTCGACGGCGACGCCGCCACCTACGTCAACGGCGTCGACACCGCGTGGTACGACCGCTCGCACTACCTGCTGGTCATGACGGACGCGCACAACGTGGCGCCCGCCATCAGCGCCACCGACCCGACGGCCGACCAGGCCCGGGCCCGCACCGAGCAGCTGGCCCGGGCGCACGCCAGCATCGTCTCCAGCGACTGGCGCAAGCTCCCGGCCGTCCAGTCCCTGGCCCTGCCCCGGGGCTGACGCCGGTCGGCCGGACGCGCCACCGGGGCGGTGAACGCCCCGGTGGCGCACGCGCGTCCGGGCCCGGGCCGGGCCGGCTGTTTTCCAGGTCAAGTCCGTTGCGGGTACGTCGAGTTGACCCGAGATGAAGACTTGGTTCAGGGCTTTCGGCGGGCCGAAGGGGTCGCCATGCTGGTTGTCATGACCCGAACTCTACGCGCGTGGAAGTCCCGCGCCGCCGCCGTCACCGCCGTCGCCCTGATGACCCTCGCGCCCGCCGCGGTCGCCACCGAGGCGCAGGCCGCGGTGAGCGGCTCGGTGTGCCTGTCCGCGCTGCCGTCGCAGGCGCGCACGACACTCAACCTGATCGCCTCCAACGGGCCGTTCCCGTACAGCCAGGACGGGGTGGTGTTCCAGAACAAGGAGCACGTGCTGCCGGGCCAGTTCTACGGCTACTACCACGAGTACACCGTGGTGACGCCCGGCTCCCCGACCCGCGGCGCCCGCCGGATCGTCACCGGCCAGCGCACCCGCGAGGACTACTACACCGGCGACCACTACGCGACCTTCCGCCTGATCAACTTCGGCTGCTGACTCGCTGTTCACGCCCCCGGGGCCCCGGCGCGCCGCCCGCCGGGGCCCCGGCGGTGTCGCGCCACTGCCATGTCACACCTCGGTGGAGGCCCCGCCCGCAGTCCGCGCGGCCGCGCGCGATAGCGTCGCGGAACTGTCCGAGGAGCCCGACGGGGGCTCCGCCCCCTGGGAGGTTTCCGTGCCGCAGATCCTGGTCGACCACTCCGCCGATCTCGACCTCGACCACGCGGGCTTCGCCGAGGAGGTCCACCGGCTGATCGCCGAGGTGATCGACACCACCGTGGCGGACTGCAAGACGCTCTTCCGCCCGGCCGGGCGCCACGCCGTCGGTGACGGGGCGGGCGGGCGCGCGGTGGTGCTGGTGGAGATCAAGATTCTGGCCGGCCGCAGCACCGCGCAGCGCGCCGAGTTGACGGCCAGGGTGCTCGCCGCCCTGGAGGCCCGCCTCGACGTGCCCGCCGCGATCGGCGTGGAGGTCACCGAACTGGACCGCGAGACCTACCGCTTCGTCCACCACCCCGGCCGGTAGTACGCGGCCGGCGGGCCGGGGCGGCGGACATCGCCGCATCCGATGCCGCGGCACCCCGATCGGTGCCATGCTGACGCCATGACAGATCGGACCGGAACCACCCCGCCGTCTGACGAGCCGCAAGCCGGGCGGCGGCGACGGGAGTTGGCCGCCGCCACGGTGGGCTCGGTGGTCGAGTCCTTCGACTGGAACATCTACGCCGTCCTCGCTCCGTACTTCGCGGCGGACCTCTTCGGGCACGGGAAGGGCGGGGTCAGCGGCCTGCTCGGGGCGTACGCGACCTTCGCGGTCGGGTTCGTCGCCCGGCCGGTCGGCTCGTACCTGATCGGGCGACTCAGCGACACCCGGGGGCGGCGCTTCGCCCTGACCCTCGGCATGTCCGTGATCGCCGCCGCCAGCCTCGGCATCGCCGTGCTGCCGGACCAGCGGACGATCGGCGCCTGGGCGGCGGTCCTGGCCGTCGCCGCGCGGGTGGTGCAGGGGCTGGCCTTCGGCGGGGAGGCGCCCAGCGTCGCCGCGTACGTGACCGAGACGGCCCCGGCCCGGCACCGCTTCGCGTTCAGCTCGGTCTCCTACGGCGGGATCATCGTCGGCTCGCTGCTCTCCTACGGGGTGCTCGCGCTGCTGCTGCACACCCTCGGCACGTCCGGTGTCACTGACGGCGGTTGGCGCTGGGCCTTCGTGGTCGCGGCGCTGCTCGGGCTGGCCGCGGTCTGGGTGCGCCGGGCGGCCCCGGAGAGCGCGGAGTTCCGCCGGGCCCGGGCGGAGGCGACGGGCGGGCGCCCGCCGTTCCTGCGGCTGCTGCGCGAGCACCGCTGGGCGGTGCTCACCGTCTTCCTCAACACCCTGGGCGGGACGGTCGGTTACTACTTCGCCCTGGTCTACCTGCCGCAGTACGCCGCCGCCTACGGGGTGGTCGACCGGGAGGCGGCGACCTCCTTCATGACCGTGGTGCTCGCGGTGGTGCTGGCCACCATGCTGCTCACCGGCGCCGCCGCCGACCGCTTCGGCCTGCTGCCGGTGGCCCGGGCGGGGTTCGCGCTGCCGGTGCTGTTGGTCCCGGTCCTGCTCGTCGGGCTGCGGCAGGGCTGGCTGGCGTTCCAGGTCGTCGCCGTGCTGCTGGGGATGCTGGTGGCGACGGTGCTGGGGACGCTCAACGTCTTCACCGGCCTGCTGTTCCCGACGGAGGTCCGCGCCCTCGGCCTGGGCGTGGTCAACGCGGCCACCATCGCCGCGTTCGGCGGCTCCTTCCCACTGCTCGCCGAGTGGCTGCACGACCACCACCGCCTCGGTCTGATCCCCGGCTACGTCACCCTCTGCACGCTGGGCCCGGCACTCGGCCTCGTCACCGCCTTGCGGGTGCCGTCCTTCGCCGCCGCCGTGGGGGCCCCGGCGATCAAGGAGCGCGGCGGTCGGGTGCCGTTCCGAAGCGGCTGACGCTCGATCATCTTCTGTGGTTGAGTGGGACGGGAACGAACGTGCGGGAGGGCAGGGCATGGAGAACAACGGTCCGGACGGCTGGCTGACCGGAGTCCGGTTCGAGGAGGCGCCGCAGGTGGACCTGCGCACCGACCGCGCGCACCCCGCCCGGGTCTACGACTACCTGCTCGGCGGCAAGACCAACTTCCCGGTGGACCGCGAGGTCGGCGACCGCATCCTCGGGGAGTGGCCCGGCTCGCGCACCGCCACCGTCGCGGCCCGCGCGGTGATGCACCGGATGGTCCGCCGACTGGTCGAGGCGCACGGCGTCCGCCAGTTCCTGGACGTCGGCACCGGCATCCCCACCACGCCCAACCTGCACGAGGTCGTCCAGGCCGTCGACCCGTCCTGCCGGGTGGTGTACGTGGACAACGACCCGATCGTGCTCGCCCACTCGCGCGCGCTGCTCACCAGCACCCCCGAGGGCCGCACCGCCTACGTCGAGGGCGACCTGCGCGAGCCGGAGAGGTTCCTCGCCGATCCCGCGGTGGCCGCCACCCTGGACCTCGACCGGCCGATCGCGCTGACGCTGATCAACATCGTGCACTTCCTGTCCGACGAGGCCGCCCACCCGCCGGTCCGCACGTTGGTCGACGCGCTGCCCTCCGGCAGCTTCCTCGCGCTGACCGCCGGCACCGCCGACTCGATCCCCGAACTGGTCGCGGTCGGCTCCCGCCGCTACTCGGAGGCCGGCATCGAGAACCACCTGCGCCCCCGCGCGGGCGTGGAGCGCTTCTTCGCCGGGCTGGAACTGGACGACCCGGGCGTGGTGCTGATCAACCGCTGGCACCCGGAGCTGGGTGAGGGCCCGGTGCTCGGCGACCACGAGGTGGCGGCCTACGCGGGGCTGGGGCGCAAGCCGTAGGCTTCGCGGCTCGCGGCTCGCGGCTCGCGGCTCGCGGCTCGCGGCTCGCGGCTTCGCGTGCGAGGCCGGCGAGGGCGCCGGGTGCCGGCCTCGCCGGAGCGTGTCACCCCCTGTACGCGGATGCCCCGCGTGTGGTGACATAGCCATGCCAATTTCGGGGCTTCGCTCGGAATGTCACCGCGCCGGCCCCGGCTCCGTGGACGATCGAAGGGGAAGCCCATGCTGCTCCGTGTACTGGCCACGACCGGAATCGCCGCAACCCTGTTCGCCTCGCCGACCCTCGGCGCCGGCGCGCTCCCGACGCCGCCGGACCGGATCGTCATCGACGTCGCGACCGTCAACGGCTCCGGCTGCCCGGCGGGGACGGCCGCCGTGGCCGTCTCCCCGGACAACACCGCCTTCACCGTGACCTACAGCAGCTACCTCGCCCAGGTGGGGGTGGGCTCGAAGCCGACCGACTTCCGGAAGAACTGTCAGCTCAACCTGCGCGTGCACGTCCCCCAGGGCTTCACCTACGCGATCGCCTCCGCCGACTACCGCGGCTTCGCTCACCTGGAGAACGGCGCGACCGGCACCCAGCAGGCCAGCTACTACTTCCAGGGCGACCCCTCGACCGCCCAGCAGAGCCACCGCTTCAGCGGCCCCAAGGACGACAACTGGCAGGCGACCGACACCGTCGATGTCGCCGCCCTGGTTTTCGCCCCCTGCGGCGAGGAGCGCAACTTCAACATCAACACCGAACTGCGGGTCGGCGCCGGCAGCTCGGACCCGAACAGCACCACCAGCTTCATGACCATGGACTCGACGGACGGCAGCATCAACACCGTCTACCACCTCGCCTGGAAGCAGTGCCCCTGATCCCCGGAGCTTGATCCCTGCGTCCGGCCCCGGTGGAGTCCCCGACCTCCGCCGGGGCCGACGCACGCCCTCCGCCGTACCGGTGGTGACCGTCCGTCAAATCGGTCGTCTTTGCATGCACATGTCTGTACAGTGCTCCGGATCGACACCCCCACTCGGCAGGCGGAGCTCCATGACGATCGCACGCAGGTCCATCCTCAAGGGCACCTCCGCGGCCGGCGCCGCGCTGGTCGCGGGCGGTGCCGCCGCCCAGCCGGCCGCCGCGGCGGACCAGGAGGCGGGGCCCACCGCGAGCCCGCTGCTGCAGTCCACCCCGCACCGCGCCGGGGCGCCCAGCGTGAGCGGACTGCACCTCCAGTTCGGCACCGACCCGTCCGCCGAGATGACGGTCTCCTGGATCACCCCGCAGTCCGTGCGCCGCCCGCAGGTCCGGCTCGGCTCACCGGACGGCGGCCTCGGCCGGGTCGTCGAGGCGCAGACCCGCACCTACCGGGATGCGCTCGGCAAGGAGGAGGTGTACGTCCACCACGCCCGCCTCACCGGCCTGCGCTCCGGCACCACCTACCTCTACACCGCCGGTCACGACGGCGCCAGCCCCGAGCCGGGCTCCTTCACCACCGCCCCGCGCGGCCGCGCGCCCTTCACCTTCACCAGCTTCGGCGACCAGGCCACCCCCAACCTCCGCCGCCAGGTGGTCTTCCCCGACGGCATGCCGTCGCCGCTCGGCAAGTACCCGGTGTTCACCAGCAGCCAGGTCGGCACCCCGCACTCCGCGGACATCGTCGCCGCCGTCGAACGCGTCGGCCCGCTGTTCAACCTGGTCAACGGCGACCTCTGCTACGCCTCCTACAGCGGCCGGCACGGCCAGAGCCGCACGCTGACCTGGGCCGACTGGTTCATCAACAACAGCCGCTCGGCCCGGCTGCGCCCCTGGATGCCCTGCGCCGGAAACGGCGAGAACGAGGCCGGCAACGGCCCGATCGGCGCCCTCGGCTACCAGACCTACTTCGAACTGCCCGACTCCGCGGCCGCCGACGACGCGGAGACCCGGGGCATGTGGTACGCCTTCACGGTCGGCTCGGTGCGCTTCATCAGCCTGGCCAACGACGACGTGGCCATCCAGGACAGTGGCGACCACTATCTGCGCGGCTACTCCGGCGGCGCCCAACAGCGCTGGCTGGAGCGCGAGTTGAGGTCGGCGCGGAGCAGTCAGGCGGTCGACTGGATCGTGGTCTGCATGCACCACCCGATGATCTCCAGTTCGCAGCACGGCGCCGGCAGCGACCTCGGCATCCGCGAGGCCTGGGGCCCGCTGTTCGACGCCTACGGGGTCGACCTGGTGGTCAGCGGCCACGAGCACTACTACGAGCGCTCCCACCCCGTCCGCGGGACGCTTCCCAACGACACCCGCACCCCGGTGCCGTCCGGCACCGACCTGCACACGGTCGACACCAGCCGCGGCACCGTCCACATGGTCATCGGCGCCGGCGGCAACGCCGCCACCACCCAGGACGACCTGTTCGGGCAGCCGAAGGGCCGGGTGGTCGTCGCCCTGGAGGACGCGCCGCGCCCGCCGGCCCCGTACCGGCAGTCCGTGTGGCTCACCGAGGACGCCCCGTGGGCGGCCGTCCAGGACCGGCAGCACACCCACGGCTTCGCCGCCTTCGAGGTCGACCCCGGCGACCGGCGCGGCGGCCTGACCAGGATGCGGGTGACGTACTACACCTTCGACGGCCCGCACGGGGACCTCACCCCGGTCGACACCTTCACCCTGCAGCGGCCCCGCACCGACCGTCGTTAGCGGGCGGCGGTCCGGTGCGGGGCCGCTGCAGGTGGGTCAGTGCGGGAACAGACCGGTCAACGCCGGAACAGACCGGTCAACGCCGGAACAGGCCGGTCAACGCCCGCCACCAGCCGCGCCGTTGCGCCGGGATCCGGACGGCGGCCGGCGCCTCCTGCGCTGCCGGGGCGGGTTCCGGTGCGGCGGCGTCGTCGTCGGAAGTGTCGGAAGTGCCGGAAGTATCGGAAGTGCCGGAGGCACCGGCGGTGTCCTGGTCCGGGGCGTCGACCGGCGTGGAGTCGGGGTGCGGCTCGATCTCGCGCGGAGTGAACTCCACTGGCAGTTCCACCAGGTGCCGGGAGATCCAGGCGGAGGTCCAGGTCAACTCCTCCTCGGGCACGGCGAGTCGCAGGTCCGGCAGGAGGGTCAGCAGGATGTCGATCCCGGCCTCGGCGACGGAGCGCCCGATGTCCTGGCCGGGGCACTCGTGCGGGCCGGCGCCGAAGGAGAGGTGGGAGCGGTTGCCGTACAGCGGGGTGGCCAGATCGGGCCGGACGACCGGATCGACGTTGCCGGCCGCGAGCCCGAGCAGCAGCAGGTCGCCGGCCTTGATCTGCTGCCCGCCCAGCTCGGTGTCGGCGGTCGCCCAGCGGCCGGCCACCAGCGACATCGGCGGTGAGTCCCACAGCACCTGGTCCAGCGCCTCGCCCAGGGTCATCTGACCGCCGGACAGGTGGGCGCGGAACCGGGGGTCGGTGAGCACCATCTTCAGGGTGTCCGCGATCAGGTTGACGGTGGTCTCGTTCGCGGCGAGCAGCACCACCCGCAGGTGCTCCATCACCTCGTCGTCGGTCAGCCCGGCCGGGTGCTCCAGCAGCCAGGTGACCAGGTCGCCACCCGGGTCCTCGCGCTTGGCGGCCATCGTCCGGCGCAGGCTCGCCACCACGTACTCGTTGCTGGCGATGGCCGTCTCGGTGCCCTTCATGAGGTCCCGGGCGGCGTTCACCAGCTGCGGCCCGTACTCGTCGGGCATGCCGAGCAGCTGGGTCATGACGAGCATCGGCAGGTGCTCGGCGAACTGGGTGACCAGCTCGGCCCGGCCGGTCTGTCCGACCACCTGCACCAGCTCGGTGGTGAACCGCCGGACGTGGCGGCGCACGCCGCGCCGGTCGAAGCGGTTCAGGCCGTCCAGCACGGCGCCGCGCAGCCGCCGGTGCTCCTCGCCGTCCGCGAACACGCACAGCGGCTGCCAGGCGATCACCGGCATCAGCGGGGAGTCCATCGGGACGTCGCCGGCGCGGAACGCCGACCAGAGGCGGGAGTCGCGGGAGAACAGCGACGGCGAGCGCATCGCGGTGATGTTCGCGCCGTGGCCGAGGATCAGCCAGGCTGGGAGGTCCCCGTGCAGCAGGACCGGGGCCACCTCGCCGTGTTCGGCGCGCAGCTTCTCGTACAGGCCCGCCGGGTCGGCCTCGGCCTCCGGCCCGTACAGGCGCCGGACGCCGCCGGGGCCGAGCGGTTCGAGGGCACGCCCGTGGGCCGGGCAGCCGGGTGGCGGGGTGGGGGCGGCGTCATCGGGGAACGGGGTGCTCACGGGGTCTCCGGGGTCGGCAGGGTCGGCGAGGCGGACGGGTGGTTCGGGCTGACGGGCGCGCCGTCGGTCGGCGGGCCGGGGGGTGGGGCCGGGCACGGGCGGGCGGTCGTGAGCGGGCGGTCGTTACCGGGCGGGCGGGGCCGCGAGGTCGTACAGGTGCCGCATCAGGGTCATCAGGGTGTCCCGGCTGGACTCGCGGCTGCGCGCGTCGCAGGACACGATCGGCACCTCGGACGGCAGGTCGAGGGCGGCCCGCAGCTCGTCGACCGGGTGCGCTGGCGCCTCCGGGAAGCCGTTGACGGCCACCACGAAGGGCACGCCGCGGTCCTCCAGCCGCCCGATCACCTCGAAGCTGACCTCCAGCCGGCGGGTGTCCACCAGCACCACCGCGCCCAGGGCGCCCTCGAACAGGCCGTTCCAGAGGAACCAGAACCGCTCCTGCCCGGGGGTGCCGAACACGTACAGCACGAGCTCGTCGCTGATGCTGATCCGGCCGAAGTCCATCGCCACCGTGGTGGAGGTCTTGCGTTCGACCCCGGTGGGGTCGTCCACGCCGACCCCGGCCTGGGTCATGGTCTCCTCGGTGGTCAGCGGGCGGATCTCGCTGACCGAGCCGACCAGCGTCGTCTTGCCGACGCCGAAGCCGCCCACGATCACCACCTTGACCGCCATCGTGACGGAGTCCGGCAACAGGTCCGAGGCCGCTGGGCCCACCACGGTGTCAGAGCCTTTGAAGTCCATGGATCACCGCCTCCAACAGGGCGCGGTCGGGGAGTTCCGCCTTGGGGACGGCGGCGCGGGCCTCGATCCGCCCGTCGTCGAGCAGGTCCGCCAGCAGGACGGTGACGACGCTGGTGGGCAGTTCGAGGTAGGCGGAGACCTCAGCCACCGAGAGCGGCGAGCGGCACAGCCGCAGGATGGCCGCGTGCTCGGGCTGCATGGTGGGCGTCGGCTCCGTGCGGGAGGCGATCAGGGTGACCAGGTCGAAGACGCCCGGTCCGGACGGGCCGCTGCGGCCGCGGGTGATCACGTAGAGGCGGGCGGGGTCCGGGCCGTCCCACCCGTCCTGGTCGGCCGTCGTCATGTGCCCGCCTCGCTGTGCTCGTTCATGTGCCCACCCCGCGGTGCCGGGTCGGGCGGCTGCGGCCGCGGCCGGGCCGGCGCACCGGCCGCCGCGCCGGCCGGTTCACGCGACCACCTCGGGGTTGCGCGGGGGAGCGGCCAGGTGCTCGCCGATCCGGGCGACCAGGTCGCGCATCTGCTGGCCCACCAGCCCGGCGTCGACGCCCTCGTCGGCGAGCACCGCGAGGTACGCGCGGGAGGCGGCCGCCATCAGGTAGAAGAAGCCGCCGTCCACCTCGATCACCACCAGCCGCATCGAGCCGTCGCCGTGCGGGAACTCCTGCCCCACCGCCGCGGCCAGGCTCTGCAGCCCGGCGCAGGCGGCGGCGAGCCGGTCGGCGGTGTCCGGATCGGTGCCGTGCTGGGCGATCCGGAGGCCGTCGCCGGAGAGCACGACGATGTGGCGGACGCACGGCACGCTGTCTGCGAGGTCCTTGAGGATCCAGTCCATGTTGCTGCGGTGCGGAATCACTGCTCGCCCTTCCCTGCCGTCTCGTCACTGGTCTGACCGGCCGAACCCGCGGCCGGCCCATGGCCGTTGATCCCCTCGGTGAACGCCTCCAGCCAGAGGCCGGGCTGCACCGGCTCCTTGGCGTGGCGCCCTCCCGTCCCCGGGGTGGGGCGGGCGGTCGGGTGGCCGTACTGTCCGGCGGACCGGGCCGACCCGGCGTAGCCCCCCAGGGGGGTCGGCGGCCGGCGGCGCCGCTGGGGCAGGCCGTTGGCGGTGCGTTCGGTCACCACCACCTCGTCGTCCCCCGGGCCCGACCCGCTCGGCGCCCACGGGTTGGCCGACCCGAAGGACGGCCCCGCCACGCCGGCCGTCGCCGCCCGTGCCCCCCACGGCCGCGACGGGGCGGCCGACTTGGGCGGGTTCGCCGGGAGCGGCCGGGGGCCGGAGAACGCGCCGATCCCGTGCGCCCGCCCGGTCGGGGGCGCGGTGGTGACCAACTCCTGCGGCACCACCAGCACGATCCGGACGCCGCCGTAGGCGGAGCGGCGCAGCGAGATCTGGAAGCCGTACGCCTGGCACAGCCGGCCCACCACCGCGAAGCCCAGCCGGGGCGACTCGGTGAGGTCGTCCAGGTCCTTGGAGACCTGGGCCTCGCGCAGACTGCGCTCGGCACGGATCCGGGCCTCGTCGGTCAGGCCGAGGCCGCCGTCCTCGATCTCGATCGCTATACCGCTCTGCACCTCGGCGGCGCTCAGGTGCACATGGGTGTGCGGAGGCGAGTAGCGGGTCGCGTTGTCGAGCAGTTCGGCGACGGCGTGGATCAGCGGCTCGACGGCCGGGCCGATCACCGACACCTGGGCCACCGGGTGCAGGTCCACCCGCTGGTACTCCAGGATGCGCGACATGCCGCCGCGCAGCACGCTGTAGAGCGCCACCGGCCGGGTCCACTGGCGGCCGGGGCGGGCGCCGGACAGCACGGCGATGCTGTCGGCGAGGCGGCCGGTCAGCGCGTTGCCGTGGTCCAGGCGCAGCAGGTCGTCGAAGACCGCCGGGTCGTTGCCGTGCCGGTCCTCCATCTCGCGCAGGTCCTTGGCCTGCCGGTGGATGATCGCCTGCACCCGGCGGGCGATGTTGACGAAGGCCCGCTCGGCGGAGTCGCGCCGGCTCACCTCGTCGTCGACGGCGACGATGATCCCGCGCACCACCGACTCCAGCGCGCCCCGGAACTTCGGCGCCGCCAGCGGATCGCGCACCTGGTACGACCGGAACAGGCTGTCCATCGACGCGCCGTAACGAACCCGGGCCACCAGCCTCGGCAGCTCCTCCTTCGCCAGCCGCACCGCCTCGGCCTCCTGGCCGGCCAGTCGCCGCTGTAACTCGCCCACCTGCCGGGCGTGCTGCTCCCGCGACGCGGCCAGCGCACGCCCCCGGCGGGCCGACTCGGCGGCCACCACGGCCACCAGCACGGTGCCCGTAGCCCCGCACCAGAGCACCTCCGCGCGGACCCCGGCGGACACCACCGCCGCGGCGGCCGCCACGGCCGCCGCCATCACGGCGGTGGGCAGCAGCCAGCCGAGCAGGGGCGCGGACGGCCGTCTGGCGGGTGATGATCCAGCTCGAAGCATTCTCGGCATCCTCAAACGATCGGAACAGTACGGGGACGGGCGACGGCCGGCGCCGGAGGCATGGTGATGCAGCATAGCCAAGTTCAGGACATTCCTGACTGAAACTCAAGAATCCAGCTGTACAGCCGACTTGTCCTGCCGTGCCGGACATGCCGGACATCTCGCACACCAGTCTCAGCCCGGGCCGGCCGCCGTCCCGCCACCAGGCTTCTCGCCCCGCCCCGCCCGCACCGCCAACCCGCCCCGGATTCGCTCATGTGAAGGGTTTCTCCGCCAATTCGCCGATCCGGGAGCTGAGTTCGTGCTATGGCGCGCCCCCTGCGTCAACCCCGGCGAGGCCGATCACCCGCCCGGGGGACCGCCACCACCGGCGCACCGACGGGAAGTACCGGCCGGAGCCCGCATCCGTCTGCGCAGCTGCGGTGGCGGCTCCTAAGGTCATCGCATGAACGATCACGGCCGAACGGCGGACCAGTCGGCGGGTGACGCTCGGCGTGGCCGGCTGCCCGCGCCCATGCCCACGCCGGCTACCTCGCCGTCGCCCTCACCCTGGCCGCCGTCAGCCTGATCCGCCGGGACGCCTGAGCGCTGTCAGTGGGTCCGCCTAGGGTGATCCTCGGCAGACGAACCAGTCGAGCCAGGTGAACCAGGACAGCAGGAGGCCGTACGTGATCGTCGAGCGGATGCGGGTGCACCGGGAGCTGCTCCCCGAGGGCGGCCGCACGGGCTGGCCGTGGACGGTCCCGTGCGTGCGCGCCCTGCTCGGCACCGGCGTGGCGTTCCCCGCGCCGATCACCTTCCTGGTGGGGGAGAACGGCTCCGGCAAGTCCACCCTGGTCGAGGCCCTGGCCGAGGCCTACGGGGTGGACTCCTACGGCGGCCGCGCCGGGTCGCGCTACGCGGGCCCGCGCGAACCGAGCGTCCTCGGCGGGCTCCTGCGCCTCGACTACGGCGAGCGCGGGCGGGCGATGGCCGCCGGCCCGCGCTCGCGGCGGCGCGGCTTCTTCCTGCGGGCCGAGACCGCGATGCGGATGATGGCCGAGAAGCAGGGCCGGCCGGGTTACTGGGAGGAACGCACCGACCTGATGAGCCATGGCGAGGGCTTCCTGACGGTCTTCGAGTCGATGTTCCGCGAGCCGGGCCTGTACGTGCTGGACGAGCCGGAGGCGGCGCTCTCGTTCACCTCCACCCTCCGCCTGGTCGCCCTGCTGGACCAACTCGGCCGCACCGGCGCCCAGGTGGTCTGCGCCACCCACTCGCCGATCCTGGCCGCCACCCCCGGCGCGGCCGTCCTGGAGGTCGGCGAGCACGGCGTCCGGACGACCCGCTGGCAGGACCTGGAGCTCGTCGACCACTGGCGCCGCTACCTGGAACGCCCCGACGCCTACCTGCGCCACCTCACCGGCCCGGACTGAACCACCGGTGTCTCCGGCAACCGGACTGTCGGTGGCGGCTGCGATGATCCGCGCATGGACCTCGCCCACGCCCTCGACGGACTCGACGCCCACCCCTGGGCGTCCGTCTCGCACGCCTACGGACCAGCCGACGACCTGCCCGGCCTGCTGCGCGCGCTCACCGCCGGCGGCGAGCAGGCCGACGAGGCGCTCGCCGAGCTCTACTCGTGCATCCTCCACCAGGGCTCGGTGTACACCGCCAGCGCGGACGCCGTCCCCTATCTGGCCCGGATCGCGGCGGCCGGCTGTGAGGTGGCCGAAGTCCTGGGCCTGATCGGCGGGTTGGCCGAGAGTGAGGGCGGGTGCGCGGGCGAGTCGGCTCCCGTCCGGGCCGCTGTCGTCGACCAACTCCCGCTGCTGCTGCCGCTGCTGGCGGACGGGAGCGCCGCCGTCCGGCAGGCCGCCGCCTGGGCCGTCGGCCAGACCAGGGCCGTCGACCCCGCCCTGCCCGCGCTGCGCCACCGCTGGGCGAGCGAGACCGACCCCGTCGTACGCGGTGAACTCCTCACCGCCCTCGGCCGGTTGGACCGGTCCGGAGCGGCCACCGAGGCCGGGCCGCTGCTGGGCGAGGACACGCCGGCACCGCTGCGCCTGGCCGCCGTCCTCGCCGGGCTGGACGCGGGCGAGCCCTGGACCGGCGCCCACCACGCCGCCGTCCTCGCCCTGCTGCCCACCGACCCGATCGCCGCCGACCGGTACGACCTGGACCGCCGGGAGCCGTTGCGCGCGATCACCGAGGACCTGCTGCTGCGCGAGACGCCCGCCGACCGCGACGCCGCCTACGCCCTGCTCGACCGGGCCCTGCGCGACGAGCGCCCCGAGGTGCGGGCCGAGGCCGTCTGGGCGGCCGAGCACGCCTGCCAGCTGTCCCGCAGCGCGCCCCGGCGGCTGCTCCCGGCGCTCGCCCCGCTGGTCGCCGACCCCGCGGTGGTGCACCTGCTCGGCAGCCTCGGCCCGGCCGCCGCCGAGACCGCCCCGGGGCTGGCCGCCCTGGCCACACAGGCCGACGACGAGGACGGGGACGGGGCCGACGAAGGCGCCGCCGATCAGGCGCTGGCCGCGCTCGTCCTGGTCGCACCCCGGGCGGCGGCCCCGCTGCTCGCCAGCGCCCTGGACCGGCGCCCGCGCGCGCTGGACGCCGCCGCCGGCATGCGCGCCCCTGCCGACGCACCGTTCCCCTTCGACCCCGAGCTGCTCGCCGCCGTCCGCGCCCGGCTGACGGCCGAGCAGCTCGGCGGCAACGAGCACCACCAGCTGTTCCGCCTGCTGCGGCAGTGGGGCCGCGCGGCCGCCCCGGCCCTGCCCGAGCTGTGCGCGGTGCTGCCGCGCCACCCGGAGGCGGCCGCCGCCGTCGCGGCCGTCGCGGCGGGGGGCCCGGTGGCGGAGCGCGACCGCGCCGCCGCCGTGCTGCGGGAGGTGTCCGGTTCGGTCGCGGCGGCCCGGGCGCTGTACGACCTCACCGGCGATCCCGAGGCCTTGCTCGGGGCACTCGCCGACCGGCTCGCGGCCGGCCCGTACGCGGTCGCCGAGGCCGCCAGGGCCGCCGCCGACCTGGGCCCCGAGGCCCTCGCCCTGGCCCCCGCCCTGCGCGCCGCGCTGAGCGCCGCCGGCGTGCCCGACACCTCCCCGGTGCTGGACGCCGACCTGGCGGTGGCCGACGCGCTGTGGCGGATCGCCGGGGACGCGGCCGAGGTCGTCCCGATCCTGGACGGCGTCCTGCGGCGCGCCGATGACGGGGCGTGGTTCGACCGGACGGCCGTCCGCGCGGCCCGCGTCGCCGCCCTCCTCGGGCCGCCCGCCCGCTCACCGCCCGGCTCGACGGACTGCTCGCCGACCCGGTGAAGGCCCCGGCCGCCGTGCTGGCCCTCCTCGCGGTGGCCGACGGCGCAGCCCTCGACCGCGGCCGCCTGGCCGAGGCCGCCCTGGTCGCGGCCGAGACCGGGGCGGACCTCCAGGGCGCGGGCGAGGCGCTGGCGGCCCTGGGCGCCGCCGCCCTGGACGACGGGCGGCGCCGCCGCCTCGCCGACCTCGCCGGGCGCGACCGCCGGATCGTCGGCGGCCGCTTCGCGGGCGCCGCCATCCACGACGACGAGGGCCTGCGCGCCGTGCTGGCCGCTGTGGCCGGCTGAAACGCGAACGCGGTGCCGGCCACCCCACCCGGGGGAGGCCGGCACCGCGCCGGTGTCACACCGGCACCGGGCCGGTGCCGTGCGTCAGGGCAGCGGGATCCGCACGACCTGCGGGTCGTGGTCGCTCAGCTGGGTGCTGAACTCGCTGTTGATGTGCACGATGTCGTAGCTGTACGGCTTCGCCGCCAGCGCGCCGGAGATGAGGATGTGGTCCAGCACCTGGGAGTTGCCCTCGTACACGTAGGTGTAGCGCTCGGGCAGCGGCAGGGTGCGCGGCAGGTCGGTCAGCGAGCCGCCGGCGGTGAGGATGTCGGCGGTCTGCGAGAACTCGAAGTCGTTGAGGTCGCCGAGCACGATGACCGCCGCGTTCGGGTCCACCGCCAGGATCTGGTCGGTGAAGTTCTTCACCGCCGTCGCCTGGTTGTGGCGCTGGACCTCGGACGGGTGCGCGGGCGGCTGGTAGCGGCCGAACAGGGGCTGGTCGCCGCCCTTGGAGTTGAAGTGGTTGGCGATCACGAAGACGGGCTTGCCGTTCCAGCGGAATTCGCCGGCGAGCGGCTTGCGGCTGGCGTTGAACGCCGTGTTGGTCGGGTCGATCCGGCCGGGGGAGTAGGCGAGTTGGGGCGTGCCGCCGCTGTTGACCACCGAGTCGGCGGTGGTGGAGCCGGCGCCGGGGCGGTCGGTGAAGCTCAGGCCGCGGTCGGTGCGGAACAGGAACACCTGGCGGATGTTGCCGCCGGGCTGGCCGCCGTCCTGGCCGTCCACCGGGTCGAGCTGGCGGTAGGAGTAGGCCGGGCCGCCGGCCGCCGCGATGGCGGCGGTGAGCTTGGCGAGGGTCTGGTCGGGGGCGGTGGTGCCGTCGTCGGTGGGGCCGCTGTTGTCCTGGATCTCCTCCAGGGCGACGAGGTCGGGCGAGCGCAGGTTGGTGACGATGCCCGCCGCGAGGCCGTCGAACTTGCTCTGCGGGTCGGCGGGGGAGAGGTTCTCCACGTTGAAGGTGGCGGCGGCGAGCTGGCCGGCCGTCGGGGCGGCGGTGACCTCGGGGGCGAGGCCGCCGGAGGCGACCGTCGGGGTCGCGGTGACCTGGAGCTTGAAGTTTCCGAAGGAGTAGTCGAGCACGCCGACGGTCGCGCCGGTCAGGGTGTCGCCGACGTTGGCGGCGGGGGTGGGCGCGAGCGCGTTCGCCAGGGTCACCCGCTCCGGGTTGCCGTCGCCCGCTTGGAGCAGGATGCCGCCCCGGTTGGTGCGGGTGGTGCTGCCCGGGGGCACGACGGGGAGTTCGCCGTACTTGTTGCTGGGGCCGACCACGGCCGCGTTGTCGATCTCGACCCGCATGCCCTCCAGCGAGGCCCAGAAGTCGAGGCCGTCGGTGGCGGGTTGGTAGTTCCCGGCGGTCTCGACGTCCCCGCCGGTGGCGCTGGAGATCACCGCTGCCGGGGGCACCCGCCCGCCGGGGCCGACCAGGGTGGGCGCGGGCAGCGGCGCGTTGTGGGCGAGCACCGTGACGCTGGGCGCGGTGAGTTCGGTGATCGACAGGTTGGTGGTGCCGCCGCTGCCGCCCGGGCGGTACTGGCTGACGGTGGCGCTCACCGTGACCGAGTCGCCGACCGCGACGGTGGGCGCGCTGGCGGTGTAGACGTAGACGCCCTCACTGGTGCCGGGGTCGTTGTCGGGCTGCGGGTCCTGGTACCAGAAGCCGTTGGGCCCGACGGCGGTGACCACGCCGGGCACCGCGCCCACCGCGCTGCCGGCGAGCGGGGAGGTGCGGGCCGCGCCCTGGATGTCGTGTATTCGGGCGCCGGTGGTGGTGCCGCCGCCGGTGGACGCGGAGTTGCGCGGCGTCGGGGCGCCGATGGTGAAGTCCGCCGCGTTGTTGTCGGTGTCGGTGGCGCCGCCGCCGACGCGCAGGGCGGCGGTGGCGTTGGACAGGTTGCCGGTCGGCGAGCCCTCGGCGGAGCTGGCGCTCGACCCGTAGCCGACCAGGTCCTTCACCCCGGGCTGCGTCGCGCAGCCCGAACCGCAGGTCAGTGCCGTGCCGTTGGTGACCAGCGCGACCTTGCCGGAGGTCGCGGCCAGGTTGAGGGTCCCGGTGGCGTCCGGTGCGGGCAGCGCCGCGCCGGTCCCGGCCCCGGCGGCCTCCTGCACCAGGAGGAAGCGCCCCGGCGCGATCGTGCCGGACAGCGTGGTCCGCGACCAGGCCGTGCCGGCCGCCGAGGCGTACTGCACCGTCCAGCCGGTGACGGAGACCGGCGCGGTGCCGCGGTTGTACAGCTCGATGAAGTCGTTGGCGTACGGGGCACCGGAGTTGCCGCCCCCGCCGTACACCTGGCTGATCACCACATCGGGTGACGCCGCCTGGGCGACGCCGCCGGGCAGCGCCAGCAGCGCCCCCACCACGGCTGCGGCGGACGCCCCCGCCATCGCTCTGCGCCGGACTCGCTGGGTACTCCGCATGAGCTTCCTCCTGACGGCCGCGCGGGCCGGTGGCCCGGCGGTCTGAGCACGGACAAGAAAGTTCGGGCGCTGCGGTTCTAGCAACGCCACCCGATCCCTACCGTGCGCGGAGGGCGACGGCCAGATGTACGGCGGAAGAACGGTTCGCGGAGAGACAAGTGAGAGGCCGGGTTCCGGGCGGTCCGGCGGGACACGTGGTCAGTACCGGGGCCCGGGGCGGGGGTTGGAGGTGAGCGGGCCGCGAGCAGGCCCCGCCCCCGGGCGGCTGCTACCGGGCCCGGCTCAGGTCAGCCGCCCCGTCGCCACGAAGGGCCCGGCTCAGGCCAGCCGCAGCACCAGCTTGCCGGTGTTCTCCCCGCGGAACAGCATCCCGAGGACCTCCGGGAAGTCGTCCACCGTCCCCTCCACCACGTGCTCCTTGACCTTGATCCGGCCGTCCGCGATCCAGCCCGCGAGCTCCCGGGCCGCCTCCGGGTAGCGGCGCGCGTAGTCGAACACCACGAAGCCCTCCATCCGGGCCCGCCGCACCAGCAGTGACAGGTAGTTGGACGGGCCCTGCACGGCGGTCTCGGCGTTGTACTGGCTGATCGCCCCGCAGATCACCACCCGGGCGTGCATCGCGAGCCGGGTGAGCGCGGCGTCCAGGACGTCGCCGCCGACGTTGTCGAAGTACACGTCGATGCCGTCGGGCGCGTGGTCGCGGAGCGCCTTGCGGACGTCCTCGGAGCGGTAGTCGATCGCCGCGTCGAACTCCAGTTCCCCGGTGAGCAGCGCGCACTTCTCGGGGCCGCCCGCGATGCCGACCACCCGGCAGCCCTTGATCTTGGCGATCTGCCCGACCATGCTGCCGACGGCCCCGGCGGCGCCGGAGACCACCACGGTCTCGCCCTCCTTGAGCGCCCCGACGTCCAGCAGCCCGAAGTAGGCGGTCAGCCCGGGCATGCCGAGCGCGCCGAGGTAGGTCGATGGCGGCGCGAGCGCGGGGTCGACCTTCAGCGCGCCCTTGCCGTCCGAGACCACGTACTCCTGGACGCCGAAGCTCCCGACCAGGTGGTCGCCGACCCGGAACGTCGGGTGGTTGGACTCGACGACCTCCACCACGGACCCGGCCCGCATCACCTCGCCCAGCCCGACCGGCGGCAGGTAGGACGGCCGGTCGTCCAGCCACCCGCGCATCGCCGGGTCCAGCGACACGTACCGCGTCCGCCCCACGAACTCCCCGGGCCCGGCCGCCCCCACCGGCTCCGACCCGTGCGTCCAGTCCTCCGCCCGCACCTCCCCGACCGGCCGACGGGCGAGGCGGATCTGACGGTTGGTCGCGGTCATGACGTCTCCTGGGGGCGCGCGCGGGCCTGCACTGGACGCCCGAGTCTAAGCAAGCGCTTAGTCATCTGGCCAGTGCCCGCCTGGCGCGTCGTCGTCATCGGCCCGGCAGGTCGTAGGCGTCGAGGGGCGTCCGGGCCTCGTCGAACAGGGCCGGGCCGTCCTGGGCCACCGTCGGCCAGGCGCCCGACTGCGGGTTGAGCTCGACGAGCTGCTCGGTGGAGAGGGCGTAGACCACCCGGCCGAGGCCGGAGCGGACGATGCCGCCGGCGCACATGCCGCAGGGCTGGCAGCTGGTGTAGAGGGTGGTGCGGGCGGCGGCGTCCGGGTCGAGTTCGCGGGCCGCCCAGCGGGCGAGCTTCAGCTCCGGGTGGGCGGTGATGTCGTCGTCGCGCCGCACCGTGTTGTGGGCCTCGGCGAGGATCGCGCCGTCCGGGCCGGCCAGCAGGGAGCCGTACGGCGCGTCGCCCAGGGCGACCGCCCGGGCCGCGATGGCGATGGCGTGCCGCAGGAGGGCTTCGTCGGCCACGGTGATCACGATCGGTTCCTCCAGTGGGTGGCCACGGTGGTGAGCACCTGCCAGGCCGCGTGGGGCCGGCGGGTCTCCTCCGGATCGCCGTGGTAGGGGTCGAGGACGACGGTGTCCGCGCCGAGCAGCCGCAGCTGGTCGAGGTCGTCGAGGATCTGCTCGATGCTGCCGACCCCGGCGGGCCGTTCGGGGTCGTCGACCGGCGCCTCGGTCATCCGCAGGGCGATGCGGGGCGAGAACCCCGGCAGCGCGTGCTCCGCCAGGATCGAGCGCATCAGGGGCAGGGGGAGCCGCAGCGGGTGCCAGGCGTCGCCGTACCCGACCGCGCGCCGGATCGCCGCCGCGCTGTGGCCGCCGACCCAGACGGGCGTCGGGGCGCCGTGGCCCCCGGTCTCCGGACGCCATGCGTCCCGCAGGACGCCCAGGTACTCGTCGGTCAGCCGGCCGCGCGCGGCGAACGGCACGCCGAGCGCGTCGAACTCCTGCCGCGCCCAGCCGACCCCCACCCCGAGGACGAACCGGCCGTCGCTGAGCAGGCTGAGGTCGGTGGCCATCCGGGCCAGCAGCAGCGGATGCCGGTAGGGCAGGATGAGCACGCTCGTGCCCAGCCGCAGCGTGCTGGTGAGGCCGGCCAGCCAGGACAGCGTGGTGAACGGCTCGTAGAACGGCTCCGGGTACCGCACGGCCACGTCCGGGGTGACGGCCACGTGGTCCGACACCATGAGGAGGTCGAAGCCGAGCCCCTCCGTGGTCCGCGCCCATTCACGCAGCACGCCGGGATCGGTTCCGGGCCCGAAGTTCGGTACGTTGACGCCAAGTTGCATGGACCGAGGCTATCCCGGTGATCATGGCCAGCGGAACCGAATCCTCCCGGCGATGGCCCATCCACGCCGTGGTTCTGCCGGTAGAATCGCGGTATGGCCATGAATCTTGACGACGTCGACTGGCAGATCATCGGACAGCTGCAACAGGAGGCCCGGATCTCCCTCAGCGAGTTGGGGCGGCGGGTGAACCTCAGCTCGTCCGCCACCACGGAACGGGTGCGGAACCTGGAGGCGCTGGGCGTCATCACCGGCTACCACGCCGCGGTCGACCTGGCCAAGGTCGGCTACCCCGTGCTCGCCGTCGTCCGGCTGAAGTACCCGGGCAACCGCCACGAGCCGCTGCGCCGGCTGCTCGCCGAGCGCCGGGAGCTCCTGGAGTGCCTGCGCACCACCGGCGACGACTGCTACACCCTCAAGGTCGCCGCGACCTCCATGGAGCACCTGGAGACGCTCGTGGACGAGCTGGCCGGCTTCGGCAGCACGACCACGAGCGTCGTCTACAGCCAGACGCTGCCCACCCGCGGCCCCGACCGGCCCTGAGCCGCCGTGCCCCCGCTGTGCCCCACTGCGGTCGCCGGGTCGCCGGGTCGCCGGGTCGCGCGCAGCGGGGCGCAGCCGGACGCCGGGTCAGCCGCGCCCGGTCGAGGGCTGCCAGCCGAGGGCGGGGCCGAGGCGGGTGGCGAGGTCGGTGAGGATCTGCACGTAGTCCTGGTGGTCGAAGGTGAAGGGCAGGGCGAAGGCGACCTCGTCGACCTCCTGGTAGCCGGCGTGGGCGTGCAGCCGCTCGGCGATCTCCGCGGACGGGCCGACCAGGTCGGGCGCGAACACCATCCGGGCCGGGCCCTGCGGGGCGAGGGTGCGCGGGGCGCGGGCGAGGGCGTACGCCTGGTACTTGGCGCGCTGTTCGGGGGTGGCGCCGTCGGTGGGGATGACGACGAGGCCCTGGGAGACGCGGGCGCGCTCGCCGTCGGGGTGCTGGGCGCGGAAGGCGCGGATCTGGGTGCGCTGGATCTCGGCGAAGTCCTCGGACTCCCCGGGCTCCCCGGCCTTGACGATGCTGCTGGTGAGCAGGTTGAGCCCGTGTTCGCCGGCCCAGCGGGCGGAGCGCAGGCTGCCGGCGCCGTACCAGAGCCGGGAGGCGAGGCCGGGGGAGTGCGGCTGGACCCGGCGGGAGTACACCTCGATGCCCTCGGTGCCGGCGAAGTCGGAGGCGGGTTCGCCGCGGACGAGGCCGAGGAGGCGCTCGGCGCGGCCGGTCCCGAAGTCCTCGTGCTCGCCGGTGTCGGGGTAGAGCGCGCCGCGGACCCGGTCGTAGTGGGTGGGCGGGCCGACGCTGAACCCGGCGTTGAGACGGCCGCCGGAGAGGAGGTCGACGGTGGCGAGGTCCTCGGCGAGGCGCAGCGGGTTCTCCCAGCCGAGCGGGGTGACGGCGGTGCCGAGGTGGATGCGGCTGGTGCGCTGGGAGGCGGCGGCGAGGACGGCGACGGGGGAGGAGATCCCGTACTGGAGGTGGCGGTGGCGCAGCCAGGCGCTGTCGAAGCCGAGCTGCTCGCCGAGGGTGATGAGGTCGAGGGTGGACTCGTGGCCCCGGCGTGGGTCGGCTTCGTCGAACAGTCCGATGGTCAGGAAGCCGAGTTTCCGCAGCGGTCGTGGGGTCGGCGGCATGGTGGGTGGCTCCGGGTGGTGTGAGGCGGCCCCGGGAGGGCCGGGCGGGTGGTGCCCGTCGAACGTACGCAGGCGGTTCGCGTCCCCACAAGATCGGTGCCGGATAGGACATCGGCGCGCAACACGGCGCAATCCCGTTTCCACACGCACCCGGTACGGGCGCGGCGGGCCCCCTCCCCCGACGGGGCCCGCCGCGCGTCCGGGAGGGGTCAGCAGCTGCGCAGCTCCGGGCTCTGGTTGCGGATCTGGTTGTGCAGCGAGGTGAACTCGCGGTAGGCGTCGCCGTTCTCGGTGCCGGGGCGGAAGGCGCCGACGCGGTGGCAGTTGACGAAGGCGAGCTTGACGCCGAAGTGGTCCTCCAGGCTGCCGCGGATGGCGTTGCTGGCGAGCGCGCGCAGCAGCTGGGCGCGCTCCTCGTCGCTGGGCGTGGTGTTGTCGGTGGTGAACTCGTCCTCGGTGGCGCCGAGTTCGGTGCTGAGCCCGGCGACGACCTGGTAGGCGTAGGGGAGGGAGGCGCGGACGGTGTCGAGGAAGTCGGCCTGGTTGACCCGGCCGTGCTCGGCCTGGGCGAGGAGGGCGGGGGAGACGTCGAGCGACATGGGTGTCCTCTTTCGCGGAGTCTGGTTATCGAAGATGAAAACCATTGCAAGATGGACTGTCGGCGATGTCCGGACGCCCTGTCAAGTGCCCTCCCCCGAAGGGCTGACGGGCGGCGCCTCCCGGTCGGTCCTGATGACGAACAGGGCGATCAGCGCCGCGAGCACGGCGAAGGCCAGGCCCATGTCGAACGCCCTGGAGATGCCGTGCGCCAGCACCTCGGAGGAGTACGGCGCCGGCAGCTTTCCGCTGGCCCGGAACTGGGCCGCCTGCTGCGGGGTGGCCTGCCGCAGGAACGTGCCGACCTGTCGGCCGGCCTCGTTGCGGCCGGCCGCGCCGTAGACCGTGACCAGGATCGACAGGCCCAGCGAGCCGCCCACCTGCTGGGTGGTGTTGAGCATGCCGGTGGCCGCGCCGGTCTCGTGCGGGGCGACCCGGGAGACCACCGTCAGCGTGGCCGGGACGAAGATCGAGCCCATCCCGAGGCCGAACAGCAGGGTCGGGCCGAGGACCCCGGTCAGGTAGCCGCTGTGGGCGTCGAGCCGGGTGGACCAGAACGTCCCGCCCGCCACCAGCAACGAGCCCACCACCAGGAACGGTCTGCGCCCGTACCGCAGCTGGGTGCGGGCGGCGAACTGGGCGGCGGCGACGCTCGCGGCGCTGATCGGCAGGAAGGCGAGGCCGGCCCGCAGCGGGCTGAACCCGAGGACGTCCTGCACGAACAGGGTCATGAAGAAGAAGATGCTGAACATGGTCGCGGCCACGCAGAGCAGCAGCCCGTAGGCGCCGGAGCGGTTGCGGTCGCGGAACAGGCGCAGCGGGGTGATCGGCTGCGGCGCCCGCCGTTCGTGGAACAGGAAGGCCGCCAGCAGCAGCGCGGCGAGGCCGAACGAGGTGAGCGTCACGGGGTCGGTCCAGCCGTGGTCGGAGGCCCGGATGAAGCCGAAGACCAGCGAGACCATGCCCGCGGTGGCGGCGAACGCGCCGGTCAGGTCGAAGCGTCCGGGGTGCCGTTCGGACTCGTTGATGTAGAGCGGCGCCAGCAGCGCGATCGCGATGCCGATCGGCACGTTGACGAACAGCACCCACCGCCAGGACAGCCAGGAGGTCAGGATCCCGCCGGCGAGCAGGCCGACGGCGCCACCCGCCCCGGCGACGGCCGAGTACACGCCGAAGGCGCGGTTGCGGGCCGGGCCCTCCGGGAAGTTGGTCGCGATCAGGGCGAGCGCGGTCGGCGAGGCGATCGCCGCGCCCAGGCCCTGGAGTGCGCGCGCGGCCAGCAGCCAGCCGGAGGACTGCGCGACGCCGCCGAGCAGTGAGGCGAGGCTGAAGATCAGGACCCCGGCGACGAACACGCGCCGGCGTCCGAGGATGTCGCCCATCCGCCCGCCCAGCAGCAGGAGGCCGCCGAAGGCGAGGGTGTAGGCGTTGACGACCCAGGACAGGTCGGTGGTGTTGAACCTCAGCGCCTGCTGGATGTGCGGCAGGGCGATGTTCACGATCGTGACGTCGAGGACCACCATGAGCTGGGTGGCCGCGATGACGGTGAGGGCTGTCCCCGGGTGCTGGCCGCGTCGCGCGGGTGCGGGCGGCGCCGGGGCCAGGGCGCGCGAGGTGACCATGGCAGGTCCCCCAATGACTCGGGAGCGAATGACGGTGAGGGGGCGGGTCCGTCGAATGACACCGGCAGTATCCCCGGGGTATAGGGAACACAATCGTTCATTACCGACAACCGGCTGATTCCGGACCCGCACCACTCCGCCGGGCGTGGTGCGGCGGCGGGAAACCCGGGGCACGGCCCGCCGCGGTCGTGTCAGGATGCTCGGCATGTCTGCCCGTGCACTGAGCTTCGGCGCGATCGCGGAAGCCTACGAACGCTTCCGGCCGGGGTATCCCGACGAACTCTTCGACGTGGTGGCGGCGTACGCGGGCCGGCCGGTGCGGACCGCCCTGGAGATCGGTGCGGGCACCGGAAAGGCGACCCGGCTGTTCGCCGGGCACGGGGTCGACGTCACGGCGACGGAGCCCGACGCGGCGATGCTCGCCGAACTGCGCAGGACGGCACCCCCCAACGTGCGGACCGTCCGGGCCGCGTTCGAGGACCTGCGGCCGGGCGGGACGTACGGGCTGGTCTACGCGGCGGCGGCCCTGCACTGGACGCGCCCGGAGGGCCGGTGGTCGCGGGTGGCCGAACTGCTGGAGCCGGAGGGCGTGTTCGCCAACTTCGGCGGTCCGTTCCAGCCGGCCGACCCGGCCGTCGAGGAGGCCGTGCGGGCGGCCCGGGCGCCGTTCCTGGAGAGCGACGACGTCCCGTCCCCGGACGGGACCGCCCCCGAGGACGAACTACAGTGGCCAGGAACGGAGTTGGAGCGGTCCCGGCTGTTCCGTGACGTCCGGCAGTCCGTCATCCGGCGGCGCCTGACCGTGAGCGCCCCGGACTACCTCGGCCACCTGTCGACCATCTCGGCGTACCTCCAACTGCCGCCGCCGAGGCGGCGGCAGGCCTTCGACGCGATCGCTCGGGTGCTGCCCGAGACGGTCGAGGTCGCGGCCGACCTCACCGTCCATCTCGCGCGTCGGTGATCCGGGCGGCCGGGGCACCGGCTGTGACGTCGAACAGCGGCGCCCGGCCCGCCGCTGTCGCGGCCGGCCGGGGCGCCGTGGCGGAGGGGCGGGGGTCAGCCCTCCTGGGCGAGGCTCTTCATGTCCTCGTAGCTCATGCCGAGCTTGCTGAAGATCTCCTGCTGGGCCAGCGGCAGGCCGAGGGTCTTCAGCTCCTCGGCCTGGGCGGGGGTCAGGGGCTTGCCGGGGGTGAGCTCCGGGGTGGTCGGGGCGGGGCCGCCCTTGCCCCCGGCGGAGGCACCGGAGGTGAAGAGGGAGAGCGCCGCGCTCGTGATGTCGTCGCTGGTCAGCTTGACGGCGTCGGCGGGAGCCTGGACGGTCGGGGCGTTCTGGTTGAAGGCGAGCTTCACCGGGAAGTTGACGCCCGGTCCGGCCTTCGGCTCCAGCTGGGCGAGGTCGAAGGTGGCGGCGGAGAGCTTGCCGTCCTTCAGGTAGAGGTCGGCGCCGACCTTGTCCTCGCGTACGGTGCTCGGGACGGAGGTGGGGAGCTTCCCGAACTGCTCGGGGAACTTGGTGGCCAGCGGCTTGACGGCCTTCAGTAGTTCGTCGGCCAGCTGGCGGCCCGGGGCGCTCATCCAGATGTGCTCGGCGCCGTCCTTCTTGCCCTTGTCCTCGAAGGTGACGGTGTGGGACAGGACGTCCTTGAGGGAGTTGGTCAGCTGCTTGGCGGCCTCGGGGTCCAGCGAGGGCTTTCCGCTCGGGGAGGCCTTGGCACCGTCGGACTTCTTGGTCTCGTCGGCGAGCTGCTGGAGGTCGAAGGAGACCCACTTGCCGGCCAGCACGTCCTTGACCGGCTTCAGGTCGGCGGGCAGGTTGTCGCCGATGGCGTCGACCTGCGACGGGTCCTCGCCGACCAGCTTCACCAGGCCCTTGGCGTCGGCCCGCAGGAACGCCTTGGCGTCGACCTGGCGGTACTCCAGCAGTGCGGTGCCCTTCCGGTCGGAGAGCACGTAGGAGACGCGTACCGACTTGTCGAGCGTCAGGTCCTTCTCGGCGCCGGAGCCTTGTGCGTTCTTGAAGGAGTCGAGGTCCTTCAGGGGCTTGTCGGCGGCCACCGCGACGGAGAAGCTCAGCCCGGACAGGGCGTCGGCGCTCTTCTGGTCGATCTTGTCGCCGGTGGCCGCGCCGAAGGCGGTGATCTGCTCGGGGTGGCGTCCGCGGAGAACGTGAGGCCGGCGGCGGTGCCGTCGCCGACCTTGGTGAAGGCCTTGGACACCTTCTGAGCGGCCGAAAGCTGCTGGACGGTGCCGCAGGCGGCCAGGCCGGCGGCGAGCACGGATGCGGTGACGGCGACGGGAACGGTTCCGCGTGCGGCCCGACGAATGGCGGTGTTGATGGTGCGTCTCCTGTGGAGCGGGGCCTGACCACGTGGTCAGGCCGATCCCTCCCCAGTGGCGTCAAGCGCCACAGTGCTTACACATTTGATCACATCATCAACAAGAGGGTGGACGATTATTCCGGGGCCTCAGCCGCGGCCGAGGCGCAGCGCGGTGTCGATCAATGGCACATGGCTGAAGGCCTGTGGGAAGTTGCCGACCTGGCGCTTGAGTCGCGGATCCCATTCCTCCGCCAGGAGGCCGAGGTCGTTGCGGATGGACAGCAGCTTGTCGAACAGCTCGTGCGCTTCGTCGGTCCGGCCGATCATCGCCAGGGCGTCGGCCAGCCAGAACGAGCAGGCCAGGAACGCTCCTTCGTCGCCCGGCAGGCCGTCCACCCCGCCGCTGGTGGGGTAGCGCAGCACGAAGCCGTCCTCGGTGGACAGTTCGCGCTGGATCGCCTCGACGGTGCCGATGACGCGCTTGTCGTCCGGCGGCAGGAAGCCGACCTGGGGGATGAGCAGCAGGGAGGCGTCCAGCTCCTGCGAGCCGTAGGACTGGGTGAAGGTGTTGCGGTCCGGGTCGTAGCCGTGGGTGCAGACGTCCTCGTGGATGGTGTCGCGCAGGGCGCGCCAGCGCTCCAGCGGGCCCTCGCAGGCGGTCTGCTCCAGCAGTTGGACCGTCCGGTCGACGGCGACCCAGGCCATCACCTTGGAGTGGACGAAGTGCCGGCGCGGGCCGCGGACCTCCCAGATGCCCTCGTCCGGCTCCTGCCAGTGCTCCTCCAGCCAGGAGATCAGCCGCAGTTGCAGCAGGTGGGCGTGGTCGTTGCGGGCCAGACCGGTGTGCTGGGCGAGGTGCAGGGCCTCGACGACCTCGCCGTAGACGTCCAGCTGGAGCTGGCCGGCGGCGCCGTTGCCGATCCGGACGGGGCGCGAGTCCTCGTAGCCGGGCAGCCAGTCCAGTTCGGTCTCCACCAGCTCCCGTTCGCCGGCGATGCCGTACATGATCTGGAGGTTCTCCGGGTCGCCGGCGACGGCGCGCAGCAGCCACTCGCGCCAGGCCTTGGCCTCGTCGCGGTAGCCGGTGCGCAGCAGCGAGGAGAGCGTGATGGTGGCGTCGCGCAGCCAGGTGTAGCGGTAGTCCCAGTTGCGGACGCCGCCGATGTCCTCGGGCAGCGAGGTGGTGGGGGCGGCGACGATGCCGCCGGTGGGGGCGTAGGTGAGGCCCTTGAGGGTGATCAGGGAGCGGATCACGGCCTCGCGGTAGGGGCCCTGGTAGGTGCACTGGGCGGCCCAGTCGCGCCAGAACTCCTCGGTGGCGGCGAGTGCCTGCTCGGCGTCCGGCCGGTCGGGTGCGCCGAGGTGGGAGGCCTGCCAGGTCAGCGCGAAGGCGATCCGCTCGCCGGCGGTGACGGTGAAGTCGGCGTAGGTGGTGAGGTCGCGGCCGTAGGTCTCGGACTCGCCGTCCAGCCACACCGAGTCGGGCCCGGCCACGGCGACTGTGCGGTGGCCCCCGCCGGCCTGCTCGACCCGGTGCACCCAGGGCACGATGCGCCCGTACGAGAAGCGCATCCGCAGCGCCGAGCGCATCCGGACGGTGCCGGCGACGCCCTCGACGATGCGGATCAGCTGCGGGGCCGCGGTGCCGCGCGGCGGCATGAAGTCGATCACCCGGACGGTGCCGTCGGCGGTGTCCCACTCCTGTTCCAGGATCAGCGAGTCGCCCCGGTAACGCCGCCGGTGGGCGGGCGGGGCGTCACCGGGGGCGATCCGCCAGAAGCCGTGCTCGTCCGTGCCCAGCAGGCCGGCGAAGACGGCCGGGGAGTCGAAGCGGGGCAGGCACAGCCAGTCGACTGCGCCGTCCCTGCCGACCAGGGCGGCGGTCTGCATGTCGCCGATCAGCGCGTAGTCCTCGATACGGGCGGGCACGGGCGTTCTCCAGGGTGGTTCGTTGAACGGGTTCGATGAGCGGGTTCGATGAGCGGGGGGAGTGGGGCAGGGCGGTGCGGGGACTACTCCTTGAGCGAGCCGGAGTTGGCGCCGCGCACGAAGTGGCGCTGGAAGAGGAAGAACAGGATCGCCACCGGGAGGGTGGAGACCAGCGCTGCCGCCAGCTTGAGCGGGTACTGCGTCCCGGAGCCGAGGCCGCCGGCGACGAAGTGCGCCAGGCCGGTGGTCAGGGTGTCGTGGTCGCTGGACTGGGTGGAGACCAGGAAGTGCGTGAACTCGTTCCAGGAGCCCTGGAAGGAGAGCACGGTGAGCGTGATCAGCGAGGGTCGGGACATCGGCAGGACGACGGACCAGAAGATCCGGAACGTCCCGGCGCCGTCGATCCGCGCCGCCTCCTCGATCTCGCGCGGCACCGACTCGAAGAACTGCTTCATGATGAAGATCCCGGCGGCGTCGACCAGCAGCGGCAGGATCATGCCGCTGTAGCTGTCGAACATGCCGAAGCTCTTCAGCACCAGGAACTTCGGGATCAGCAGCACCACGCCCGGCACCGCCATCACGGCCAGCACGAAGGCGAACAGCAGCCGGCGGCCCGGGAACCTGATCCGGGCCAGCGCGTAGCCCGCCATCGAGTCGAACAGCACCCGGCCGGCCGTCACCAGGACGGTCACCAGCACGCTGTTGCCCAGCCAGCGCAGGAACGGGATGTTCTCCACGCCCTCCGCCAGGCCGAACAGCCGCCGGTAGGAGGCCAGGGTGCCGCCGTCGGGCAGTACCGACATCGGGTGGGCGGCCGCGTCCGGGTCGGTCTTGAAGCTGTTCGCCAGCTGCAGCAGGAACGGCAGCAGGTAGAGCAGCGCGAAGCCGAGCAGGACGGTGTACCCGAGGATCCGCACCGGCCGGGGGAAGCGCCCGAGGACCGGCTTGTCCACGGCGGGCTTGCGGTCAGCGTGCCGCACGACGGGCTCCCTTCAGGCTGCGGCGGGGCTTGCCGTCCCGCTCCCGCAGGACCCACCGCTGGACGGCGGTGAGCAGCAGGATCAGGCCGAGCAGGACGAACGCGATGGCGGCGCCCTGCCCGAAGTCGGCGTTGTCGAAGCCGGCCGAGTAGGACAGGTAGGCGGGGGTGAGGGTGGTGTTGCCGGGCGCGCCCTTGCCCATCACGTACACCTGGTCGAAGACCTGCCAGGTGGAGATCAGGCCGAGGGTCAGCACCAGGAACAGGACGGGTCGCAGGGCGGGCAGGGTGACGTGGCGCAGCAGCTGGCGGCGGTTGACGCCGTCGAGCGCGGCGGCCTCCTCCAGTTCGCGCGGGATGTCCTGGAGGGCGGCGAGGAAGATCAGCATGAAGGTGCCGGAGGTGGTCCACACCGCCATCAGGATCAACGTGCACATCGCGACCGAGGGCCCGGCGAACCACTCCGACCAGGACAGCCCGAGCGGGCCGCCCGTGCCCGGAGCGGGCTGGTCCAGGCCGAACCAGCCGAGCACCAGCCAGATCACCCCGCGCGGGTCGGCGAACCAGTTCGGCCCCTTGACCCCGAGCCAGCCCAGCATCCGGTTGACGGCGCCGCTGCCCTGGAAGAGGAACAGGAAGACCGTCGAGATCGCGATCGAGCTGGTGACGGACGGGAAGTAGAACACCGTGCGCAGGGCGCCCCGGCCGCGCAGCATCCGCTGGTTGACCATGACGGCGAGCACCAGCGCCAGCACCGTCTGCAGCGGCACTGTCAGCAGGACGTAGTACAGCGTGTTGCGCATCGAGGTGGCGAACAGCGTGCGGTCCAGGCCGTCCTCGGCGAACAGCCGGCGGTAGTTGTCCAGGCCGATGAAGTCCGCGCTGCCGCTGAACGGGTTGGACTGGCCGTCCCAGTGCAGCAGGCTGACCCACAGGGCCATCCCGATCGGCAGGACCATGAAGAGGCCGAGGACCAGGACCATGGGGCCGGCGAACAGCCAGCCCCATGCTCCCTCGCGCAGGCTGCGCCGGCGTATCGTGCCGGTGGAGCTGTTACTTGGCATTCTTGATGGCCTGCTCGCCGTTGCGCTGGAGGGTGGCCAGGATGGCCGCCGGGTCGCCCGTCTTCAGCGACTGGAGGTCGGTGTTGAACTGGGTGAGCACCTTGGTGAACCCGGCGATGGTGACCGGCGCCTGGGCGTTGGCGACGCCGTCGACCCAGGCCTTGGACTCGGGGTACTTCTGGGCGTAGGCGCTCAGCGCGCTGGTGCGCGAGGGCATCACGCCGAAGGCCTGGGCGAACTCCAGCTGCTGGTCGGCGGAGGCGAGGTGCTTGACCAGGTCGACCCCGGCCGCCTGGTGCTGGCTCTTGGCGGCGATGCCCCAGCAGTTGCTGAAGGCGAGGGTGCCGGGGCCGGCCGGGCCGGCGGGCAGCGGGAGCACCTTATACTGGACGTTCGGGTAGTCCTTGGCCATCGCGCCCTTGAGCCAGTTGCCCTCGATGGTCATCGCGGCCTTGCCCTTGCCGAGCGCCTCGCCGCCCCAGCCGGCGTCCACCTCGGCGACGTACTTGGCCGAGCCGGCCTTCATCATCGACTGCACGTACTCCAGCGCCTGCTTGTTGGCCGGGCTGTCGGCGGTCATCGCGGTCTGCTCGGGGTTGGTGATCCAGCCGCCGGCCTCCTTCAGCAGGGCGCCGAGCCGCTGGTAGTCGGGGGCGGTCACCAGGCCGGTCACGCCGTCCTTGGTGAGCTTGGCGGCGTCGTCGGAGAGCTGCTGCCAGCTGGTCGGGTAGTCGGCCTCGGTCAGGCCGGCCTGCTGCCACAGCGTGGTGTTGATCGCCAGGCCCAGGGTGGAGGTGTCCTTGGGCAGGCAGGTGAGCTTGCCGTCGTAGCTGAAGGCCTTGCGCAGCGGCTCGGAGAAGTCCGCGGCGTCCGGGATCTGGTCGCCGTAGGCGTACAGCGAGCCGCCCTTGGCGTAGTTCGCGAACTGGTCGGAGTTGACGTAGAAGAGGTCCGGCGGGTTGCCGCCGGCGAAGGCCTGGCCGAGCTGCTGGTTGATGTCGCTGGCGATCTGCACGGTGACGGTGTTGCCGGTCTTCTTGGCCCAGTCGGCCGTGGCGGCCTTGACCGCGGCCGTCTCGGACTCGCCGGAGGTGGCGATCAGCACCGTCAGGCTCTGGTTGCCGCCGGAGGACTGCTTGGCCGGTGAGTCGCCGAAGCCGCCGGAGGAGGAGCAGCCGGTGACGGCGCCGAGGGCGACGGCCGTGCAGACGGCTGCCGCGGCGAGGGTGCGGGAGGTGGCCATGCGGGATCTCCTTGCGAGGGTGGGTGGGGGGAGTGGGCGGAGATGGTTCGGGGGAGTGGCGGTCAGACGCTTTCGCGCAGGACCAGCTCCGGTTCCAGGAGCACGTGTTCGGTCGGCCGGTGGCGGTCGCCGAGGCGTTCCAGCAGCAGTCGCATGCACTCGCGGCCGACCGCGTCGAGCGGTTGGGCGAGGCTGGACAGCGACGGGAACAGCAGGGGGGCGACCGGCGAGTCGTCGAAGCCGATGACGGCCGCGTCCGGGCCGGGGGCGCGGCCGTCGCGGCGCAGCGCCTGGTACCAGCCGAGCGCCAGGGTGTCGCTGGCGGTCACGACCGCGGTCGCGCCGGTCGCGAGCAGCCGTTCGGCGGCCTCGGTGGCGCTCGCCTGGTCGTCCGGGCTCTCGGCCCGGCGGCCCCGGGCGGGCAGGCCCAGTTCGCGCATCGCGCTCTGCCAGCCGAGGGCGCGGTCGTCGCCGACGCCGGAGCCCTTCGGCCAGCCGAGGAAGCCGATCTTGCGGTGGCCGAGCCCGGCCAGGTGCCGGACGGCGGCCGAGGTCCCGGCGGAGCCGTCGACGTCGACCCAGTCGCCGACGTCCCGGCCGGACCAGGTGCGGCCGAAGGCGACGTAGGGGACGCCGCGTTCGTGCAGCCAGCCCTGGCGGCGGTCGCCGCGGTCGGTGCCGCTGAGTACGAAGCCGTCCGCGCCGTGCTCGTCGAGCAGCTGCTGGTAGCTGGTGAGTTCGTCGTCCCCGGGGGCGACGGCGAACAGCACCACCCGGTAGCCGGCCTGGTCGGCGGCCTCGGAGAGCGAGTGCAGGAACTGGTCCAGGACCGGGGTCGGGACGCCGGTGCTGCTGGAGCGGATGCCGTAGCCGATCAGCCGGCTGGCCCTGGTCTTGAGGGCCTGCGCGGCCCGGTGCGGGCGGTAGCCGAGCTCGTCGATCGCGCGCTGGACCCGCTCCAGCGTCTGCGGGCGCAGCAGCTCGGGCGAGTTGATCGCGTTGGACACCGTCTGACGGCCCACGCCGGCCCGGGCGGCGACCATTTCCAGGGTCGCGGCGGACCCTGTCCTGGGCCGGGGCGATGAGTGTGCATGCATGACGGCGATCCTAGGTTCTGTCTTCATTGACAAGATCTTGGAGCGTTCCAATACGGGGTTCCATCTTCCCCACCAGGGGGGTTAATGTCTTGGAACGCTCCAATGGCAGAAAGGTTGCGCCCGAGTGGAAGCAACTGTCAAGCCCCAAAACGAGGATGAAGAGACCATGTCAGCGATCGCCCTGCAGCCGTTCCTGCACGACGCCCAGCTCTCCGTGGCCGCCCCGAGCTTCTGTGCCTCGCGCCCGGACGGGCGGATCGGCGAAGGCGCGGACGGCTTCTACCACGGGGACCGGCGGATCCTCTCCCGCCTGGAGGCCGGCGTCGCCGGGATCCCCAACGCCCCCGTCGCCACCGCGCACGGCGAGGACGGGCGCACCACCTTCGTCACCGTGCTGCGCGGCATCGCCGAACTCACCCCCGACCCGGCCGTCACCCTGGAACGCCGCCGGGAGCTGCACCCCGGCCGCCTCGTCGAGCGGTACACCGTCCGCAACGCGGGCGACCTCACCGCCCGCCTGCGCCTGGACCTGCGCGCGGAGAGCGACTTCGCCGCGATGGACTCCGTCAAGGCCGGCCGCACCACCCAGGCCCTCACGCCCACCGCCAGCCCGAACGGCCTGCGCTGGAGCGAGGGCCCGCTCAGCGCCGCCCTCACCGTCGAGCCGGCGCCCGACCGCCTCGCCGCCGACACCGGTACCCTGGGCTTCGACCTCGAACTCGCCCCCGGCCAGAGCTGGCAGGCCGTCCTGGAGTGCACCGCCGAGCACCGCGACGGCGACCTCTTCCCCGCCCCGGCCGCCGACGCCGCCCCGTGGCGCACCCCCGGGATCACCGGCCGCGACCACCACCTCGCGCACTGGATCGCCCGCTCCCACCACGACCTGCGCGGCCTCCTGCTCACCGACCCGCTGGAGCCCGCCGACCACTTCCTCGGCGCCGGGGCCCCCTGGTTCCTCACCCTGTTCGGCCGCGACTCCCTGTGGGCGGCCCGGATGATGCTCCCGCTCGGCACCGAACTCGCCGCCGGCACGCTGCGCACCCTGGCCCGCCGCCAGGGCCGCGCCCTCGACCCGGCCACCGAGGAGCAGCCCGGCAAGATCCTCCACGAGGTCCGCCGCGACGAGCAGCACCTCGACAACGGCTCCCACCTGCCGCCCTGCTACTTCGGCACGGCCGACGCCACCCCGCTGTGGCTCACCCTGCTGCACGACGCCTGGCGCTGGGGCATGCCCGAGGACCAGGTCGAGGACCTGCTGCCGCACGCCGAGGCCGCCCTCGGCTGGCTGGCCGACCACGCCGACGCGGACGGCGACGGCTTCCTGGAGTACGTCGACAGCTCCGGCAAGGGGCTCTCCAACCAGGGCTGGAAGGACTCCTCCGACAGCATCCGCTTCCGCGACGGCCGGATCGCCGACGCCCCCATCGCGCTCAGCGAGGTCCAGGCCTACGCCTACGAGGCCGCCGTCGCCTCCGCCGCCCTGCTGGAGGCCTTCGGCCGGCCCGGCGCCGACCGCTGGCGGCAGTGGGCGGAGGAGCTGCGGCTGCGCTTCCGCGACCGGTTCTGGACCGAGGACGCGCACGGCCCGTACCCGGTGGTCGCCCTCGACGGAGGCAAGCGCAAGGTCGACTCGATCGCCTCCAACATGGGCCACCTGCTCGGCACCGGCCTGCTCGACCCGCAGGAGAGCGCCCTGGTGGCCGGCCGGCTCACCGCCCCCGGCATGGACAGCGGCTTCGGGCTGCGCACCCTGGACGCGGGTGCGGCCGGCTTCAACCCGCTCGGCTACCACACCGGTTCGGTCTGGCCGCACGACAGCGCCATCGCCGTCCACGGCCTCGCCCGCGCGGGGCTGCACGACGCCGCCGCGCCGCTGGCCGCGGGCCTGGTCCGGGCGGCGGCGGCCTTCGACCACCGCCTGCCCGAACTCTTCGGCGGCCACCCGCGCGCCGAGGTCGCCCGCCCCGTCCCCTACCCGGCCTCCTGCCGCCCGCAGGCCTGGGCCGCCGCCGCCTCCGTCCAGGTGGTGCAGGCACTGCTCGGCCTGGAGGCCGACGCCCCCAACCGGCGGCTCCGGGTGCGGGCCCAACTCCCGGCCGGCTACGAGTCGCTGACGTTCACCGGCCTGACGGTGGCCGGCCTGCCGATCGAGGTGTCCACCGACCACACCGGAGCCGTCGACCTGCGCGCCCCGGAGGGCTTCACCGTCACCACGGACCGCTGACGCCCACCCCGCCGGCCCGCCGCCGCGCCCGGCCCGGCCGGCGGGGAGCAGACCGTCCGGGCGCAGGTGCGGGCAGGGTCAGCCGCGTTGCACGGTGAACTGGTCCACAGCGGTGCCGTCCTCGGTGATCGAGCGCACCGCCATGCGGGCCGGCTTGCCGGCGGCGGCGGGCGTCACGTCGACCGCCACCAGGCAGTAACCGGTGTAACGGACCCTGGACCAGGTGACCTTGACGGTCTGGTTGTGGCCGGTCGGATCGGCGACCACCATCGGGACGGGGGAGTCGTTCTTCGTCTCGTGCCCGAGGTAGGTGTCGGCGACGGGGAAGGAGTAGACCCCGCCGCCACCGCCGCCCGCGACGACGTACGTGGTGCCGTCCTTCAGGGGATTGACGGTGTCTCCGGAGGCGACCTTGCGGGTGGGCTTGCCGGAGCGGATGGGGTCGGTCCGCTCGTAGACGTGGTTGTGGCCGCTGAGCACCAGGTCCACCTGGTACTTGTCGAACAGCGGGGCCCAGTCCTGCTGCGCGCCGAGTTCGGCTCCGTTGTCGTGGCAGGTGGAGTACGTGCACTGGTGCAGGTAGACGACGACGAAGTCGATAGTGGTGTCGGCGCGGAGCGCGGCGAGCCTGCTCTCCAGCCACTTCTTCTGCTTGCCCTTGGTGTAGTTCAGGTTGGCCGCGGTGTTGTAGCAGATGTCGTTGCCGTCGAGGCTGATCAGGCCGACGTTCTGGCAGCGCCAGGAGTAGATGCCGGTGGACTGGGCCCAGGCGTTGTCGGGCATCGTGAACCGGGCGCGGACGCCCCCGTAGCCGTCGGCCCCGTACCAGGCCTCCATCTCGTGGTTGCCGATCGCCATCATCCACGGGGTCCGGGAGGCGACGGGGTCGTTCTGCACGAAGAAGGAGTCCCACAGGCGGGCGTCGTAGGGGTCGCTGGTCTTGCCGCTGCCGCCGCTGTTGGCGTACGAGAGGTCGCCCATGTGGAGGTGGAAGGCGGGGTCGAGGCCGGCGATCAGGTTGGCGGTGGCGGCTGCGTTGTACCCGATGCCCTGGTCGCCGAAGGCGGTGAAGGTGAACCCGGCGCCGCGTCCGGGGGCGGGCGCGGTGCGGAAGCTCGCCACGTCGCCGAGCTGGGCGCGCTGCCCCGCGGGGTCGTAGCCCTGGTGGCCGACGACGTAGTAGTACGTGGTGTCCGGGATCAGCTGGTCCACCTGCGCGTGCAGGTAGTACTGGGTGACGGTGGTGGGCTTGACCAGGGGCTGGTCCTCGACCGGGTGCTGCCAGGACAGCTTGCTGACCAGGGTGCGGACCTCGGCGGCGATCGGGGAGCCGAAGTCGCCGGGCTGGAGGCCGATCCGGACGAAGGGGGCGGTCACCGCGCCCGGCACCTGCCAGGAGACGACGACCTGTTGGGAGGGATCGGCCCCGAAGGCCAGGTGCCGGCCGAAGGGGCGCAGCGCGGACCCGGCGGTCCGGTCGCTGCGGGGTGCGGGGAGGGTCGGGGTGTCGAGGGCGGTCGGGCGGGGGGCGGCCTGGGCGGCGCCGGGCAGCAGGAGGCTGCCCGCGGCGAAGGCGGCACCGCCCGCCGCGCTCACTCGCAGGAGGTCGCGCCGGGAGTGCCGTGTGGTCTCGGACATGACATTAAGTTAGGAAACATCACTAACCTTTGACAAGAGGGCGGACACGTGCGGATTCGGCCGCACCGCGCGCCAGTTGGGGGTGCTCGGACATCGAGGCGACGGTGCCCGGACATCGGGGCGGGGGCGCTCCCCGCCTCGGGAACGCCGCCACCTGCTCGGTTGCGGCCCGGCGGGAGGGACGTGAACGCGCGGGCCGATGTCCGGATAACCCACCGGGCCGTCCGTATCGCCCCTCGGTCCGGCCCGGTCCCCGCGCCTACGGTCGAGGCCATGAACGAACCCCTCAGCCCCGACGACCTCGCCGCCTACCACGAGAACGGCTTCCTCCTCGTCAAGAACCTGATCAGCCGACAGGAGGCGGCGGCGATGCGGGAGGAGTGCCACGCCCTGGCCGCCCGCCTCGACTCCGACGCCGACCCGACCTGGGCCAGCGCGCGCACCGTCGCGGGTGCGTCCGCCGGACGCACGGCCCTCAAGCACGCCCACGACGCGCAGTTCCACTCGGCGGCCTTCGCCCGGCTGCTGGTCGACCCCAGGTTCACGGACGTCGCGGCCGCACTGCTCGGCGGGCCCAACCTCCAGTTGCACCACACGAAGATGTTCATCAAGCCTCCGGAGACCGGCTCCCCCTTCCCGCTGCACCAGGACCACCCGTTCTTCCCGCACGCCCGGCACACCGTCGCGGCCGCGGTCTTCCACTTCGACGACGCCCCGGAGGAGAAGGGCTGCATCAGGGCCGTCCCCGGCAGCCACCGACAGGGCCCGCTGCCGCACGTCGAGGACGGCAGCTGGCACCTGCCGCCCGACACCTGGCGGCTCCAGGACGCCCGGCCGTGCCCGGCGGAGGCCGGCGACGTCCTGTTCTTCGGCTACCTCACCGTGCACGGTTCGGGGCTGAACACCTCCGACCAGGCCCGCACCACCTGGCTGGTACAGTTCCGGGACCCTGCGGACCGGCCCACCACGGACGATCACACCTGGTCCCTCGGTCAGGGCATGATGTTGCGGGGCGTCGACCCCACCGCGCGCAGGACGGACGGGGCGGGCGAGCCGAGATGACCGAACTGGCCCGGGCGGGCGCCGCCCTGCCCCTGCTCAACTCCGTGCGGCTGGGCACCACCCTCGCCGGACGACGGGTCGAGTTCGTGGACTGGGGGTTCTACCCGCCCGAGCCATGGCGCAACTACTGGCACAGCCACTCCTACTTCGAGTTCTGCTACGCCTACGCCGGGCGCGGGACGTTCCGGCTCGGCGCGCTGGAGCACCCGGTCGGAGCCGGCGAACTGTTCCTGGCCCGCCCCGGCGAGGTCCACGAGATCACCACCGACGCCCGGGACCCGCTCGGCATCGTCTTCTGGTCCTGGACGATGGTCCCCGAACGCGGTCCGCGCGGGGCCGCCGGGCCCGGCTCCCCGGAGACCGCCGCCCTGCTCGACGCCCTCGCGGCCGGCCCGCGCCAGGTCGTCCCGGCCGACGGAACCCCGCTGCCCCGGCTGTTGGCGACACTCGCCGAAGAGGCCGCGGCTCCGGGGCCGGCCAGCCCCGACCTGCTGGCCGCCCTCGGCCCCGCACTGGTCCTCACCTGCGCCCGCGTCGTCGCCGGCCTGCCCGCCGCCCCGCGCCCGACGCCCGTGCCGGGCGGGCGCGCGGCGGCGGCCGCCGCGCGGATGACCCGCTACCTGGACGACAACTTCGACCGCCCGGTACGGGTGCGGGACGTCGCCACCCAGGTCCACCTGAGCGAGCGCCACGCAGCACGGCTCTTCCAGCAGGAGACGGGGTGCACGATCATCGCCTACCTGACCCGCCGACGGCTGGACGTCGCCGCGCAGCGCCTGGCCGATCCCGCGCTGCGCCCGCTGTCCGTCGCGGCCGTCGCCCGCTCCTGCGGCTATGCGGACACCCGGCACTTCAGCACCGCGTTCCGGCGCTACTGGGGAGCGCTCCCGACGCAGGTGCGGGCCGGGGGCGGCACCACCCACGGCCCGTCCGCGGACCGCGGCGCGATCCGGTAGCCGATGGCCGACCACGCCGGGGGTGGGTGCGACCGGGTCGGGTGTGGCCGGGTCGGGTGTGGCCGGGGCCGGGCGTCGGTTCTTGGGCGGATCGGCCTATTCGGCCCCGCGAGCCGTGGCTGCGACGGCGACGGCCGCCCTACTGTGGGCGAATGACCGATCATCAGACTGCGCGGCCCTTCATGGGCCGGGCGGGCTACCTCGGGGCGGCCGCCGGCTTCGCCGTCTGCATGGCGGGCACCACCCTGCCCACTCCGCTGTACGGGCTGTACCAGGAGGAGATCGGCTTCTCCGAACTGATGGTGACGGTCGTGTTCGCCGTCTACGCCTTCGGCGTCATCGGCGTCCTGCTGCTCGTCGGCAACGTCTCCGACTCCGTCGGCCGCCGGCCCGTCCTGCTCGGCGGACTGGCGCTCGCGGCGTGCAGCGCCGTCGCCTTCCTGGCCGAAGGCGGCCTGCCGCTGCTGTGGCTGGGCCGCCTGCTGTCCGGCCTGTCCGCAGGCCTGTTCACCGGCACCGCCACCGCGTACGTGCTGGAGCTCGCCCCACCCGGACGCCAGGCCCGCGCGGGCTTCGTCGCGACCGCCGCCAACATCGGCGGCCTGGGCTGCGGACCGTTGCTGTCGGGACTGCTCGCCGAGTACACCCGCTACCCCCTGATCCTGCCGTTCGCCGTGCACCTGGTGCTGCTCGCCGCCTCCTTCGCGGTCACCTGGCTCCTGCCGGAGACCGTCACCGGCGCCCGCCCGCTGCGCACCGCCCGGCCGCGCCGGCCGTCCCTGCCGCCGGAGGTCCGCGGGGTGTTCGTCCCGGCCGGGATCGCCGCGTTCGCGGGCTTCTCCCTGCTGGGCGTCTTCACCTCGGTCAGCCCCGCCTTCCTCGCCCAGCGGCTGGACGTCCACAGCCCGGCCGTCGTCGGCCTGATCGTCTCCACGGCCTTCTTCGCCTCCACCCTCGGCCAGTTCCTGGTGCCCCGGCTGGGCGCCGCACGGGCGATCCCGATCGGCTGCCTGGTGCTCATCGCCGGGCTGGCGCTGCTGGCCGGCTCCCTCGCCTGGACGGCCCTTCCGCTGATGGTGCTCAGCGCCCTGGTGGGCGGCGCCGGCCAGGGCATGGGCCTGCGCGGTGCGGTCGGCGAGATCGCCGCCGCGGCTCCCGCCGAGCACCGCGGCGGCGTCCTGTCGGCGCTCTTCGTGGTCGCTTACTTCGGCATCTCGATCCCGGTCATCGGCATCGGCCTGCTCACCGGACCGATCGGCCTGGCGCACGCCGGCCTGGTCTTCACCGCCTGCATGGCCCTGCTCGCCGCCGCCTCCGCCGTCTACCTGCTGCGCCGGGACCGCGCCGCCTCCTGAACCGGCCGCGCCCCGGTGGCGCCCGCGCGCTGCCACGCGCTCTCGCGCAGCAGCCGCAGGCCGTTGAGGCCCACGATGACGGTCGAGCCCTCGTGGCCGAGGACACCGAGCGGCAGGGGCAGGGTGGCGACCAGGTCCCAGACGACCAGGCCGGAGATGAACACCGAGGCGATCACCAGGTTCTGGACCACCAGCCGCCGGGCCGCCCGGGACAGCGCGATCACCGTGGGGACGGTGGCGAGTTCGTCGCGGACGACGACCGCGTCGGCGGTCTCCAGCGCGAGGTCGGAGCCCGCCCGGCCCATGGCGATGCCGGTGTGGGCGGCGGCGAGGGCGGGGGCGTCGTTGACGCCGTCGCCGATCACCAGCACCTTGCGCCCGGCCCGCTCCTGCTCCTGGACGGCGGCGACCTTGTCCTGGGGGAGCAGCCCGGCGCGGACGTCGGTGATGCCGACCTCGGCGGCGAGGCGGGCGGCGGCGCGCGGGTTGTCGCCGGTCACCAGCACCGGAGCGGCGCCGGTCAGGGCGGCCAGGGCGGTGACGGTGGCGGCGGCGTCGGGGCGCAGGCGGTCGGCGATGCCGAGCACGCCGACCGGGACGCCGTCGCGCCCGACCAGGACGGCGGTGCGTCCGTCGCGCTCCAGCTCTTCGGCGACGGCCGCGGCGGTGGCCTCCGCCTCGGTGGAGGGCGCGTCGGCGGCGCCGTCGAGGAGCCGGGCGGGGGCGCCGACCGCGATGACGGCGCCGGAGACGGTGGCGGTCACCCCGATGCCGGGGGTGGAGGCGAAGCCCTCGGCGACCGGCAGGTCGAGGCCGCGCCGGCGGGCGGCGTCGACCACCGCGCGGGCCAGCGGGTGCTCGCTGGGGTGCTCGGCGGCGCCCGCCAGGGTCAGCAGTTCCTCCTCGTCCAGGCCGCTGCCGGTGAGGGGGCGGAGGTCGGTGATCCGGGGGGTGCCCTCGGTGAGGGTGCCGGTCTTGTCCAGCGCGACCGCGTCGACCTGCCCGAGCCGCTCCATCACGACGGCGGACTTCACCAGGACGCCGTGGCGGCCGGCGTTGGCGATCGCGGACAGCAGCGGCGGCATGGTGGCCAGCACCACCGCGCAGGGCGAGGCGACGATCATGAAGGTCATCGCCCGCAGCAGCGAGCCGGTCACGGCGGCCCCGAAGGCCAGCGGGACGAGGAAGACGGCGAGGGTCGCGAAGACCATGCCCAGGGAGTAGCGCTGCTCGACCTTCTCGATGAACAGCTGGGTGGGGGCCTTGGTCTCCGAGGCCTCCTCGACCATGGCGACGATCCGGGCGATCACCGAGTCGGACGCGTCGCGCTCGACCTGCACGCGCAGGGCGCCGGTGCCGTTCAGGGTGCCGGCGAAGACCTCGTCGCCCTGCTGCTTGGCGGCCGGCAGCGGCTCGCCGGTGATGGTGGCCTGGTCGACGTCGCTCGCGCCGTCCAGGACGCGGCCGTCGGCGCCGACGCGCTCACCGGGGCGGATCAGGAGGGTGTCGCCGACCACCAGGTCCTCGGTGGCGACGGTCTCCTCGCCGCCGTCGTCCAGCAGGCGGGTGGCGGTGGCGGGGGCGAGGTCGAGCAGGCCGCGCACCGAGTCCTGGGTGCGGGCGGTGGCCAGCGCCTCCAGCGCGCCCGAGGTGGCGAAGATGACGATCAGCAGCGCGCCGTCCATCACCTGCCCGATCGAGGCCGCACCGATCGCGGCGACGATCATCAGCAGGTCGACGTCGAGGGTCTTCTCGCGCAGTGACTGGAGGCCGGCCCAGCCGGGCTCCCAGCCGCCGGTGACGTAGGCGATCGCGTACAGCGGCCCCCAGGCCCAGGCGGGGGCGCCGGTCAGCTGGAGCGGCAGGGCGATCAGGAAGGCGACGGTCGCGGCGGCGGCCCAGCGGGCCTCGGCCAGCGCGAAGACGCGCGTACGGCGCCTGGGAGCGTCGCCGGCGCGCGGGGCCGCGGCGGACGGGCGCTCGGTGAGGGCTGTGGACATGGCTGTGGTGTTCCTCCACGCGGGCAGGGCGGGTCGACGTGTCGACCATACAGGAATACATGAACAGCTCTTCATTTATTCCCGCTGGAGTGGCCCTTTGTCCGGCACGACCGGCCGGGCAGGATCTAGTTGGCCCGCGCGGCCAGGCCCTGCGGCCAGTGGCGGTGGTACTGGTCGATCACGTAGTCGTGGCCGTGGAGCCAGCCGTCCGCAGCCGGGTGGGCGTCGGTGAGGTGGGGGTGGCCCGGCGGCAGGTCGGCGTGGACGTGGTCGAGCCTGGCGGGGTCGCGGGCGGGCCAGATCGCGGCGGCGGCGGTGGCGGCGAACAGGGCGATGACGCCGAGGGTGGCGGCCGTCACCGGGAGGCCTGCGCCGGCGGCGAGCCAGCCCGCGAGGGGGTAGGTGAGCAGCCAGCAGCTGTGCGAGAGGGAGAACTGGGCGGCGAAGGCGGCGGGCAGGTCCGCGTCGGCGGCGGAGCGACGGATCAGGCGCCCGCCCGGGGTGAGGACGGCGGAGCAGGCGGCGCCGATCGCCGCCCAGGACACCAGCAGCGCGGCCCAGGACCAGCCGCCCGGGGTCGCGGCGGTGACCGCGGCGACGGCGGCCAGGACCGCGGGGAGCGCGAAGGCGGCCGGGAGCATCACGGTGCGGTCGGAGAGCCGTCGCAGGAGCCGGGGCAGGAGCAGGGCGGCCAGCATGGAGCCGGCTCCGTAGGCGCCCAGGGCGAGCGAGACCGCGCCGGCCGGGCGGTGGAAGTGGTCGCGGACCGCGACGACGGTGTCGACGAAGACGATCGCCCCGGCGGCGGCGACGGCGAGGTCGAGCGCGAGCAGGGCCCGCAGGCGGGGGGTGGCCCAGAACAGCCGGGCGCCGAAGGTGGCCTGGGCGTGGACGCCGCCGGTCCGCTCGACGGGGGTGGGCTTGGGCAGGGCGACGGAGACGACCAGGGTGGCGGAGGCGAGGAAGCCTACGGTGGTGCCGGTGAACAGCCAGGTGTAGGGGACCAGGGCGAGCAGGCCGGCGGCGAGCGCGGGGCTGAACAGGGACTCCAGGTCGTAGGCGAGGCGGGACATCGACAGCGCCTGGGTGTAGTCCCGTTCGGCCGGCAGGACCTCGGGGATGGTGGCCTGGAAGGCCGGCGTGAAGGCGGCCGAGGCGGCCTGGAGGAGGAGGACCAGGACGTAGATCTGCCAGGCCTGGCTGACGAACGGCAGGGCGAGCGCGACCGCGGCGCGGGTGAGGTCCATCGCCACCAGCAGCGTTCGGCGCGGAATGCGGTCGGCGAGGGCGCCGACCGCCGGGGCGATGGCCACGTAGGCGACCATCTTGACGGCCAGCGCGGTGCCGAGGACCGCCGAGGCGTCGGCGCCGGCGAGGTCGTAGGCGAGCAGGCTCAGTGCCACGGTGGCCAGGCCGGTACCGACCAGGGCGATGACCTGGGCCGCGAACAGGTGGCGGTAGGTGCGGTTGCGCAGTGTGGACAGCATCGGCCCCGTCCCGGTCGGCGGCGTGGTGAGGCCGCACCATCGTAGCCAACATGTGCATACGTGTGCACGTGTTAGCTACGGCTGTGTGGCCCTCGCGGCCAGTTGGAACGGGTCAGTCGTGCGGGGGCAGGGAGCCGATCTGGTGGTCGGCGACGTTCAGCGCCTCGTCGACCAGGCGCCGAAGGTGCCCGTGGCGCAGCGAGTAGACGATGCGGCGCCCGTCCCTGCGCGTGGTGACCAGGCCCGCGAGGCGGAGCTTCGCGAGGTGCTGGCTGACGGAGGTGCGCGGGGCCCCGCACGCCTCGATGAGGGAGGTGACGTCGGCCTCGCCCGCGCCGAGCCGGTGGAGCAGCGCAAGCCGGGTGCGGTCCGCGAGCAGGGCGAGGACGGACGCGGCGACGTCCAGCCGCTCGCCGCCGCCCTGCCCCTGCTCCTGCTCCTGCGAACCGTGTGCAGCTGCCAGGTCGGTGCTTGCGCTCATGCGCTCATCGTAGGTCCGTCCGGGCCCGACGCGTGCACGCGTGCGCACATGACGGCCCCGCGCCCGGTTCAGCGGCCGGGGTCCCAGTGGGCTTCGAGGTGGCGGCTGCCGTCAGGGGCGGTGGCGGTCCGCCAGCTGGCCCGCATCCGCACCGCGCGGTGGGCGGCGCCGGTACCGCCGGAGGCGGTCGGGGCACCCACGGCCTGGAGCACGGAGCTGTCGAGGGGGCTGTCGGCGAGCCTGCGCACGATCGCGGACAGGGTCGCGGCGACGGAGCCGCGCGCCGGTGCGGCGAGCGCCGCGACGGGGAGGGGCGGGCGGCGGTGGAAGGCGCCGAGAACGGTCACGGGGACCTCACCTTCGTTGAGGAATCGTCCGACACGGCGGATCGACGGGTGTGGGCGGCTAAGGATGCTCCGGTGGTCGGTGACGGGGCGCTGGGCCCGCGTCAGCCGGGCGGGGACGAATCCGAGACTAGGCCGCGGACCCTCGGGGGGTGGGTGATCCTGACGCCCCCTTGACTGCGCGGGCGTCGTCACTGACGGTGTCCTGACGGCGCCCCTGTGCGCGGACGGCCTCCGGCCCGGACGATTGGGACGGAACGGGTTCGTTCACTAACATCGACAGTGACCCTGGATATAGGGAGCACGTCCGTTCATTACGGACAGCCGGTGAACGGGCGTGTCGAGAGGCGGAACCGGAACCGAAGAAGGTGCGCAGCCATGCCCGCTGAACCCGCAGTCGCACCCGGACCGGCGACGGGCGCCCCGCTCCGCAGGCGCGGCGAGGCGCTGGAGAACGCCATCTTCGAGGCCGCCCTCCAGCAGCTCACCGCCGACGGCTACGCCCGGCTCACCATGGAGGGTGTCGCCGCCGCCGCGCAGACCGGCAAGGCCGCGCTCTACCGGCGCTGGGCCTCCAAGGAGGAACTGGTCAAGGATGCGCTGCGCGCCTGCCTGCCCCCGGCCGGCCCGCCGCCCGACACCGGCGGTCTGCGCGGGGATCTGGTGGAGGTGGTGACCAGGTTGCGCGCGGTGATGCTCAGCGCCCCCGGGGCCGCCGTACGGGCGATCATGGGCGAGCTGGACCAGCAGCGGGCCCACACCTTCCTGGCGATCGTGCTGGAGCGGGTGGTGGAGCCCACCGCCGCGCTGATCGCCGAGGTGCTCGCCCGCGGTGCGACCCGGGGCGAGGTCCGCCCCGGGTCCGTCACCCCGCTGGTCACCGACGTCGTCCCGGCGTTGATGCTGTACCGGGTCAAGATGTGCGGCGGCGCGCCGGCGCAGCTCGACCCGGCGGAGATCGTCGACGAGGTGCTGCTGCCGATCGTCCGCCCGTGACGGGCGGTCAGGCCCCGCTGTGCCGGATCATCTCCTCGCGCTCGACCACCTTGACCCGCTCGCGCCCCTCGGCCTCGCCGAGCGCGCGCTCGTGCGCGTCGAGCTGCTGCCAGCCCTCCCAGGTGGTGTAGCGGACGCCCCGCCCGCGCAGGTGCTCGACGACCGCGTCCGGATCGGGCTCGACGGCGCCGGGGAGGCGGCCGCCGGCGTGGTCGTCCAGCAGGCAGGCGACGGTCTCGTTGGCGTCGCCCTTGGTGTGGCCGATCAGGCCGACCGGGCCGCGCTTGATCCAGCCGGTGACGTACGTGGCCGTCCGGTGGGAGTCGTCGCCGTCCAGGACGCGCCCGGCCTCGTGCGGGACGGTGCCCGACAGCGGGTCGAAGGGCAGCTTGGACAGCTCGTCCGAGTAGTAGCCGACCGCCCGGTAGACCGCCTGCACGTCCCAGTCGGTGAAGCGGCCGGTGCCGACGACGTTGCCGGTGCCGTCCAGCTCGGTGCGCTCGGTGCGCAGCCCGGCCACCTTGCCGTCCGCGCCGAGGACCTCCACCGGGGACTCGAAGAAGTGCAGGTAGACCCGGTGCGGGCGGTCGCCGACGTCGCGGATCGCCCACTTCTCCAGCGTCGCCGCGACCAGGTCGACGTGCTTGACGGCCCGGCGCTCGGCTATCGACCCGGCGTCGTACTCGATGTCCTCGGGGTCGACGATCACCTCGATCGTCGGGGAGTGGTCGAGTTCGCGCAGCTCCATCGGGCTGAACTTGGCCTGCGCCGGGCCCCGGCGCCCGAAGACGTGCACCTCGCGGGCCCGGTTGCGGCCCAGCCCGGCGTGGACGTTCGGGGGTATCTCGGTGGGCAGCAGCTCCTCGGCGGTCTTGGCGAGGATCCGGGCCACGTCCAGGGCGACGTTGCCGACGCCGAGGACGGCGACCTTCTCCGCCTCCAGCGGCCAGCTGCGCGGCACGTCCGGGTGGCCGTCGTACCAGGAGACGAAGTCGGCGGCGCCGTAGGAGCCGTCCAGGTCGATCCCGGGCAGGCCGAGCGCCCGGTCGGCCGTCGCGCCGGTGGCGAAGACCACGGCGTCGTAGAACCGGTGCAGGTCGTCGAGGGCGAGGTCGGAGGGGTAGTCGACGTTGCCGAACAGGCGGACCTGCGGCTTGTCGAGCACCTGGTGCAGGGCCGTCACGATGCCCTTGATCCTCGGGTGGTCCGGCGCGACGCCGTAGCGGATCAGGCCGAACGGGGCGGGCATCCGCTCGAACAGGTCGATCGAGACCCCGGGGGCCTGGGCGGCGTCGGACTTCAGCAGGGCGTCGGCGGCGTAGATGCCGGCAGGGCCGGCTCCGACGATCGCGACCCTGATCGGGCGGGGCATGGCGGGTGGTACCTCCGGTCGGGCGCAGCGGGGAGGCGGACGGGCGACCTTCGCAGCCAACCCGCCGGCCGCACGGAAGTGTAGTCGGTGCTGATCTATAAGGTCATAGGTCGGCTCTATGGCCAGGGGTCCGGCCCGCCCCGGCCCGCCCCGGCCCGGCCACCGGCCATGGAGCCGACCGTCAGCCCGCGTCGGACGGCGCCTGGACCGGGACGGCGGGCGCCGGCGCGGAGCCGGCCTCGGCGGCCCGGGCGGTGGAGGCCTCGAAGAAGCGCAGCAGCTCCACCGGGAACGGCAGCACCAGCGTCGAGTTCTTCTCCGCCGCGACCTCGACCACCGTCTGCAACAGCCGCAGCTGCATCGCCGCCGGGGTCTCGGACATCGTGACGGCGGCCTCGGCGAGCTTGGCGGCGGCCTGGAACTCGCCGTCCGCGGTGATGATCCGGGCCCGGCGCTCGCGGTCGGCCTCCGCCTGGCGGGCCATCGAGCGCTTCATCGAGTCGGGCAGGCTGACGTCCTTGATCTCCACCCGGTCGATGTGCACGCCCCACCCGGTGGCCGGGCTCTCCAGCATGACCTCCAGCCCCTGGTGCAGGTTCTCCCGGCCGGAGAGCAGGTCGTCCAGCTCGCTCTTGCCGATGATCGAGCGCAGCGAGGTCTGGGCGACCTGAAGCATCGCGAAGGAGTAGTTCTGGACGTCCACCGTGGCCTTGACCGGCTCGACGACGCGGAAGTACAGCACCGCGTCGACGCTGACGGAGACGTTGTCCTTGGTGATGCCCTCCTGGGCGGGCACCGGCATGGTGATGACCTGGACGTTGACCTTGCGCATCCGGTCGACCACCGGCACCAGCAGGGTGAGGCCCGGCTGGCGGACCTGGTCGCGCACCCTGCCGAGCCGGAACACCACGCCGCGCTCGTACTGCTGCACCACCCGCACACCGGTGATCAGCCAGAACAGCGCCAGCACGACGACGAGAACGACAATTGCCACGTTCGTCCGACCTTCCCCGTAGCGGCGCAGCCGGGCCGGGTCCGGAGCGGGCCCTGTCGCGCGGATGCGAGCCGCGCAGGACAGTATGCGCCCGGGCCGCAGGGATCGACAGCCGCGTGCGCCGGGATCCTGACGGGCCGTCCGCTCCGCCGGTGCGGTCGGGAGACGGGGCTGACCGGCGGCCGTCCGGGCCGTCCGCGATCGCGGACGGGGGGGGGGGGGGGGGGGGGGGGGGGGGGGGGCCCCGCCCCCCCCCCCCCCCCCCCCCCCCCCCCCACGACGGTGCGAGGCTTGCGTCGACAGACGACGTCGGACAGGAAGGTGGCGCGT
>NZ_JBIVAX010000016.1:92553-101491 GCF_044745805.1 Kitasatospora sp. NPDC086801
GCCCCCCCCCGGCGGGGGGGGCGGGGGGCCCGGGGGGGGGCCGGCGCCGGCGCCCCCGGCGCGCGCGCGGGCGGGGGGGGGGGGGCCCCCCCTCGCGGCCCCCCCCCCCCCCCGCCGCCGCCCCGGCCTACCCCGCCGAGGTCGCCTGGACGCCCTGGATGGCGGACACCAGGGCGTCGATGTCCTGCACGGTGTTGTACAGGGCCAGCGAGGCCCGCACCGCGCTCTGAAGACCGAACGCGGCGAGCGCCGGCTGCGCGCAGTGGTGCCCGGCGCGCACCGCGATGCCCTGCTGGTCGAGCGCCCCGGCCAGGGCCATCGGGTCGGTGCCGGCGAGCAGGAAGGTCAGCACCCCGATCTTCCCCGGCGCGTCGCCGATCAGGCGCAGCCCGGGGACGGTCGCCAGCGCGCCCGTGGCGTACGCGGTGAGCTGCTCCTCGTACGCGGTGGCGGCCGGGCGGTTCAGCCCGGCCAGGTACCGCAGGGCCGCCCGCAGGCCGGCCACCCCGCCGATGTGGCCGGTGCCCGCCTCCAGCCGGTGCGGCACGGGCGCGTAGGAGGTCTCCTCGAAGCCCACCGAGTCGATCATGTTGCCGCCGCCCTGCCACGGGGGCATGGCCTCCAGCAGTTCGCGCTTGCCGAAGAGCACGCCGATGCCGGTCGGGGCGAAGATCTTGTGCCCAGAGAAGGCGTAGAAGTCGGCGTCCAGCGCGGTGACGTCCACCGGGAAGTGGCTCACCGCCTGTGCGCCGTCCACCAGGACCTTGGCGCCGTACCGGTGCGCCAGCGCGGTCATCTCGGCCACCGGCGGGACCGTCCCCAGCACGTTCGAGGCGTGGGTGAGCGCGACGAGCTTCGTCCGCGACCCGAGCAGGTCCCGGTAGGCGTCCTGGTCGAGCTGCCCGTCGGGGAGCAGCGGGATCGGCCGGATCCGGGCCCGGCGCTCCTTGGCGATCAGCTGCCAGGGCACCAGGTTGGAGTGGTGCTCGGCCGCCGAGACCAGGATCTCGTCGCCCACGCCGAGGTTGGCGCGGCCCCAGGACTGTGCCACCAGGTTGACGGCCTCGGTGGTGCCCCGGACGAAGACGATCTCGCCGGCGTCCTGGGTGCCGAGCAGCTTGGCGGCCTCCTCGCGGCCCTCCTCGTAGACCTGGGTCGCCTGCTTGGCGAGGGTGTGTGCACCGCGGTGGACGTTGGAGGTGCCCATCGAGTAGTGCTCGGCGACCGCCTCGGCCACCTGGCGCGGCTTGAGGGTGGTGGCCCCGTTGTCGAGCCAGACCAGCGGGTGGCCGTTCACCTTCCGGTGCAGCTGGGGGAAGTCCCGCCGGACGGCCTCGACGTCGAACCCGCCCGGCGGTGCGGAGGGCGGGGTGGCGGGGTCGGCCCGGGCCGCCCGGGCCGCCTGGTCCGGCTGCTGCGGCAGCCAGTACCGCGGACCGCCCGCCGCGTGGGCGAGCGCTGCGGGCAGCGGGACCGGGCCGGGTACCAGGCCGCTTCCCGGGCCCGTCGAGGAGCCGGTGTCGAGCGGCGGTCGGCCCATTCCGGTGACCCCGGTGCCGCGCCCGAATCCGTCAGGAGTAGTCATGGTAGTTCGACACCTCGACGTTCTGGAGCACCGCGATGGCGTCGTCCACCAGCGCGGCGGCCGAGAAGTAGCTGGTGACCAGGTACGAGGTGATGGCCTGCCGGTCCACGCCCATCGCCCGCACCGAGAGGCCCGGCTCCACCTCGTCCGGGACCTTCGACGGGCGCAGGCCCACCACGCCCTGACGGTCCTCGCCGACCCGCATCAGCAGGATGTTCGTGGTGCCGGGCGCCGAGGTGGCCGAGCCCTTGAGGTCGAGCTTGTCGGAGGGCAGCAGCGGGACGCCGCGCCAGGTCAGGAACGGACTGCCGAAGAGTTCCACGATCTGCGGCGGCACCCCGCGCCGGGTGCACTCGCGCCCGAACGCGGCGATCGCCCGCGGGTGGGCGAGGAAGAACGCCGGCTGCTTCCAGACCCGGGCCAGCAGCTCGTCCATGTCGTCCGGGGTCGGCGCGCCCTTGCGGGTGCGCACGCGCTGGTTGGGCGCGACGCTGTTGAGCAGCCCGTACTCGGGGTGGTTGAGCATCTCCCACTCCTGGCGCTCGCGCAGCGCCTCGGTGGTCAGCCGCAGTTGGGCCTGGACCTGGTCGATCGAGGAGTTGTAGACGTCCGCGACCCGGGTGTGCACCTTGAGGACGGTTTGCGCGATGCTCAACTCGTACTCGCGGGGGGCCTCCTCGTAGTCCACGAAGGTCTCCGGCAGGTACGGCTCGCCGGAGTGGCCCGAGGTGAGGTCGATCGGGTGCTCGCGGTCGGCGGGCTCCCGGCGGTCGTTGCCGAAGGCGTCCAGCTGAGCGCGCAACGACGGCTCACGGTCGGCGAGTTCGAGGAGCATCCGGCGGTCGAGGGAGAGCACGGTACACGCGCTGACCGCCTTGACCCGGTAGGGCATCGGGGTGCCGTCGACCCAGGCGGTGGCGTCGAAGAAGTCGCCGTCGCCGAGGACGGCGATCAGGGCGTCCGAACCGTACTCCCCGGTGGCGCGCTGCTCGGCTCGCCCGAACGCGATGAGGTGCAGCTGCTCGGCGGGGGCACCGGCGTCGACGATCAGCTCGCCGGGCGCCACCTCGCGCTCGACGAAGCCGTTGGCGAGGGCGGTGAGCAGCGGGCTGTCCACCTGGCTGAGGAAGGGCAGCTCGCGCAGGTCCTCGGCGATCACCCGGGAGGCGCCGTCGCCGTTGACGTAGGTGCTGATCTGCCCGTCGCCGAGGATGAAGCCCCGGCGGCGGTTGACCCGGTAGACCCCGGCCTCCAGGTCCACCCAGGGCAGGGCGCGCAGCAGGTAGCGGGGGGTGATCCCGAGCATCTGCGGTGCGGTCTTGGTGGTGGTGGCCAGGTTCCGGGCGGCTGAGGTGCTGAGACTCTGCCTGCTCTGCTGACTCTGCTGGACGGTCTCGGTCGTCATGGCTGGCCCCTGTTCTGGTCGGGAGAACTGAGTTGGCGTCAAGTTCGTTGCGGAGGCGGGGATTCGGCCTCGGCCGACCCGCCGCGATGATTGTTCCGGCCGCACCGAGGGGGCGTGAGCGTGTTCGATGAGGGGCCGTGAGGACCGGTGCACACCATCGGGTGGGTACCGTCGCCAAACTCACCCGATCGTATGAATTTATCTATAAGCAGATGTGAGATGTTCGAAAGTTGATCTTGGAGCTGGCCCGGGTCGGGGCCCGTGTCCTCGGCCCGCCACCGGTCCCGGCCCGCGTCGAACATCCCGGCCGGGGCCGACACGCACGGCGCCCCGCCGTTCCTCGACTTGGCGCACGCCGGGCGCTTGGATGGATCCGGCCTGGTCACCGCCCGGACACGACCCCGGGACACGACCCCGGGCACCCGCCGGCAAGCCGAGGAGCCACCACCGTGAACGACACCCCTGACGCCGTCGACCGGGCCGAACCCGCCGCCGTGGCCGGCCGGATCGCCGAGCGGCGCGAACAACTCGGCCTCAGCGAGGACGACCTCGCCCACCAGGCGGCCATGGCCCCCCGCTACCTCCACTACCTGCTCGAAGCCGGACCGGCCTTCGACCCCGGCGGCTTCGTCCGGATCGCCGCCGCACTCGGCCTCAGCCGCGGCGAACTGCTCGAAGGCCGCGCCGACGCCCCGCCCGGCCAGGGCGGCCCCGGCCCGCACCCGCGGCTGCTCGGCCTCACCGAACCCGAGTGCTGGGAGCTGATCGGCACCCACGGCGTCGGCCGCATCGCCCTGCCGCTCCAGCCGGGCCCGGTCGTCGTCCCCGTCAACTACGTCGTCGACGACGCCGCCATCGCCTACCGCACCACCGGGCGCGGCGCCCCGGCCGAGGGCACCGCGCTCTCCTTCCAGATCGACCACATCGACGAATACCTCGGCCGGGGCTGGAGCGTCCTCCTCCTCGGCACCGCCCACCACGTGCACGACCCCGCCGCCCTGCACCACCTGGCCGGCCTCCCCGGCGCCATCCCCTGGGCCGGCGGCGACCGGACCTGCTGGATCCGGATCAGCCCGGACGAGATCACCGGCCGCCGCCTGGTGAGCGACTGAACGGTCCGTTCCGGTCGGCGGGAATCGCGGTGCTGAGCGGCCGAGTTGGCGGTGTCGTACCCCTGTCGCGGACCGGTCGGCGTGGCTAGCATGAGGCGCCAACCGCAAGGAACACCGGCCCAGGCCCCCTCTTGCGGGTCACGTCGGATCAGCGTGCCCAGGTGTCCCGCGCGCCCGGCGTGACCCGAGAGAGCAGGTCCAACCCCCAAGGGAGGAACCACCCATGAGCGCAGTGGTGACCGAGATCCGCGACGCAGGCCTGCTGGACATCGACGAGGATGCCATCGTCTTCGAGGACGAGCACGACGCGGACCTCACCCCGGTCGCGTGTCTCGCCGACCCGTGGGTCACCTACGTTCCGACGCGCTTCGACTGCGCCGTGGACTGCTGACCCGTACCGAGGAAGCGGACCGGGGGAGGGGCGGAGCGATGACCACACCACCCGACCCCGGCTCCGCCGAGGCACTGCGGCGCCGGGTCGCCGACCTGGCGGCCGCCGCGCCCGGCCCGCGCCGCCCGCTGCACACCGACGGGCAGTGGTGGTACCTCCAGGACCCGCGGATGCCGGCGCGCGCCCACGGCTGGAAGCTCCACCTGTCCGCCCGGCAGGGCCAACTCCCGCAGCTGCTGGACGCGGTGGTCCCGATCCTGCTGCGCCGCACCTGCGACGCGAAGTTCGCGGCGGGCGCGGCCGTGCTGCGGGAGCTCAACAGCGGGCTGCGCGGCCCCGCGGCCATCGGCAAGGCGGTCACGGTCTACCCGGACGAGGCGGACCTCGTCGTGCTGGGAACGGAGTTGGCCCGGGCGCTGGCCGGCTGGGCCGGGCCCCGGGTGGTGAGCGACCGCCGGCTCCGACCGGACGCGCCGGTGTACTACCGCTACGGACTGTTCCGGGTCACGGACGACGACGCCGATTACGGCATGACCGGACCGGACGGGTCGCTCTTCCCCGGCCTGGCCGAAGCCCGCTACCGCCAACCACCCTGGGCGAGCGACCCGTTCACGCCCCTCGCGGCCGCCGCCCGGCCGCCGACCACCCGGGTCGGCGAGGGCCGGTACCGGATCACCGCCGGGATCACCCGCTCGCCGAACGGCCACGTCTACCGCGCGGTCGAACTCGCCACCGGGCGCGAGGTGGTGGTCAAACAGGCCCGCGCCCACGTCGCCGAGGACGGCGCGGGCACCGACGCGCGCGGCCGGCTCCGGCACGAGCGCCGGGTGCTCACCGCCCTGGCCGGGGTGCCCGGGGTGCCGCCGCTGGTCGACTACTTCCGGCACGGGCCCGACGAGTACCTGGTCAGCGGCGCGTGCGGGCCGCGCGACCTGCGACGCGACGTCCTCGCCGCCGGCCCGTACGACCCCCGGCCGGGTACCGGCGGGCGCGACTGGTGGGAACTGGCGCGCGGACTGCTGCGCATCCTGGACGCGGTGCACGCGCGCGGCGTGGTGGTCTGCGACCTGAAACCCGCGAACGTGGTGCTCGACGCCGCCGGGCGCTGCTCGCTGGTCGATTTCGGCGTCAGCGCCCTCGACGGCGCCCGCCCGCCCGGGGCCACGGCGGGCTACGGGCTGCCCGGCGCCACCGGGACCGACCCCGCCGAGGACTACTACGCGCTGGGCACCACGCTGCACCACGCCCTCACCGGCCTCGACCCGGTGGTGATCGACCCCGATCCGGCGACCAACCGCGACCGCACCCTGGCCTGCCTGCGCGCGGCCCTCCCGGGGCCCGTCCCGGCGGGGTCCGATTCGCCGGCGCCTGTCTCGCCGTGGCCCGTCCCGGCGGCGCCTGTCTCGCCGTGGCCCGTCTCGCCGTGGCCCGTCCCGCCGGGTCCCGTTTCGCCGGAGCCAGGGCATCCGGCGGTGGCCCTGGTCGCGGGCCTGATGAGCCTGGACCGGGCACGGCGCGCGGCCGCCGCGTCCAGCCTGCGGGACGGGAGGCCGCTCGGCCGGCCCCCGGTCCGGCGATCGGCCGGGCCGCGGCGGGCGCCGCTGGACGAGGTCCTCGACCACACCGTCGGCACCTGCGTGCGGATGGCCCGCGAACTGGTCGCCACCGACCCGCGCGCCGGCGAGCCCCGCACCCTGCTGTCGCTCTACGACGGTGCCGCCGGCCTCGGTCTCGAACTGCTGGAGCACGCGGACCGCCCCGACGCCCGGGCCGCCGCCACCGCCCTGGCCGTCTGGACGGCCGCCCACCCGGCCCTCGACCGCCTCGACGGCTCGCTCTACCAGGGCCGGACCGGCGTCGACCTGTTCCTCGCGCGGGCCGCCGCCGCCCTCGGCACGCAGCCGCTCGGTACGGAGCCCCTCGGTCGGGAGCCCCTCGGCACCGGGCAACTCGGCACGGAGCCGCCACACCACCGCCGCCACGCGCCAGCCGGGGCCGACCAGATCGCCGGGGTGGCCGGCACCGGCACCGGCCACCTGCTGCTCGCCGCCCTCGGCCGGGACACCGACCGGCACCTCGCGGCGGCCGCCGCGTGCGCCACGGCACTGACCGCCCGCCCCCTCGACGAACCCGGCGAGGCGCCCAACCCCGGCACCGCCGCCCTCGCCGAGGGCTTCGCGCACGGCCGCGCGGGCATCGCCCACTTCCTCCTCGCCCGGCCGGACGAGGCGTCCCGCCGGACGGCCCGCCGCATCGTCGACGGACTCGCCGCCGACCTGCCCCGCCTCAGCGCGGCCGCCCTGCGACCCGGGGCCACCCGCCGCTACCTCTCCTGGTGCCGGGGCCTGGCCGGCCTCGGCACCGTCCTCGTCCAGGCCGGGATCCAGTACGGCGACGACGCCCTCCTCGCCCTGGCCGCCGACGCGGCCGACACCTGCCGGGCCCTCGCCCCGCGCACCGCGTTGGTGGTCCGCTGCTGCGGCCTGGCCGGAGTCGGGGACCTCCTCGTGGACCTCGCCACGGCCACCGGCGACCCCCGTCACTGGCACGCGGCGGAGCACCTGGCCGCCCTGCTCCTCACCCGCGCCGGCGGCCCGGCGGGCCGCCCGGTCTTCCCCGGCGGCGACCCGACCGTCGAGTCCCGCGCCTGGGCGGTCGGGACACCCGGCGTGCTGACCTTCCTGCGTCGGGTGTCCCGCCGCGGCGGCCCGGTGCCCGGCCTGCTGCCGTCGGCCTGAACCGGTCGAGGTGGGCTATCCGGTCGGGCGGGTCGGTCTCGAAGCCCGCCGACGTCATGCGGCCGGTCGACCGACGTCCGCCGGCCCACCGCTCAGGTGCGGTCGAGGAGTTCGCGGATCCGGGCGGCGACCAGGTCGGGCCGCTCGCCCTGGATGAAGTGGCCGGCGTCGACGGTCTCGTAGCGGCCGTCGGGGAGGGTGTCGGTCCAGCGGCGCTGGTGCTCCTGGAGGGCGGGGTGGGTGCGTTCGCCGCCTCGGTGGGGGCGGTCGGCGGACAGCAGGACGGTCGGGCAGACGGGGGGTGCCGGGGGTTCGGCGCGCAGCCGGGGGACGGCGGCCGCGACGGCGCGGAACTCGCGGCGGGTCTGGGCGAGGCCGGCCGGGACGAAGTCCTCGGCGAGCATGGTCTCGTAGGTGTCGGTGGGGAAGGCCCGGCGGGCGGTGCCGCTGAGCAGCCGGGCCACCAGGCGGCTGCGGACCAGGGGTTGGCCGATGGCGAGCGTCCGGTCGACGCGGCGGGCGATCTGGTCGATGGTGTCGAAGGCGGGCGCGGTCTCCGGTGTGGTGTCGACCATCAGGATGCCGCGCAGCCGGGGTGCGAGGCGCTGGTACGCGAGGCGGGCGACCAGGCCGCCCATGCTGTGGGCGACCAGGACGAACCGGTCGGGGGCGACGGCCTCGGCCAGGGCGACCAGGTCGGCCGCCAGGTCGTCGAGGTCGAGCGGGGCGTCGGTGCGGGCGCTGCGGCCGAAGCCCGCGCGGTCGTAGGCGACCAGCCGGGCACGGTCCGCGAGCAGCGGCAGGACCGGGTCCCAGGAGACGCGGCCGAGGCCCTGGCCCGACTCGAAGAGCACGACGTCCGTGCCGTGTCCGGATTCCTCGACATAGAGCGATCGCCCGTTGACGGTGATGGCCCGCCCGTTCGTCTGGCGCATGGTGCTTCCCCCCTGGGAACCGGCACCCGGGTCGTCTCCCGGGCGCACTGTTTTCATCTTTGATAATGATAGCGACTGTGAAATCGTGGGGCAATGGACCTGGACGCGGTAGACCTCCTCCTTCACCCGGTGCGCCTGCGCGTGGTGCACGCTCTCGCCGGCGGGCAGGTGCTCACCACCTCGCAGCTGTGCGAGCGGCTGTCCGGCGTGTCGAAGGTGACGGTGTACCGGCACGTCGCGCTGCTCGCCGAGGCCGGCTTCCTGGAGGTCGCCGAGGAGCGCCGGGTGCGCGGCGCCGTCGAGCGGTACTACCGGCTGCGCGAGGACCGCCCGGTCGTGGACGCCGCCGCGGCCGCCACGATGACGCGGGAGGACCACCGCCGGGGCTTCGCCGCCGCGATGGCCGTCCTGATCGCCGAGTTCAACGCCTACCTCGACCGCGAGGACGCCGACCCGGCCGCCCAGGGAGTGGCCTACCGGCAGGGCACGTTCTGGCTCGACCCGGCGGAACTCGCCGAGTTCAGCGGCGAGTTGCGTGCCGTCCTGGCGCCTCGGCTGGCGAACGGCCCGGGGCCGGGCCGGGAGCCGTACCTGCTCAGCCCGATCCTCTTCCCCGCCGCGCCGCCGGTGGGGGACGGGCCTCCGGCGGAGTAACACGAAACGGCGGCGGGGCCGGCCAGCGCCACCGCGGTGGGGGGGCCCCCCCGGGGGGGGGGGGGCGGGGCCCCGCCCCGCCGCAAGTGCCACCCCCCCCGGATCAGGCTCAGCCCGC
>NZ_JBIVAX010000016.1:101501-165481 GCF_044745805.1 Kitasatospora sp. NPDC086801
CGCCCCCGCCCCCCGGGCCGCGGGGGGGGGGGGGGGGGGGGGGGGCGGCGGGGGGGGCCCCCCCCCCCGGGGGGGCCCCCCCCCCCCCCCCGGCCCCCCCCCCCCCCCCCGCCGTGGGGTGCCGGGCGCGGGCCCGGTCAGGCCTTCTTGACCACGCTCGACTTGAGCTGCATCGCGCCGAACCCCTCGATCCGGCAGTCGATGTCGTGGCCGTCGACGCCGTCGACCAGGCGGATGTTGCGGACCTTGGTGCCCGCCTTGATGCCGGAGACGCTGCCCTTGACCTTGAGGGCCTTGGCGACGGTCACGGTGTCGCCGTCGCTCAGCACGTTGCCGACCGCGTCCCGGATCACCCGCTCGCCCGGGCCGGCCGGTTCGGCGGCGCCGCCTGCCGCGGGCATCCACTCGTGGCCGCACTCCGGGCAGACCATGAGGGCGTTCATCTCATAGGTGTACTCGCTGGAGCACGACGGGCACGGGGGGAGGTGGTCGCTCATGCGCGCGGGCTGTCCTCTCGGGTCGGGGCGGGGGTCGGCGGCTCGCCAGCATGTATGAAGTTGAAGAATTTTTCAAATCGCTTGTTCGACGGCATCCGACTGCGGACGGTGACGTTCCCGGCCGGGCGTGCGCGGGCCGTGGACGCGGGTGCCCGATGACTGGTATCCAGGCCACTGGCAGCGCGACTGGCGGCCAACCGGTGCCCACCTCCCCCCGCGGGCTCACCAGCCCACGGACGGAAGGGTGTTGAGGCCGGGCCAGGACGTACAACCAGGAAAGCGGAGACGATGCGCAGAGTTCTGATCGTCGGCGCGGGGCAGGCCGGCCTCCAGCTGGCCCTGGGGCTCCAGGCCCACGGCTACGACGTGACGGTGATGACCGACCGCGACGCGGACGCGGTCAGGAGCGGCCGGGTGCTGTCCACCCAGTGCATGTTCGACGCCGCGCTGCGGACCGAACGCGACCTCGGCCTGGACCTCTGGGCGGACGCCGCGCCCCGGATCGAGGGCGTCGGGGTCTCCGTCGCCGGGCCGGAGTCCGCGCGGGTGATCGACTGGGTCGGGCGCTTGGACGCGCCCGCGCAGTCCGTCGACCAGCGCTTGAAGATGCCCGCCTGGCTGGAGGCCTTCGCCGGGCGCGGCGGCCGGGTCGTGGTCCACCCGGCGACCGTCGGCGACCTCGAACACCTCTCCGGCTCCTACGACCTGGTCCTGGTCGCCGCCGGCAAGGGCGACCTGGCCGCGATGTTCGAGCGCGACCACGAGCGCTCCCGGTACGACCGGCCGCAGCGCGCGCTGGCCGCCAGCTACGTGTACGGGCTCGGCCCGCGCCCCGAGCACGACTTCCCCGCCGTCCGCTGCAACGTGGTGCCCGGCGTCGGCGAACTGTTCGTCATGCCGGCGCTGACCGCGGCCGGTCCGTGCGACATCCTGCTCTGGGAGGCCGCCCCGGGTGGTCCGGCGGACGCCTTCGACGGGGTCCGCGACCCGGCCGAACACCTGCGGGTGGCGCTCGACCTGATGAAGACCTTCACCCCTTGGGAGTACGACCGCGCCCGGTCCGGCCTCGAACTCACCGACGCCGGCGCCACCCTCGCCGGGCGCTTCACCCCCACCGTCCGCCACCCGGTCGGCGAACTGCCCGGCGGCGGAGCGGTGCTGGGCGTCGCGGACGTGGTCGTCCTCAACGACCCGATCACCGGACAGGGCTCCAACAACGCCGCCCGGTGCGCGGCCGGCTACCTCGACGCGATCCTCGCCCACGGCGACAAGCCGTTCGACCGCGACTTCATGCGGGCCGCCTTCGACCGCTTCTGGCGGACGGTGCGCCCCGGCACCGTCTGGGCCGACGCGATGCTCGCGCCGCCGCCCGAGCACGTCCTGCACCTGCTCGGCGCCGCTGGTCAACTCCCGCCCGTCGCCGACCGGTTCGCCAACGCCTTCAACGACCCGGCCGACCTGGAGCAGTGGTTCCTCGACCCCGCGAAGGCGACCGCCTACCTGGCCTCACTCACACCGCAGGACTGACCGGAGCGGATCGGCCGGGGCACCCGGACGGACGCCGGACGCCGGACGCTGGGTCCCGGCCGATCCGCCGACCGGCTGACGGCGCCTAGGGTCTGACCTGGACGACCGGGACGACCTGGACGGGCCCGGTCAGCGTGAGTGGGAGGCGAGGCTGAGCAGCAGGTGGGCGGATTCGGGGTGGTGGAAGTCGGAGTGGGCGCCCGCGGGGTTGAGGCGGGTGGCCAGGCCGCCGCGGTAGACCCGGGCGGCGTCGATGTTGACGATCGGGTGGTCCAACTCGGCGTGCGGGTAGGGGGAGGCGGTCGGGCGCAGCCGGGTGGTGAACTGGGGGACGGGGGCGACGCCGGTGCCGGAGTGGCCGATGCCCGGGCGGCCCTCGGCGCGCAGGTGCCAGAAGCCGGTGGCGCGGTCCCACCGGGAGTGGGTGAGCACCAGCGGGCCGCGCAGCGGGGCGCCGGGGCGGCCGGGGCCGAGGAACAGCCGGGGGAAGAGGTGGGTGAAGGCGTCGCGGGGCGCGGCCATCTGGAAGACCAGGGCGCTGTCGACGGTGAACGGCCGGGTGGGGTCGCCCGGCCGGCTCCAGCCCAGCACCGGTGGCCCGGCGGGCCGGTCGGCCGCGTACTGGACGGCCTCGCAGAGGAAGCGGCCGCCGAAGGAGTGGCCGACCAGGTGCAGGTACTGGCCGTTGCGGTTGGCCAGGACGCGGGGCGCGGCCGGGTCGCCGCGGTCGGCGTCCAGGTAGCCGAGCAGATGGCCCAGGACGCGCCCGGCCTGCCCCTGGGCGCTCATGGCGTGCGCCCGGGCCCGGATCCGGCGGTAGCCGGCCGGCGACGGCAGGCTGGAGGACGGCCAGCGCACCACCACGCACCACGGGCGGAACCCCCTGGTCAGCCCGGGGTAGGAGGTCGGCGCGGACCGGTGCAGGGCGGCGGCCTCGGTGAGCAGGGCGGCGGCCGAGCGGTCGGCGGCGGCGGGGCTGGTCTGCCAACCGTGGACGTAGACGTAGACGTCGGTCGCCCGCGGGGGGATGCGCAGGTGCCGGGCGAGGTGTTGGGCGATCCGGGCCTCGGGCACCGGCGTGCGGGTGCCGGGGACGAGCAGCCGGCCCTCCTCGTCCAGGTCGACGGTGGCGGTGGCGATGGGCGTGGGCGCCGTCACGGGGTCAGCTCCAGGATGCTGTCGAGGCCGCAGTGCAGGGAGTAGGTGAGCGCCAGCGGGTTGCGGTACTCGCGGGCGAACCACCGGACCAACTGCTGGGTGATCTCGCCCGCCGTGGACTCCCCGGTCAGGTAGAGGTCGAGGAAGGCGAAGGCGTACTCGGCGGCGAAGACCTGCGGGATCTCGATCTGCGGGCCGAGCACACCGTTGGCGCCGAGGTCGACCAGTGCCCGGCCGAGGTGCTCCAGTTCGGCGGCCGTGGACTGCCCGGTGTGGCAGGCGTTCAGCAGCACGAACGGCCGGAACATGGCGTCCGGCGCCTCGGCGTGCCGGCGGCGGTGGCGGCGCACCAGGTCGGCGTCGATCTGGCGGTCGTCGGAGAGCCGGACGGCGAGCTGCTCGTACGGGGAGTCGCCGGCGACGAACTGGCCGTGGCACCAGAAGTACATGACGTCCTCGTCCAGCACGGCGGAGGACAGCGCCTTGAGCAGCGGTTCGGACTCGGTGCGCACGGTCAGCTGGGAGCGGTCCTCCAGCAGTTTGCGGACCTCGGGGGCCCGGCCGACGTCGGTGAGCTGGTCGTCGGTGTTGAGGCTGGTGACGGGCCTGGTGCGGGCCGGGTACGGCGGCTGGATCGGCGGGTAGCCGGCGCCGGTCTGCTCGACCTGGTGGCGGTGGCCGAGGAAGTCCGCCCACGGGTCGGCGTGGCCGCCGTCGACGGCGAGCATCGGCCAGGGCAGGTGGAGGTCGGAGTCGAAGCTGATCCGCAGCGAGCCGCTCTCGGTGAGCGTCCGGGTGAGGTAGTCGCGGAAGACGGTGAGTTCGCGGTCCGGCCCGTCGAGCATCACCTCCAGGAAGTACCGTCCCTCCTCGGCCAGTTCGGCGACCTGCCGCTCGGCGACGCCGGCCAGCCGGTTGAAGTCGACGGCCTGGGCGAAGGGGTAGCCGCCGATCGGCTCCGGGTCGTACTGGACCAGGCGGTCGCGCCAGATGGTCCGCAGCCGGGAGGCCCGGGCGAGCAGGGCGGGGGCGGACACCTTCAGCTCCGCGCGGTGGGGGCGGGACCAGGGCGTGCGCTCGCCGGGCCGGAAGGCGGAGACGAGCAGGTCGTCGCGGTGGCGGCGCAGCGAGACCACGAGGTCCAGCGGGGCCGGCTCCTTGGCCTGCGGGGCGTCCGGCGCCTGTTGCCGGGGGAGTCGGGTGAAGTCGGCGGAGGGGTTCTGGCGGATCTCGACGAGGAGGTCCCGGGCCACGCGATTACTCCTCGTCCTGGGCGATGTGGGTGACGGTGGGGACTTGGGTGACGGTGGGGACTTGGCCGACTTGGCCGACTTGGGGGACGTGCATGACGTGCGGGACGTCGACGACGGTGGACAGGTCCTGAAGCACGGAGCCGTGCCCCCGGTCGTAGACGGTGATCCGGACGGTGTGCGACCCCGGCACGGACGGGGTCAGCGCGAAGCAGGCGGGCTCCCCGGCCGGGCTGTAGTCGGCGACGGGTGGATCGAGCACGGCGTCCGAGGCGGCGACGGCCACCAGGCGCAGGCCAGGCAGCTCGCCGGGGTCGGCCCGCGGCACCTCGGGTTCCAACCGCAGCTCCAGCCGCATGGTGGCCCCCACCGCCGGCTCGTCGAGCAGGGTGAGCCGGGGCCGCCAGGCCGTCCTCGGTACCGCGGGCGCCGGGGAGCGGCGCCGCGACCCGCGCGAGCACCGGATCAGCGCGGCCGGCTCGGACGGTTCCGGCCCGAGCTCCGCGCGGACGGGTGCGGCCAGCAGCGACTCCGGCCCGCCGCCGTCGAGTGGGGCCGGCGACTGCGCTGCGCCGCCGTCGAGTCGGGCCAGGGCCGTCCGGCTCTCCACCGCCAGCGGATGGCCGGGGCCCATCAGGGTCCGGCGCGCGGTGTGGACGGACACCAGCAGGTCCCGGGCGGCGTCCCGGCGCCCGCTCGCGGCGAGCGCGGCGGCCAGGCCGACGGCCAGGGTGGGGAACACCGGGAGCAGCCCGGGGCGCAGGGTGCCGAGGCTGACGGCGACGTCGTCGGCGTGCCGGTGTCCGGTCACCAGTGCCCCGGTCGGGAGCCGGTCGGCGACGATGCCCTCGTACACCCGCACCGCCCCGACGGCGTCTCCGGCCCGCAGCCGCGCGTGGGCGAGGCTCTGGCGGATGCTCAGGGTGAGGGAGTTGCGCGGGCCGTGGCTCGCGGCGCACTCCTCGGCGAGTTCCTCCAGCCGGACGACGGCGCGCAGCGGCCGCGGGCCGCAGGCCAGCAGCAGCGCGTGGGCCTCGCGGGCGGCGAGGGTGGCGTCGTCGGTGCTGCCGAGGGCGTCGTCCGCGCAGGCGGCGAGGGTGGCGGCCAGGCGCACCGCCGCCTCGTGCTCCCCGTTGAGGTGGCGGGCGACGGCGAGGACGCACCCGGAGCGGACGAGGCCGGGCAGGGCGGGGCCGGCGGGTCGGGTCCAGTCCGCCGTCAGGGGTGACAGTTCGGCGATCGCGCCGGCGTGGTCCCCGGCGAGCAGCAGCGCCTGGGCGAGGCCGTACCGTACGGCGTGGGCGAGCAGGTGCTCCGGGCCGAGGGCCGATTCGGCGGCGGCCAGCGCCTCCCGGTAGCAGTCGGCGCCCTCCGCGTACCGGCCGGCCTCGACGAGGTTGAGCGCGATGCTGTCCCGGTCGTCGAGGGAGTCGAGGGCATCGACGGTGTCGAGGGCGCCGGGGTGTTCGGCACCGGGGATCCGGGTGCGGTCGGCCAGCAGGGCGCGGTAGAGCGCGTCGGCGCGGTCGTGCTCCCAGCGGCGGCGGTGGGCGTGGGCGAGGTCGGTGCACGCGGTGAGGGTGTCGGGGTGGTCCTGGCCGTGTACGCGCTCGTGGTCGGCGAGCAGCATCAGCCGTTCGACGATCTCCTGCCGCTGCCGGCCGGCGCAGGCGTGGACGGAGGCGAGGCCGGAGCGCTCGCCGAGGGTGTCCGGGTGGTCCGCGCCCTGGACCCGGGTCCGGTGGGCGATCAGCTCGGTGAACAGGGCTGTGGCGCGGTCGAGTTCGCCGGTGGCGAGGACGGCCTCGGCGAGTTGGGAGAGTTGGAGGAGGGTGTCCGGGTGGTCGGGGCCGTGGATGCGCGCACGGTCGGCGGCCAGCGCCTCCCGTTCGGCCTCGGCCTGGTGCAGGAGGCCCGCGAGCCGGCGGTCCTGGGCGAGGCTGCCGCGACAGGCGAGGGTGTCGGGGTGGTCCGGGCCCTGGAGCCGGATCCGGTCCCGCAGCAGCGCCTCGTCGAGTTCCGTCGCGGGGCGGTGATCGCCGCCCGACCGGTACGTCCAGGCCAGCAGGAACCGGGCGCCGAGGGCGTCGGGGTGGTCGGGCCCGAGCACCCGCTCGGTGTCGGCGATCAGGGGCACGGCGAGGTCGAGCGCGCGTTGGAGGTCGTAGCCCGCGCGGTACGAGGAGGCCTGCCACCAGCGGGCGTTGAGGGTGTCGGGGTGGTCGGCGCCGAGCACCCGGGCCCGGTCGGCGGCGACGGCGCCGAAGGCCTCGGCCGCGCGGCGCTGGTCGTCCGCGTCGCGGTGGGCGGCGGCCTGCCACCACCGGGTGGTGAGCGTGTCCGGGTGGTCCGGGCCCTGCGCCCGCTCCTGGTCGGCCAGCAGCGCCGTGTACAGCTCGGCGGCGGCGGGGTGGTCGCCCGCCGCCACCACCGACCGCGCGAGGCCGAGCCGCGCGTCGAGGGTGTCGGGGTGGTCCGGTCCGAGCGCCCGCTCGTAGTCGGCGACCAGGGCCCGGAACAGGTCCACCGAGCGGTCGTGCTCGGCCGCCTCGCGGCAGGCCTGGGCCAGGCCGAGCCGGGTGTCCAGGGTGGTGGGGTGGTCGGCGCCCAGGACCCGGGCCAGGTCCGCGACCAGTGCCTCGTACAGCTCCAGGGCGCGGTCGAGTTCGCCGACCTCGTGGTGGCCCGCCGCCTGCGAGCGCCGGGTGCCGAGGGTGTCGGGGTGGTCGGGGCCCTGGATCCGGGTGCGGTCGGCCACCAGCGCGGAGTGCAGCTCTGCGGCGCGGCGGTGGTCGCCCGCCTCGGCGTGCGCCCAGGCCAGGGAGCCGCGGGCGTCCAGGGCCAGCGGGTGGTCGGCGCCGTGGATCCGGGTGCGGTCGGCGGCCAGGGCCTCGTAGCGGGCGATGGCGTGGCGGTGGTCGTTCGCGGTGGAGGTGGCCCAGGCCAGTCCGGCGCGCGTGGCCAGCGTCTCGGGGTGGTCGGCACCGCGGATCCGGGTGTCGTCGGCCACCAGCGCGTCGAACAGCTCCACTGCACGGCGGTGGTGGCCGGCCCGCTGGTGACCGTTCGCCTGCCACCAGCGGGCGGTGAGGGTCTGGGGGTGGTCGGCGCCCAGGATCCGGCCGCGATCGGCCGCCAGTGCGTCGTACAGCTCCACCGCGCGGCGGTGCTCGCCGGCCCGCTGGCAGTCGTGTGCCAGCCACCAGCGGGCATTGAGGGTGTCCGGGTGGTCGGGGCCCTGGATCCGGGCCCGGTCCGCGACGAGCTCCTGGTGGAGCTCCAGCGCCCGGCGGTGCCGGCCGGCGGCGGTGAGCGCCTGCGCCAGCACCAGACGGGTGCCCAGGGTGTCGGGGTGTTCCGGTCCGTGGACGCGGGCTTGGTCGGCCACCAGGGTTTCGGACAGCGTGACGGCCCGCCGGTGGTCGCCCGCCTCCCGGCAGCTGTCGGCGTGCCACCGGCGGGTGTTGAGCGTCTCCGGGTGGTCGGGGCCCTGGAGCCGGGCGCGGTCGGCTGCCAGCGCTTCGTACAGTTCCGCCGCGTGCCGGTGCTCCCCGGCGTCCCCGTGCGCGGAGGCGAGCCACCACCGGGTGCTGAGGGTGCGGGGGTGCTCCTCGCCGTACAGCCGGACGCAGTCGGCGACCAGTTCCGCGTACAGCTCCATGGCGCGCGGGTGGTCGCCGCTCTCGTCGTGGGTCCGCGCCAGCTGGAGGCGGGCGCTGAGGGTGGTGGGATGCCCGGCGCCGAGCACCAGGGTCAGGTCGGCCAGCACCCGTTCGCGCTCGACGAGCGCCTCCCGGATCCGTCCCGCGCTCTGGAGGGCGTAGGCCAGGCCGGTGCGGGCGTTGAGGGTCTGCGGGTGGTCGGGGCCGTGGACCCGGTCGTAGTCGGCCACCAGCCGTTCGCGCAGCTCCACGGCCCGCCGGTGGTGCTCCGCCGCGCCGTGCAGCCAGGCCTGCCAGCCGCGGGTGTGGAGGACGGCGGGGTGGTCGGCGCCGAGCACCCGCAGCCGGTCGGCGACGAGTCGGTCGCACAGCTCCGCCGCGTGTCGGTGGTCGCCGGCGTCGCCGAAGGCCCGGGCCAGGCTCAGCCGAGCCTCGAAGGTCTCGTAGTGGTCGGGGCCGTGGACCCGCTCGCGGTCGGCGAGGAGCCGCTGGCATTCGGCGAGCGCCGTGCGGGGGCGCCCGGCGAGCAGCAGGGTGCGGGTGAGGTTGGACCGTTCGTCCAGGGTGTCCGGGTGGTCCGGGCCCTGGACGCGGGCGCGGTGGGCCACCAGGTCCTCGAACTCGGCCAGTTCACGGCCGGCCCGGCCCGCGACGCGCAGCGCGTAGGCGAGGTCGCTGCGCTCCTCCAGCGTGCCGGGGTGGTCCGGCCCCTGGGCGCGGGCGCGGTCGCGGACCAGCGCCCGGTGTTCGTCCACCGCCGTCCGGAGCTGGCCCGCCTCGCGGTGGGCGTGGGCGAGACCGCTGCGCGCGTCCAGCGTGTGGGGGTGGTCGGGCCCGAGGACGCGGGTGTAGTCGCCGACCAGATCGGTGAACCGGGTGACCGCCGAGGTCGGGTGCCCGGCCTCGCAGTGGGCCGTCGCCAGCCGGCCGCGCGCGAAGAGGGTCTGCGGGTGGTCCGGCCCCTGGACCCGGACGTGGTCGGCGACCAGCGCCTCGTACCCGGCGACCGCGGCCCGGTGGTCTCCCGCGACGACGTGGGCGGCCGCGAGCCAGTCGCGGCTGGTGAGGGTGTCGGGGTGGTCGGCGCCGAGCACCCGGGCCCGGTCGGCCACCGCCTGCTCGTACAGGGTGATGGCCAACCGGTGCTGACCGGCGGTGAGTTGGGCGTACGCGAGCCCGTTGCGGTGGGCCAGGATGTCCGGGTGGTCGGGGTCGTCCAGGACCCGGCCGGCGTCGGCCAGCAGCCGCTCGAACTCCGCCACCGCCGCCTGGTGCTGGCCGGCCACCTGGAGGGCGTAGGCCAGGCCCGCGCGGCTGGTGAGGGTCTCCCGGCTGTCGGCGCCGAGCACCCGGGCCCGGTCGGCCACCACCGCGCGGAACTCCTCGACGGCGCACCGGTGTTCACCCGCCTTGCGGTAGGCGTGGGCGAGGGTGCTGCGGTCGGCGAGGGTGGCCGGGTGGTCGTGGCCCTGGAGGCGGGTGCGGTCGGCCACCACCGCCCGGCAGAGCGCGACGGCCCGGGCCGGATCGCCGGCCCGGGTGTGGAGTTCGGCGAGCCGACCCCGGGTGGCCAGGGTGTCGGGGTGGTCGGCGCCCAGCAGACGGGTCTGGCCGTCGGTCATCGCGGTGACCAGCGGGATGGCGAACACCCGCTGGGCCCGGTCGGTCAGCTCGCCGGCGGCCAGCCGGTACAGCGCGACGGTCTGCGGGGTGGGGTGATCGGACGGGCCGCCGGCGGCCAGCTCGCGGATGTGCGGCAGCAGCGCCCGGCGCAGCCGGGGCCCGGCGGTCGGCCAGAGCCGGGCGGCGGCCTCGGCGAGCTGCTGTTCGGCGCGCCGACGCAGCGGGCGGGCGCCGTCGGAACGGCGCAGCACGCCCTGGAGCAGGCGGTGCACGGTGACGGTCTCGCCGAGGGTGATCAGGTTGTAGTCGGCGAGCAGCCGCAGCGCGGAGTCGACCTCGGCCGGGCGGCGCGCGCCGAAGGGCGTCAGGGTTTCGCGCGGCAGTGCCTCGGGGGCGTACCAGGCGAGCGTGCGCAGCAGCTCGACGGCGAACGGGGCGGTGGCCTGGACGGCGCGCAGGGTGGTGTGCCAGAGCCGGGAGACGGTGGCCACCGCGCCGGAGCCAGTACCGGAGTCGGAGCCGGAGCCGGCGTCAGGGCGGTCCCGGCTGCTGGTGCGCAGCAGCTCGCGGTAGGCGGCGAAGGTCGTGCCGGTCTGCTGCACGTAGGCGCCGGCCTGGGCGAGGGCGAGCGGCAGGTGGCCGAGTTCGTCGGCGAGGGCGAGCACCTCGGCCTGTTCGGCCCGCGCCCCGGGGTGGGCGGCGCCGCAGAGCAGTCGGGTGGCCTCGGGGGCGTCGAGGACGTCGATCCGCACCGGGTGGATGCCGGGGTGCCAGCCGCCGGCGCGGCGGCTGGTGACCAACTGGTGGCCGCAGCCGAGCAGACGGCCGAGGTAGGGGGTGAGGTGGACCGGGTCCTCGGCGTTGTCGTAGACGAGTAGCCAGCGGTCGTGGGCGCGCAGCCAGGCGAGCGCCCACTCGACCTGCTGGCCGGGCGGGGCGGTGAGGGCCCAGGTGGGGTGGAGGTGGACGGCGAGGTCGGCGAAGGCCTCGGCGAGCTGCTCCTCGGACTCGGCGGTGATCCACCAGATCAGCCGGTAGTGCGCGGCCTCGGCGTAGGCGTAGTGCAGTGCGACGGTGGTCTTGCCGACCCCGCCGAGGCCGTGCAGCGTGGTGGCCTGGGTGACCAGCCCGCTGCCGTCGCCGTCCGACAGCGCCTCGGCGATCGCCCGCAACGCGCCGTCGCGGCCCACGAGCCGGTCCGCGGCGCGGGGCGGCAGGTTGGGAGCGGGGGCGCTCGCCTCGACGGTCAGCGCGGCCCGCGCCGCCTCGGGCGGCAGTACGGCCGCCCGCTGCTCGGCGTGCGGGTTCCCGGCGGTGGCGGGCGAGACCGGGCGGCGCCGCTGGTCGAAGGCCTCGTGGTCGGGCAGGCCGCCCTCGGGCCGGACATGCGTCGTCCTGGACATCAACACTTCGGCGCCCTCACCCCCACGTACGGTTCCGCCCGCCCACCGTAGTCGCGGGCGGGCGCCGTGTCACCGGATCCCGCCGGTCGCCCGGAGGGGGCGCGCGCCTGTCGGTACCGGACGGTAGCGTACGCGGATGATCACGCACACCGTTCCCACCTGGCAGGTCGCCGAGACGGGCGGCCTGGAGACGTCCTGGGTCGAGCTCGGTGCCGCCGCCCTGCACGCCCGCGGCCGGGTCGCCGCCGCGCGGCCCGCGCCGTACTGGCTGACGTACGAACTGGAGACCGGCGAGGGGTTCGTCACCCGGCGGATGCGGGTCCGGGCCGAGACCGCCGACGGCGTCCGCGAGCTGGAACTGCGTCAGGACGGCGGCCGCTGGAGCGTCGACGGCGTGGAACGGCCCGACCTGGCCGGCGCGCTGGACTGCGACCTCGGGCTCTCCCCGGTGACCAACACCCCGCCGGTGCTGCGCCACGGCCTCCACCGGGGCCCGGGCGAGCGGCACTTCCTGATGGCGTGGATCCGGGTGCCCGACCTGACGGTGCACCCCTCCCGCCAGACCTACACCCACCTCGGCCTGGACGGCGGGCGGGCCACCGTCCGCTACGCCTCCGGGGACTTCCGCAGCGACCTCGTGCTGGACCGGGACGGCCTGGTCCTCGACTACCCCGGGCTGGCCGGCCGGATCGCCTGACGGCCGGGCGGCGTCAGTCCGCCAGTCCCAGCGGGTCCGGGGCGGGGTCGAGCAGTTCCGGCCCGTTGGCGCGGACGCTGTTGACGGCGGGGGAGACGGCCCGCACCCGCAGGGCGCCGTCGGCGGGGCGGCGCAGCAGGTGGTGGAGTTCGTCGGAGTCCGTGAGGTCGGGGGCGAGCCAGTTGGCCAGGTCGTCGGGGGCGATGGTGAGCGGCATCCGGTCGTGGACGCGCCCGGCGCTGTCGGTGGCGTCGGTGGTGATGACGGTGGCGGTGGCGAGCCAGGCCGCCGGGTCGTCCTCGGGCCGGGTGTGGTCGCGCCAGAACTCGTACAGGCCGGCCATCAGCATGACCGAGCCGGTGCTGAGGAAGTACGGCTGCTTGTACGTCTTCCGGTCGGCGGTGGCGGGGACCTCGCGCCACTCGAAGTAGCCGTCGGCGGGGATGACGCAGCGCCGGGTGGTGAAGGCCTTGCGGAAGGCGGGCTTGAGGTGGACGGTCTCCGAGCGGGCGTTGATCATGCGGGCGCCGCCGGAGGGATCCTTGGACCAGGACGGCACCAGGCCCCAGCGCAGCGGGCGCAGCTGCCGCAGCAGCTCGCCGCTCTCCCGGTCGACGCGTTCCAGGACGGCGGGCACCGGGTCGGTGGGCGCCACGTTCCAGCTCGGCGCGAACGACTCGGCCGGATCCCAGCGCAGTTCCCCGAGCAGGGCGACGAGGTCCTGGGGCGTGGTGGTGGAGACGAAACGACCGCACATGCTCCCCACCCTGCCACCAGCGGCGGACGATTCGGGGTCAGTACGCGGGGTGGCGGCCCGGGGTGTGGCCGAAGGTGCGGCGGAAGACGTCGATGAAGGCGCTCGCGGAGGACCAGCCGCAGCGGTGCGCGACCGTGGTGACGGGCAGGCCCTCGGCGAGCAGCACCAGTGCGTGGTGCAGCCGCAGCTGGGTGCGCCACTGCGGGAAGGTCATGCCGAGGTCGGCCCGGAAGAGCCGGGAGAGCGTGCGGTCGCTGGCGCCGACCGCCCGGCCCAGTTCGGTGAGGGTGCGCTGGTCGGCCGGATCGGCGCGGAGCCGGTCGCAGACCGCGCGCAGCAGCGGTGTGGCGGGGGCGGGCAGGTGCAGCGGCTGCTGCGGGGAGGCGCGCAGCTGGTCGAGCAGGACGGCGCGCAGCCGGGTCCGCTCGGGGCTGTCGTCCTCGGGGGTGCGGGTGTAGGCGACGATCAGCTCGCGCAGCAGCGGCCCGACGGCGAGCACGGTCGGCCGGTCCAGGCCGAGCGGGTTCTCGGTGGCGGGCAGCCCGACCAGGTGGAGGTCCAGTTCGCCGTGGGCCTGGTGGGCGTGCACGGTGCCGGCCGGCACCCAGATGGCGCGGGTGCCGGGGGCGACCCAGGAGCCGGCGTCGGTGGTGATGGCGAGCACGCCGCTGGCCGCGTAGGCGATCTGGTGGTCGTCGTGGCGGTGGGCGTCGATCCCGGCGCCGGACGCCAGCCGCTGAACGCGGGTCGGGGCGACGGGGTCGTGGCGGATGTTCGGCATCACCTGGCAGATTATCGGAAGCCCGACAGGTGCCGCCGCGCCGAGCATGTCGGCATGCCGAAGACAACGCCGGACAACCCGCCGATCACTACGCCCAGTGCGTCCAACACCTCCAGTACGCCGAGTACGCCTGACCATCCGAAGAGCACACCCGGCAAGCGGGACTCCTCGATCACCCTGCTGTCCCTCGGACACGCCTGCGTGGACGTCTACCAGGGCGCGGTGGCCGCCCTGGTCCCGTTCTTCGTGGCCGAGCGCGGCTACGGCTACGCCGCCGTCTCGGGCGTGGTGCTCGCCGCCTCCCTGCTCTCCTCGGTGGCGCAGCCGCTGTTCGGCGCGATCACCGACCGCCGCCCGCTGCCCTGGCTGCTGCCGGTCAGCACCTTGGTGGGCGGCGTGGGCATCGCGCTCAGCGGGGTGAGCGGCTCGTACCCGCTGACCCTGGCGTTCGTGGCGCTGTCCGGGGTCGGGGTGGCCGCGTACCACCCGGAGTCCGCCCGGGTGGCCCGGCTGGCCGCGCGGGACGGCCACCGGGGGATGGCCTGGTTCTCGTTGGGCGGCAACCTGGGCTTCGCGGCGGCCCCGCTGCTGGTGTCCGTGGTGGTCTCGGCCGGCGGCCTGCGGCTGACCCCGCTGCTGGTGCTGCCGGCGCTCGCGGGCGCCGTCCTGTGCCTGCCGGTGCTGCGCGAACTGGAGCGTCGGCGGGCCGCCGGGACGGCTCCGGCGCCGGTGGCCGGGGCCGACGACCGGGCCTCGTTCGTACGCCTGTCGCTGGCCGTGGTGTTCCGCTCGATCGCTTTCACCGGCCTGAGCACCTTCCTCGCGCTGTTCGCCACCCAGCGGGTCGGCGGCGGTACGGCGGCGGGCACCGCGGCGCTGGTGGTGCTGTACGCGGGCGGCGCGGTGGGCTCGGTGCTGGGCGGCGCCCTGGCGGACCGCTGGGGCCGGGTCGCCGTGGCGCGCTGGTCGTACCTGGTCGCGGCGGTGGCCGTGGCGGGCGTGCTGCTGGTGCCGGGCCCGGCGCTGTACGTCTTCGTGGCGCTGACCTCGGCGGGCCTGTACGTGCCCTTCTCGTTGCAGGTCACGCTGGGGCAGGACTACCTGCCCTCGCGGATCGGCACCGCCAGCGGGATCACGTTGGGCCTGACCGTCAGCATCGGTGGCCTGGCGAGCCCGGTCATCGGCGGCCTCGCCGACGCGACCTCGCTGCGCACGGCCCTGCTGCCGCTGGTGCTGATGCCGGTGCTGAGCTGGCTGCTGTTCCGCACCCTGCCGGAGCCCGCCGCGCCGGCTGCGCCCGGCTCCGGGCCGGCGGATGCGCGGTGACGGATGCGCGGTGACGGCCGGGACCACCTCGGCGGAGGCGTCGTGGTGGAGGAACGCCCGGCGGCGTGCGCACGCCCGGGCCCCGGCGGAGACCCGCCGGGGCCAGGGCGTTGTCGGAGCAGGACGGTCAGGACACGACGCCCCAGCCCTGCCCGGGGGCGGCGCCGTCGGACGCGTCCGTGGTCACGGTCGAACCCGCCGTGCCGGTGCGGGCGTTGAGGACCAGGCCGGTGGCGACGTTGGTGATGGTGAGCGGGCCGGTGGTGCCGTTCTGGGTGACCCGCCACTCCTGCCAGCGGTTGCCGGGCGAGTAGGCGAGCAGGTAGGCGCTGTTGCCGGGGTCGGTGCCGGCGGCGAGCACGGTGTGCGCGTGGGTGGCGGTGTCGCAGTTGTCGCTGATCCGCACGGTGCCGTCCGGGTTGCTGGTGAAGGTCCACTGCTCGGAGGTGTGCGTGGGCCACCAGGTGTTGACGTCGGCGACGGCGCCGAGCGGCGAGCTGCAGGTCCCCGCCACTTCGAGCACGAGGCCGCCGCTGCCGCCGGCGCCGATCGCGTGGTAGCGGCCGTCGTCGACCACGGCGGCCGCGCCGGTGGCGGCCTGGGCGCTGAGCCGGTACAGGGCCACGCCGTGCGGGGCCACCGAGGCGCCGAGCGCGCCGGTGACGGTCGAACTCGCGCCCGTCCACAGCTCCTTGGCGGTGTAGCCGGGCCCGGTGAGGCCGAGTTCGCTCAGACTGGTGCTCACCGTGTGGCTCGCGGCCGGGTCCTGGTTGACGAGCAGCACGGCGGTGTCGCCGTTCGCCAGCCGCCGCTGGAGGACGACCGGCGCGGTGGCGTTCGCGGGCTTGGCGCCGACCAGGGTGGCGGGCTTGGCCAGGGTGTCCTGGTCGATGGCTATGACGTCGCGGTTCTTCAGGATCGCCAGGCTCGCGGCGTTGATCCCGGTGGACCAGGTCTGGCCGTCCGCGCTGTGCTGGGACTGCGCGGCGGTGCGCAGGTCGGCGCCGGAGACCAGCGGGGCCGCGAGCATCGAGAGGACGGAGGTCTCGGTGCGGGACTCGTCGTCGGTGAACGGCTTGTGGCAGGTGCAGGTGTCGGTGGTGCCCCAGGCGCCGTAGACGTCCTGCCAGCCGGTGAACATCATGTCGAGGTCGTTCCAGCTGCCCGGGCGCACGTTGCCGGGGTACTGCAGCGCGGTCTGCAACTGCCCGTTCCAGAGCACCCCGTCGAGCTCGCTGTCGCGGTCGCCGCCGATCCGGCAGAGGTTGGCGACCTGTCCGCACCAGACGCCGGTCGGCGCGTAGCCGGGAGCCTGGAACGGCGCGGTGCCGGCGGCCTGCACCACCGGGTCGGTGCGGGCCGGGTCGTCGGCCGCGAGCAGGTACGGGACGCCGGTGTGGGCGGGCTGGGCGGAGACGCTGAGGGTGACCTTGGGCCGGCCCTGCGCGGCGGAGGCGGCGTCGAGGGCGTGCTGGAAGGTCTGGACGCGGGCGTAGACGGAGCGGGTGAGCTCTTTGCCCTCGCCCTGGGTGTAGTAGTCGTGGCCGTCCGGGCCGGTGATCTGCGGGCCGTAGGGGCAGTCGTCGTACTTGACGTAGTCGACGCCCCAGGAGACGAAGTCGCCCGCGTCGGTGCTCTCGTGGCCGAGGCTGCCGGGGTGCATCTGGCAGGTGAGGTAGGTGTCGGTGGCGTAGAGGCCGAACTTCACGCCCTTGCTGTGCGCGTACTGGGCGAGGTACTCGATGCCGTTGACGGTCCGCCCGTTGACGGTCTGTGACGGGAAGTGGTCCGGGCGGGGGGTGAGGTGGCCGGAGGTGGGGTCGGTGCCGATGCCGTCGGTGCCGGCGACGGGGTTTCCGGCGGTGTCGTAGAGCTGCATGGCGCCGTCGGCGTTGCGGACGAGGTCGGTGGTCTGGCCGTCGCGGTGCCAGAGCGACCAGCCGTCGTCGATGGTGACGGTGTTGTAGCCGGCCGCGACCAGGCCGTTGGCGGCCATGAAGTCGATGGTCTGGACGACCTGGTCCTCGGTGACCTCGGTGCCGAGGGAGTTCCAGGAGTTCCACCCCATGGGCGGGGTGAGGGCGTTGCCGTTGCCCAGGGCGGCGGCGGGGGCGGCCGTGCCGAGGGTGAGGGCGCCGAGGCCGGTGGCGGCGAGGGCCAGCGCGAGCACGGGTGCCGCGAGGCGGTGGGGGATGTGGCGCATGCGCACTCCTGCGGGTGGGGGGGGAGGTGATGGTGCGTCGGGTGGTTCGGGGTGCGCGGCCGGCCGGGTGGGGGCCGGCTGGCCGCGGTACTGCGGTGTGGGGGTCAGTCGGTGACGGCGGCGCTCGCGGTGTGCCCGGGGGCGAGGGTGACGGTGGCGTAGGTGTAGGTCACACCGTCGACGGTCTTGCTCCGGGTGGGCCGGGCCTTGCCGTCGACGGTGATCCCGCCGTGCGGGCCGGCGAAGCGGGCCTCCCAGGTGAGCGGCGCGCCGCCGGTGTTGGTGACGGTGCTGCTGCGGTGGCCGTCGTGCCGGACGGTGACCGATCCGGCGCCGACCGGGATGTCGGCGACCTCCAGCCAGCCCATCGAGGCGGGCAGTTGGGAGGCGGTCACGAGGGCGTGCGCGGCGGCGTCGGGCTCGACGCCGAGCAGGCCCTGCACGGTCTGGCCGAGCAGGGTGAACGGGACCTCGGGGTAGTCGCCGTTGAGCATCCGGCCGCTCGCGTGGAGCTGGTCGACGCCCTGGTAGATCTGCCGCATCCACTTCCAGGCGGTGTCGCCGTCGTGGTTGGCGAAGAAGGCGTCCGGCAGGTAGGTGTAGGCCTCCAGGTTGGTCGAGCGCTGCGGGCCGGAGTCGGCGGCGTCGATGGCGGCGAGGAGGGCGTCCCGGCGCGGGCCGGGGTCGAGCAGCCGCTTGACCGGCATCAGCACGCTGGACTCGTAGCCCCAGCCGGTCACCGGCTTGCCGGTGGTGTCGTAGCCGTGCACGACCTCGCCGGGCTGTTGCCGGTCCACGCTCCAGGTGGTGTTGACGTAGGTGCGCAGCGCGGTGGCGGCCTGCTGGTAGCCGGTGGCCGCGGCGGTGTCGCCCTTGGCGGTGGCCAGGGTCGCGGCGGCGAGGTACGCCTGGTGCTGGGCGCCGATCGCGTCGCCGGCCTCGGCGTAGGTGCTGGTGGCGTTCTCCGCGTAGCTGGCGGTGCCGGCGAAGATGCTGCGGCTGGTGGCCTGCGGGATGGGGAGGCCGCCGTTGTCGACCGGGCCGGGGTGCTGGGCGATGAAGGGGCCGAGGGTGTTGCGGACGTAGCCGGTCAGCGCGGGGTCGTCGGCGTAGTCGCGGTCCCCGGTCCACCGGTAGGCCTCGCCGGCCTTCTCGACCAGCTCGAACGGCGCGGGCAGCTCGCGCACGAACCGGTCGGGGCTCCGGTAGTCGATGCTGCCGTACGTCCTGGCGTCGAAGTTGAGCGCCCAGACCGGGTAGAGCTTGTTGGTCTCGGTGGCGGAGGCGGCGAACCCGCGCAGCATGGTCTTGTTCTCGGCGTCCAGGCCGAGCAGGTGGGCGCCGACCAGCTGGTGGGCGAAGTCGCGGCTGTAGAAGTCGGAGCGGAACGGGTAGCCGGCCCAGTAGGTGGTGTCGTAGGTGGTGGTGCCGGTGCCGCCGGGGTTGTTCTCGTCCTGGTTGAGCACGCCGGTGGTGCCGGCCTGCTGCACCCAGCTGTTGGCCTTGGTCTTGGCCCAGTCGAACAGGGCGACGACCTCGGGGTCGGAGGAGCTGACCTTCGGGTCCCTGGGGGCGGACGGGGCGACGGCGGCGTCGTCCACGTTGACCCAGCCGGTGGGGGAGGAGCCGATGCCGAGGGTGAGCCGGTCGCCGGCCGCGACGCGCACCCGGGGCAGGGTGTACTTCGCGTAGGTGGGCTGCTCGGGCAGGGTCAGCGAGCGGACCACGGTGCCGTTGACGCTGACCGAGAAGGTGCCGCCCGCGCCGCCGGCGGCGATCCAGGCGGACAGGTCGTAGCTGCCGGCGGTGACGGCGGTGACCTGCTGGGCGACCCGGTAGCCGGAGCCGGCGTCGAGGTAGGCGAGGCGGGTGCCGCCGTGCGGGTTGTTGGTGGCGACGCCGGTGTGCTCGGTGAACGTCCAGCCGTCGGTGCCCTGTTCGAAGCCGGGGGCGGTGAGGGTGAGCGGTTCGCTGCGGGTGAGGGTCCAGCGGTGGGCGGGCCGGGCGTCGCAGCGCCGGCGGTCGGCTGCGCTGCTCTGCTCGTGGTCGGCTGCGCTGCTCTGCTCGCGGTCGGCTGCCGTGGTGAGGCAGGCGCCGTGCGCGGCCAGGGTGTGTCCTCCGCCCGGCGCGGGGGAGATGGCGAAGGCCTCGGCGGCGGGGTCGGTGCCGCAGTCGGCCGTGCCGGGGTGCCGCCCGGTGCCGTCGAGGGTCAGGCAGCGTCCGCTCGCGGCGTTGACCAACTGGTAGCCGCCGGTGGTGCGGTGCAGTTGCCAGCGCTGGCTGAGCAGCCCTTGGCAGGCCGCGCCGACGACGGGCGTGCCGGCCGCCGGTTGGGCGTACTGCGGGCCGAGGCAGCCGCCGTCCAGGACGGAGCCGAGGACGTAGCCGCCGCCGTCGACCAGCGGGGCCGCGCCGTCGGCTCGGGCCGGGCCCGCGCCGACGGCCTGGACGGCGAGGACGGCCAGGACCGCGAGGCCCGAGGGCAGGGCGCGGACCGGTCGGCGGCGCGGGGCGCGGGTGGGGGGCATGGGGGCTCTCCTGTCGGGCGGGTGGCGGTGCGTCAGGGGGCGGGATGGCGTGCGCGGGCGGGGGTTTGAACGTTCAAATCCTTGGAATGGCGTCGACTCATGTGACGGGTGACATGTGCTATTTCACAGGCTCGTCCGAGTCCCGTCAACGGTTGGCGCACGGTTCGGCGCACGGTCGGCGCGCGGCCGCGACGGACGGCGCGGGCCGGCAGGTCGTCAGCCGGTGGCGCGCTGGGCGCGGTGGGCGGCGACGCGCACCCGGGTGGCGCAGCGCGGGGTGCAGAAGCGCTGCGGGGTGCGGCGGCCGGTGTCGATGAAGAAGCGGTCGCAACCGGGGGCGGCGCATTCGCCCCAGGCGCAGGTGCCGCGTTCGCTGAGCCACAGGCCGAGGGCCAGTGCGGAGGTGGAGAGCAGCCAGTGGGTGAGGCCGGCGGACGCGGGCGCCTGGGTGTGCATCGACCAGGGGCGGCCGGGGAGGCGGACGAGGCGGGGGCGGGCCGGGTAGCGGTCGAGCAGGGCGTTGATCGCCGTGGCGGCCTCGTCCTCGTCGTGGAGGGCGAGGACGTCGATCAGCTGGGAGGCGGCCTCGCGCAGCTCCCGGGCGTCGGCGCCGGTGAGGCGGAAGGGCGGGCCGCCGTGGCGTTCCAGGACGGCTTGCAGGTCGGCGGCGCCCGCCTCGGGGTCGGCGCGGACGGTGTTCGCCAGCTCGGTGACGAAGTGGAGGCCGCGGGGGTTGCCGCCGTCGTGGTCCTGGGTCATGGGTGCGCCCCTTCCGATCGTTTGCGCACCCCCATGGTAACGTCGAAATACAAGATTAGGCGTTACGAAGGAGTGGTATGCGATTCCCGGCAACGACGTCCGTCCTGATCGTCGGCGCAGGCCCGGTCGGCCTCACCATGTCGCTCCTGCTGTCCGGGTACGGCGTGCCGCACCTGCTCGTCGAGGCGCACCAGGGCACCTCCCGCCACCCCAAGGCCCGTGGCGTGTCCGCGCGTTCGATGGAGGTCTTCCGCCGGATCGGCCTGGAAGCCGACGTCCGGCAGGCCGGGCTCCCGGCCTCGCACGTCTTCTTCTACCGCGGCCGCGACCTCGTCGACCCGGACTTCGTGCGCACCGGCGTGGCCGTCGCCCCGGACGACGGCGCCGAGCGCACCCCGTCGCCGGGGCTCATCTGCTCGCAGGACGCCCTGGAGACCGTGCTGCTGCGCCGAGCCCACGAACTCGCGCCGGACGGTGTCCGGTTCGGCGCCCGGCTGCTCTCCTTCGCCGAGTCGACCGAGTCCGCCGAGTCCGTAGGGGGCGGCGAATCCGCAGGGGGCGGAGAGGGCGTGCACGCGGTGCTGGAGGACCGGGCCACCGGCGACCGGCACACCGTGCGCGCCGACTGGCTGATCGGCTGCGACGGCGCGGCGAGCACCGTCCGCACCGGCGCCGGGATCGCCATGGCAGGGCCGACCGGCCTCGGCCACTTCCTCAGCATCCGCTTCGAGGCGCCGCTCGGCGAGGTCGTCGCCGACCGGGCCAGCGCGTCCTACTTCCTCACCGCGCCCGGCCGCGGCGGCTTCCTGGCCGTGGACAACGACCGGCACTGGATCTACCAGCACCCCTACGACCCCCAGCGCGGCGAGCTCGCCGACCTCCTGGGCGACCACCGGCAGCTGGCCCGACTGGTCCGCGACGCGGCCGGACTGCCCGACCTCGACGTCACCGTCCGGGACACCCAGACCTGGCGGCTGGACGCCCAGCTCGCCGAGACCTACCGCCGGTCACGGGCCCTGATCGCGGGCGACGCGGCCCACGTGACGCCCCCCACCGGCGGGCACGGCATGAACACCGGCATCGGCGACGCCGACAACCTGGCCTGGAAGCTCGCCGCGGTCGTGGCCGGGTCGGCCGGCGAAGCGCTGCTGGACACCTACCAGGCCGAACGGCGCCCTGTCGCCCGGCAGGTCATCGACCTGTCCCTCGCCAACTCCCGCGCCCGCACCGGCTACCGGATCGACGACGAACTGCTGCTCACCGCGGCCTACCGCTCCACCGCCGTCCACGCAGACCCCGACGCCCCGGCCCGCCCGTCGCTGGATCCGGCCCGCGAGCACCCCGACGGCGGGCCCGGCGGCCGCCTCCCGCACCTGCGCCTGCCCGGAAACCCCGGGGCCGCGTCCACGCTCGACCTCATCGGCCCCGGCTTCACCCTGCTCACACCCACCGGCGACCCTGCCTGGCGACGCCAAGTCGACACCGCCGCAGCGGCAGGCCTGCCCGTCGCCCTGCGGCCACTGCCGGCCGCCGCCGACTGGACCGGCCTCGCCGGCCTCCCGGCCGCCGGCGCGCTCCTCACCCGCCCCGACGGCCACATCGCCTGGCAGGCACCCCACCCGCCCGCCGACGACAGCGAGTTGCGGGGAGTCCTGCGGCAGATCCTGTCGGCGTAGCGGCCCGGGCGCTGACACCCGCACCCCGGCGCCGGCCGTCCGGGCACCCCGTACTCGCCGGGCCCGTCAGCAAACCCCCGGCTGCACGGCGCCGCCGTGTGCGACCGGGTCGCGCTCCAGGGTGACGACGCCGATCCGCAGGAGGCGACCGGGGCCCTGCTCACCGCCTACCAGCCGGCGGAACACGACCGCGTCACGGCCGACGTCGACCCGCGCGGGTACGTCCGCCAGCAGTACCGGCTCCGGCGCGACGTCAGGCCGTAGCCGCACCCGGGCCCGGCGGCACCGGTCAGGCCTGCCCGAGCAGCCGGTCCAGCACCCGGCCGAAGACCAGGCGCCCGGCGCGGGCCACGAGCGGGTCGAGCAGCCCGGGCAGGTGCCCGACCCGGAGCTCCTCCGTCCAGGTCACCTCGGACCATCCGCTGGTCTCCCCGGCGTCCTGGCCGAGGGCTCGCACGCGCAGTTCGGCCCAGCCGAGCACCGGGCGGCCCCGCTTCTCCAGTCGGCACAGCCCGTCGCGCCCGGCCGCTGGGGCGGTCAGGTCGACGATCTCCATCGGGTCGTCGAACCGGAACGGCCCGATGACCGTCCGGGCCAGGATGGCGTCCCCCGCCCGCCGGCCACTGCCCCGGACCACGGTGACCCGGGTGAACGGCACCCGGTCCCCGTGCCGGGGCCAGGCGGTCAGCCGCTCCCAGCAGACGGCCGGGGGCAGGGGCGAACGGCGGGTCAGGACGAAGCGGGCCATGCCCCACCGTAGGACCGGCAGTGGCCGGTCAGGGCGGGGGCGTGCCGCCGAGCAGGGGAGCAAGGGCGAACAGGTCGGACGGGGCGGCCTCGTCGGGGAGCAGGACGACCAGTGGGGGGCGGGCCGGCGGGCCGAGCCGGGCGACCTCGTAGGCGGTGACGCCGCTGCCGGGCGCGGCGACCAGGGCGACCGGGGCCGGGGACTCCAGCAGCGGGGCGAGCACCGGGCGGTAGGCGCCCGGTGACGGCGGGCCGGCGGCCGGGCGGAGCACGCCGAGGGCCTGCGGGCCGGGCCAGCCGCGCGCGGTGCCGGGGTAGCGGGTGTGCGGGGCGTCGGGCGGGGGCAGCAGCAGCACCCAGCCGGCGCCCGGGCGGGCGGCCCGGCGCAGCACCTCCAGCCGGACGGCCGGGCCGTCCGCCGGGGTGTCCCGGCCCGGCTGGCGGTCGGCGGGCTCGCCGGGGCGGGGCGCCGGGTGTCCGCCGAGGGTGGAGTGCAGCACCTCGGAGGTGCTGAGGCCGCTCGGCAGGTCGGGGAAGGCGCGCAGCAGGTGGGCGCTCTGGCTGAGGAGTTCGACGGCGTCCCGGTCGGCGAGCAGGGCCCGGTCGTGGGTGGTGGTGAGGACGAGTCCGCCGGTGGCGTCGTAGTGGGCGGCGAGGGTGATCGGGTACGAGGTGAAGGTGCCGGCCGGGACGGGGTTCTCCACGTGGATGCCGTGCGCGGCGAGGTCGGTCTCCAGCCGCAGGTGGTGCGGGGCGGTCGGCTGGTGTTCCAGGACGACCAGGCTGTGCGGTCGCTGCCCGCGCGGGGTGGCGCTCCAGCGGTGGGCCTGCCCGGGCGAGACCCACTCGTACGCGGCGAGGTCGAGTACTCCGTCGCGCAGGGCCGCGAGCAGTTGCGGCACCGTCGTGTTCGGGTGGACCCGGACGGAGATCGGCAGCGGGTTGCGCAGCGCGCCGGGCAGCCGGTCGATGCCGTCCAGCGGGATGCCCCGCCCGGAGACCGTCACCGCGAAGCCGACCCGCACCGCCCGGGCCGGTCGGCGCTGCTCGCGGGACTGCGCCGCGCGGTACAGCAGCAGCGCCCAGGCGGCCTGGAGGGCGCTGCTCTCACCCGCCCCCCAGGTGGCCGCCCAGCCGCGCAGCCGGATCGCCTCGTACGGGGTGAGCCGGCGCCGGGCGCGTCCGCTGCCGTGCCGGGTCGGGTCGGGGGCGAGCGGTAGGACAGCGCTGGCGGCGGTCCGGGTGGCCCAGAACTGTCGTGCGGCGTCGCTTTCCCGGGCGTCGAGCCAGCGGGCGTGGTCGCGGACGTCGGGGCGGCGTTCGCCGCCGGGCAGGACGCCGCCGGTCAGGTAGGCGCGGTAGAAGGACTGGAGGAGGAGGCGCACGCTCCAGCCGTCGAGCATCGCGTGGTGGTAGGTGAGCAGGACCCGGGTGGCTGGTCCGTCGTCCTCGTCCTGCGGGCCGGAGTCGAGCAGGGTGGCGCGCAGCAGGGCGGGTCGGCGCAGGTCGAAGCCGCGTTGCCGGTCGGCTTCCAGCAGGTCGTCCCAGCCGATCGCGCCGTGCGGGTGCCGGGTGACGTCGGGGACGGCCCGTTCGTGCAGCACCATCCAGGGGTCGCCGGCGGTGTCGTCCCAGTCGAAGGCGGCGCGCAGCACCGTCTCGTGGTCGAACACGGACTGCCAGGCGGCGGTGAACCGGTCGGTGTCCAGCGGCCCGTGCCAGTTCCAGGACAGCTGTTCGATGTGCCGCCCGCCGTGGTCGGTGCGGCCGATCACCTGGCGCAGCAGGTCCCGTTGCAGCGCGCTGGTCGGCACCGTGACGGGCTCCGGCGGGTGCGCCAGCGCCTCCCGCAGCCGTTCCACGAGTTCGGCGGCGCGCGCGGACGGTCCGGCGGCGATGCCGACGAACAGGCGCCGGAGGCCGTCCCGGCGGTCCTCGACCAGGACGGCGCGCAGCCGCGCTCCGGCGGCGAGGGCGCGTCCGAGTTCGGTCAGGACCCGGTCGAGCCCGTCGGGGCCGTCCACCGTCCGCTCCCAGAGCGCGTCCGTCCGGTCCTCGGGCGTGTGCCCGGTCCCGTCCTGAGGCCGGTGCCAGGCACCGTCGGCCGTCCCGTCCGCCGCTGAGCCCTCCGCCACCGGGTCCTCCGGCGCGACGGCGCGCAGTGCGGCGCGCAGCACGTCGGCCTCGTAGGCCTGCTGGAGCTCGACCAGCAGGAACTGCGGGAGCCGGCCGTTCCCGCGCGGGTGCGGCGGCCGCCACCGGCGGGTGGCGGTGCGGGTCAGCGCGGCGCTGACCGCCCCGGCGTCGAGTCGTCTCGGCGGGCGGCTGGCGGGCAGGCAGGGCTCGGGCGACGGGGCGCCGGCCACCAGCAGGGTGACGGGTGCGCTGGAGAAGTGACGGTTCGTCATCGCTGATCAGCGGGCACCGGAGCCCGGTTCCTTCCCGTGGGCCGGCCAGGGTTGCGCCGGGGTTACTGGGTGGCGAGGCCGCCGCAGACGTTCAGCGCCTGGGCGGTGATGCTGGCGGCGGTCGGGGAGGTGAGGTAGCCGGCCAGCGAGGCGACCTCCTCCGGGGTGGTGTAGCGGCCGAGCGGGATGTGCGTCTGGAAGTGCTGGTGGATGGTCTCGGGGGTGGTGTTGTAGGCGGTGGCGTACTCGTGGTGGATCCGGGTGGTGTGCGGGGTGTGCACGTAGCCCGGGCAGATGGCGTTGACGGTGGTGCCGGTCGGGGCCAGTTCCTTGGCCAGCGCCCGGGTGAAGCCGATCACGGCGTGCTTGCTCGCGGTGTACGGGGCGCCGAGGGTGACGGCCTGCTTCCCGGCGGTGGACGCGATGTTGATGATCCGCGGGTGCGCGGTGCCGGTGATGCGGCCGTGCTTGAGGGTTTCCCGGGTGACCAGGAAGACGGCGTTCAGGTTGGTGTCGATGACGTCGTACCAGAGGTCGTCCGTGGTGGTGGCGATCGGCCCGCCGCCGGTGCGGCCGGCGTTGTTGACCAGCACGGTGATCGGGCCGTGTTCGGCCACCACGTGCCGGATCAACTCGCTGACCTGGGTGGGGTCGCGCACGTCGCAGGTGGTGCCGTCGGCCTGGTGGCCCTCGCCGCGCAGGGTGGCCAGCGCCTCGGTGATGTGCTGGCCGGTGCGGGCGCAGATGAAGAGGCGGTGGCCGCGGCCGCCGAGTTCGCGGGCGATGGCGAGGCCGATCCCGCGGGTGCCGCCGGTGATCAGGGCGAGGGGTTTCTCGGGTGCGGTGGTCATGACGGGTCCTGGGGGTGAGGGCGGGCTGGGAGCTCGGGCCGGTTGCGGGCGGTCGGTGGTCGGTGGGGTGGTCGGGGCGGGAGCTCAGGCCGGGTAGAGGTTGTAGGTGGTCGGGTGGGCCGTGGCCGGGGTGTTGAGGGTGGGGTCGAGGGTGAGGATCGCGTGGTGCAGGTGTTGGAGGTGCGGGGAGGGCTGGATGCCGAGCTCGGTGGTGAGGCGGTGCCGAAGGTGGTGGTAGGTGGCGAGGGCGGTGGTCTGCCGGCCGGCCCGGTAGAGCGCGACCATGGCCTGGGCGTGCAGGCCTTCGTGGTGCGGGTGCTGGTGGGTGAGGTGGGTGAGTTCGGGGATGAGCTCGTTGTGCCGGCCGAGCCGCAGGTCGGTGTCGATGCGGCGTTCGAGGGTGATCAGGCGGCTCTCCTCCAGGCGCATGATCTCGATGGCGAGGATCGGCCCGGGCCGCACGTCGACCAGGGCCGGGCCGTGCCACAGCGCGAGGGCCTGCCGGAAGTGGGTGGCGGCCTGGTGGTCGTGGCCGTGGTTGAAGGCGTGCTGCCCCTGGGTGGTGAGCAGGCTGTAGGTGTGGACGTCGAGGTTGTCCGGGTGCGTGGTGAGCTGGTAGCCGCCGTGCCGGGTGGTCAGGATGTCCTTGGCGGTGATGTGCGGGGTCGGCCCGAGGCCCTGGGTGATCCGACGGCGCAGTTGCAGGATGTACGTCTGCATGGTGGTGAGCGCCTGTCTGGGCGGGTCGTCGCCCCAGATCTCCTCGATCAGGGTGGCGGTGGGCAGGATGCGGTTCGGGTAGAGCGCGAGGAGGGCCAGGATCTGGCGCTGCTTGGCGGCGGTGGGGACGACGGAGATGCCGTTGAGGTCGGCGGTGAGGGGGCCGAGGACCTTGAGGTGCATGGCGGTTCTCCTCTCGGGCGCGGGGCGTCCGCTCGGGTGGGCGTCATTCGTCTGCTTGTTCGGGTCGACGGGATGGTGGGGCGGACGCGTCGCACCCTAGTTGCGCCGAGGGGTGGGGGCCGGATTCCTCAAGTGCCCGTCGAGCGCGGTTCCGGGCGCTCTGGTGGGGGCCTCCGGGCAGGCCGGTGCGGCGGGGCGGTGGCGTGGGCCGCTGGGGGTGTCCGACCATTCGCTCGGATCAGCGTGCGGCGGGAATGGTCGGACACCCCCTGATGCCCCGCCGGGCGGGTGGGCTACTTCTTCACCAGGTCGCCCGAGAAGCCGTTGACGATCAGGTGCAGGCTGCCGTCGGCGTTGCGGGTGTACACCTGCGCGTGCGGGTCGGCGGTGCAGCCGCTGAGGGCGTTCATCGGGGCCGTCTGCAGGACCACGCGGTCGGCGGTGGCCGAGACCAGGTCGGCGACGCCGTCGCAGTAGCGGCTGCCGGGGCCGGTGTTGTTGTGGATCTGGGCGACCGGGTCGTTCGGGCGGCCCTGGGTGATGGTGATCTTGAAATCGGCCTTGAGGGAGAACTGCGGGGTGCCGAGCTGGCCCTGCCAGGTGCCGAGGAAGCCCACCGGGATCGAGCCGGCCGGGGTGGCGGACGGGGTGTCGGCGCCGCCTGCCGGGGCCGCCGTGCTGCCCGGGTTGGTGCCGGGGTTGGTCGCGGGGTTGGTCGCCGGGCCGGTGGCGCTCGCCCCCGCGCCGGCAGAGCCGTCCGGACGCGTCGCCAGGAACACCGCGGTGCCCGCCACCGCGGCCGCCAGCACGGCGGCGACCGCCAGCGAGAGCCGCCCGGCGCCCCGGCGGGCGGGCCGTCGCGGCGGCTGGGGCGCCGGCGGGTAGGGCAGCGCGGGCGTGGCGCCGTAGCCGGGCGGCGGCGGTCCGGGGCGGGCGCTGCCCGGGGCCGGCGCCGGCATCGTCGCCGGGGCGGTCCGCGGGCTCGCCGGTGCCGTCCAGGGCTCCGCCGGCCCGAACGCCCCCGGGGGCGAGGCCGGTCGGGCCGCAGCCTCGCCGTCCAGGTCGAGCAGTTCGACCGCCAGCGCGGCCAGCGCGGCGGAGACCGCGGGCGGCAGCCAGTCCCGTCGCTCCAGCCGTTCGGCCGCCGCGCGGTCGCCCGCCGTCAGGCGCTCGCGCAGCTGCGCCGGGGTTGGCCGGCGGGCCGGGTCCTTCGCCAGGCAGTCCGCCACGATGGCGCGTAAATCTCCGTCCAGCAGCTGGAGTTCGGGCTCCTCGTGCAGTACCCGGTAGAGCATCACCGGCGCGCTCACGCCCGAACCGAACGGCGCGGTGCCGGTGGCCGCGTAGGCGAGCACCGCGCCGAGCGAGAAGACGTCCGAGGCGGGCCCGGCGGTGCGGCCCTCGGCCTGTTCGGGGGAGAGGTAGCCGGGCGAGCCGACGACGAAACCGGACCGGGTGAGCGCGGTCGCCGCGTCCAGCGCCCGGGTGATCCCGAAGTCGATCAGCCGGGGCCCGTCCAGCGCCAGCAGCACGTTCGACGGCTTGACGTCCCGGTGCACCAGCCCGCGTCCGTGCACCGCCGCCAGGGCCTCCGCGAGCCCGGCCCCGAGCGAGCGCACCGCCGCGCCGGGCAGCGGCCCGAACTCCCGCACCGCCGTGCCCAGCGAGGGCCCCGCGACGTAGCCGGTGGCCACCCACGGCTGTGCGCCCTCGGTGTCCGCGTCCAGCACCGGTGCCGTCCAGCGTCCGCCGACCTGCCGGGCCGCCGCCACCTCGTTGCGGAACCGCACCCGGAACTCCGGGTCCGCCGCGTACTGGGCGTGCACCATCTTGACGGCCACCGTGCGCCCGCCCGCGGTCCGCCCCAGGTAGACCCGGCCCATCCCGCCCGCGCCGAGTCTGCGCAGCAGGCGGTACGCGCCCACCTGCCGTGGGTCCCCGTCCTCCAACGCCTCCACGCCGTCACTCCCCTCGCGCTGCCCCGCCCGTGCCGTTCCCGGTCCTCCACGCCAGACGGTACCGCCGGGCGGCCCGGTTCCGGCTCCGCTGGCGGATCCTCGGACGGCCGGCGGCACACCGCGCCGCCGCCGGGCGGTGCCCGACGGTGTGCCGCGTGGTGCCGCGTGGTGCCGCGTGGTGCCCGACGGTGTGACGGGCGGGGCGCCCGGCACGGACGGGGCCCGGGAACGTACGATCGGCGAATGGCTGACATGACGGAAACCACGCCAGGCTGGCTCGCCCCCGAGGAACTAGAGACCACCCGCGCCAAGATGCCGATCCTGTACGTCGAGGCCGTGCCGGTCCGCGTCGACGACGCCGGCGAGGTCACCGAGATCGGCCTCCTGCTGCGGATCGGACCGGACGGGACGGTCAGCCGCACGCTGGTCTCCGGCCGGGTGCTGCACCACGAGCGGATCCGCGACGCCCTGCTGCGGCACCTGGAGAAGGACCTCGGCCCGGTGGCGCTGCCCCGGATCCCCGCCTCGCTGCAACCGTTCACGGTCGCCGAGTACTTCCCGACCCTGGGGATCACCGAGTTCCACGACCCGCGCCAGCACGCGGTGTCCCTGGCGTACGTCGTGCCGGTGGCCGGCGACTGCCGACCGCGTCAGGACGCGCTCGACCTGGTCTGGTTCAGCCCGGAGGAGGCCTCCTCCCCGCTGGTGCAGCAGGACATGCCCGGCGGCCAGGGGGCGCTGCTCAAGCGGGCCCTGGCGCACGTCGGCCGCCTGAGCTGAGCCCACCGGCCGGGGCCCGCACCTCACCGGATGCGGGCCCCGGCCGGGAGCCGGTCAGGCCCCGGCCGACGCCAGTCGGGCGTCGCGCCGGGCGGTCGCCTCGGCCGGGTCCAGCACCGGCACGGCCGCCAGCAGGCCCTTGGTGTACGCGTGCCGGGGGGAGTCGTACACCGCGTCGGCGTCGCCCTGCTCCACGATCCGCCCGGCCCGCATCACCGCGACCCGGTCGCTCACCTGCCGGACCACGGCCAGGTCGTGGGCGATGAAGACCAGCGCGAGGTCGAGGTCGCGCTGCAACTCGCCCAGCAACTCGACCACCTGGGCCTGGGTGGTGACGTCCAGCGCGGAGACCGGTTCGTCGCAGACGATCAGTCGCGGCTGCGGTGCGAGCGCCCGGGCGATGCCGACCCGCTGCCGCTGCCCGCCGGAGAACTCGTGCGGATAGCGGTGGTACCAGTCGGCGTCGAGCCCCACGCGTTCCAGGAGGTCGCCGACCCGGGTGCGGATGCGGCGCTCGTCGCTCTCACCGGCGATGCGCAGCGGATCGGCGATCGACTCCCCGATGCTGCGGCGCGGGTTGAGCGAGGACACCGGGTCCTGGAAGACCATCTGCAGCTCCCGCCGGAGCGGGCGCAGCTGCTTCTCCCCGAGCGCTCCGATGTCCCGGCCACGGTAGTGGAGCCGGCCGCCGGTCGGCTCCAGCAGCCGGACCAGCATCCGCCCGAGCGTGGTCTTGCCGGAGCCGGACTCGCCGACGATGCCCAGCGTCTCGCCCGCACGCACGGTGAGCGAGACGCCGTCCACGGCGGTCACGGGGGCCGCGCGCCGGGTGAGGCCGCCGCGGCTGGCGAACTCCCGGCGCAGCTCGGTGGCTTCGAGCAGAACCTCGCCCCCGCTGCGCCCGGTGGCCCCGTCGCCGTCGGCGCCTCCGGCAGGCCCGCCCGGAGTGCCCGGAGTGCCCGGAGTGCCCGGAGCATCGACCCGGGGCACCGCCGACAGCAGCGCGCGGGTGTACGGCTCGCGCGGCGTGCCCAGCACCTCGGTGACCGGGCCGTGCTCCACCGCCCGGCCGTCCTTCATCACCAGCACCCGGTCGACGCTCCCGGCGACCACCCCCAGGTCGTGGGTGACCAGGACCAGCCCGGCCCCGGTCTCGGCCCGCAACTCGTGCAACAGGTCGAGGATCTGGGCCTGGACGGTGACGTCCAGCGCGGTCGTGGGCTCGTCGGCGACCAGCAGTCGCGGTTCGCAGGCCAGGGCCATCGCGATCAGCACCCGCTGGCGCATGCCGCCGCTGAACTCGTGCGGACGCGCCCGTGAGCGCCGCGCCGGATCGGGGATGCCGACGCGGCCGAGCACCTCGACGGCCCGGGCCCTGGCGGCCCGGCGGGAGACGGCCCGGTGGACCCGCACGACCTCGGCGATCTGGTCGCCCACCGCGTAGTACGGGTCGAGGGCGGAGAGCGGGTCCTGGAACACCATGGCGGCCAGTCCGCCGCGCAGGCGCCGCAGTTCGTCGCCCTCGGCGGTGACGGCGTCGACGCCGGCGACCCGGACGGAGCCGCCGACCCGGGCGCCGGTGTCGCGGTGCAGGCCGAGCAGTGCGTAGGCGACGGTGCTCTTGCCGGAGCCGGACTCGCCGACGATGCCGAGCGCCTGTCCGGCCTCCAGGGTGAAGCCCACGCCGTCGACGGCGCGTACGTGCCCGTCGCCGACCGGGAAGTCGACGACCAGGTCCCGGACGTCGACCAGGTCCCGGACGTCGTTCAGGTCCCGGACGTCGTTCAGGTCCCGGACGTCGTTCAGGTCCCGGACGTCTTCCAGAGCGGGACCCAGGGGTTCGGCGCTCACGTCAGGACCACCCTTCGATCGGTCACCGCGTAGAGCACGTCCGCGATGACGTTGGCGAGGACCACGGCGAACCCGGTGACGAGGGTGAGGCCGACGACGGTCGGCAGGTCGATCAGGCTGACCGAGCTGACCAGCAGCTTGCCGAGCCCCGGGAGCCCGAAGAGCGACTCGGTCAGCACGGCGGACCCGAACATCGTCCCGAGGTCCATGGCGGTGAGCGCGATCACCGGGGTGAGCGCGCCGCGCAGCGCGTGCCTGGTCACCAGGCGCCGTTCGCTGACGCCGTACGCCCGGAAGGTTCGGATGTGGTCGTCGGCGAGGGTCTCCAGCATGGACGAGCGGGTCAGCCGGGCGTACTTGGCGGATTCGATGAGCGCGAGCGAGACCCAGGGCAGCAGCAGGCCCCAGAACCACTGCTGCGGGTCCTCGGTGAGCGGTACGTAGCTCGGGAACGGCAGCCACTGGAGCTGGGCGCACAGGACGATGAGCAGCACCAGGCCGATGACGAAGACCGGGACGGAGTTGCCGGCCAGCGTCAGCGCGGTCAGCAGGCGCTCGCTGAGCCGGCCCCGGCGCAGTGCGGAGAGCAGCCCGGTGCCGACCCCGAGGGCCAGCCAGAGCACCATCGCGCCGAGCGCGAGCGAGGCCGTCACCGGGAGCCGGGCGGCGATCATGTCGGTGACCTGCTCGCCGCTGCGGTACGAGACGCCCAGGCAGGGCGCCGGGCAGTGCAGCAGGCCCGTCCCGGCGCTGAAGTCGCGGCCGGCGACGACGCCCTGGAGGAAGTGGGCGTACTGCAGGTAGACCGGTGCGTCGAGGCCCAGCCGTTCGCGCACCTGGAGGACCTGGGCGGGGCTGCACTTCTCGCCGCAGGCCAGCTGGGCGGGGTCGCCGGGGGCGATGTAGAAGACCGCGTAGACGATCAGGGAGATGGCGAGCAGGACGCCGAGCATGCCGACGGCCCTGCGGAACAGGAAGCGGGTCATGCGGTGGCCTCCTCGGCGGCGGCGGCCGACGGGCCGGGGCGGGCGGGGTTCGGCGAGCCGCTGCCCGGCGGTGCGGTGCCCGGCGATCCGGTGCCCGGGGCGGGCCCGTCCGCCGTCGGACCGGTGGCGCGGCGCGCCGTTCCGACCCGCAGCCGGGAGGCCGCGCGGGGGTCGAGCTCGGTGCGGACGGCGTCGCCGAGCACGGTGAAGGCGAGCACCGTGGCGAACAGCAGCGCGGACGGGAGCAGCACGTACATCGGGTCCGCGCGGAACCAGGTGGTCGCGCCGGAGAGCATCTGGCCCCACGACGAGGTCGGCGGCTTGACGCCCACGCCGAGGAAGGACAGCCCGGCCTCGGCGATCACGTTGGACGGCAGCAGCACCGCGGCGTAGGTGATGACCGGCGCCGCCAGGGACGGCAGCAGCTCCCGGCGGGCGATCCGCCACCGGGTGGCGCCGGCGAGCCGGGCCGCGGCCACGTAGTCGAGCTGCCGGAGGCTGAGCGTCTGCGCCCGGACCAGCCGGGCGGTGCCGGCCCAGCCCAGCAGCCCGATGACCAGGGTCAGCAGGAGCGGGCGGGGGAAGTCGGAGGGCACGACTGCCATCAGCGAGATGGCGAAGACCAGCGAAGGTAGCGCGAGCATCACCTCGGTGGTGTTGCCGATCAGCTGGTCGAGCAGTCGGCTGCCGAGGCCCGCGGTGAGGCCGAGCAGGACGCCGATCGCGACCTGGACGAGGGTGGCGCCGACGGCGACGAGCAGCGAGATCCGGGCGCCGTGGACCAGCCGGGCGAACACGTCGCGCCCGGTGCCCGGTTCGACGCCGAGCCAGTGCTCGGCGCTGACACCGCCGAAGGAGCCGGTGGGCACCCCGCCGGCCGCCGAGTCGAGCAGGTCGTTGTGGTAGCCGGTGGGGTCCTGGCCTTCGATCGCGCTGAGCAGCGGTGCCGCTGCCGCGATCAGGGCGAGCAGGACGATGACGAGGCCGGCGGCGACGACGGCGCGCCGCGCGAGCAGCCGCCGCCACACCGTCCGCCCTCCGGCGGCCGGGGAGGCCGCGGGGGCCTCCCCGACGCTGGGTTCCTGTGGAGCCATGGTTGTTCGACCGATCCGTCCGATCCCGCCCGCTACTTGACCGCGACCTGGGAGATGTCGAGCACGCCGGTCCAGTCGCTGATGACGATGTTGCGGACGTCCTTGCCCGACAGCCGCTTGTAGACGGGGTGGAACAGCGGGACGGTGAGGGCCTGGTCGCCGATCCGCTTGTCCAGGGCACCCCAGCGCTTGGCCGCCTCGGCGTGGTCGGTGATCTTGTTGATCTGGTCGATCTCGTCGTTCACCGACGGGTCGTCCAGCTGCGCGGAGTTGAAGTTGTAGCCGTCGGTGACGATCTGCCGGCCGTCGAAGATCGGCGCGAGGAACGGGCCGCCGGAGGGCCAGTCGGCGCCCCAGCCGGAGAGGAAGAGGCCGGGTTCGGTGCTCACGGTGTGGATCGTCTTGGAGTACCTGGTGGAGTCCAGGGCGTCGAGCTGGACGGTGATCCCGGCCGCCTTCAGGCCGTCCTGGACGGCGGTGGCCAGGTTCGGGCCGTAGCCCTTGCCCGATTCGGTGGAGTGGGTGAGCGTGATGGTCAGGCCGTCCGGGTAGCCGGCCTCCTTCAGCAGCTCCTTGGCCTTCTCCGGGTTGCCGGTGGCGCCGGCCGGGAACGGGTCGTAGGGCGTGTACCCGAAGGTCTCCTGGGCGGGCAGGTAGGTGGTGGCGGCCTCGGCGAGCGAGGAGCCGCCGGCGGCGTTGACGACCGAGGTGCGGTTGAGCGCGTAGGCGACGGCCTGCCGGACCTTGGGGTTGTCGAAGGGCTTGACCTTGGGGTTGAACGCCAGGTAGTTGACGTAGCCGAAGTGGCCGGTGCCGACGCGGGCGGCGAGGGCCTTGTCGTCCTTCACCTGGGCGAGCTCGGAGGGGCCGAGGTTGGTGTCGGTGGTGACGGCGGCCGCGTCGGCGCCGGTGCCGGCGGAGAGCCGCTGGTTGATCACCGCCGGGTCGAGCCCGGACTGCACGTCGACGGTGTCCGGGTACGCCTTGCGCTGGTCGTCCGTCGCCGCCGACCAGTTGGGGTTGCGCTTGAGGACGAGGTGCGCGCCGTCGTTCTCGTTCTTGACGACCTGGTAGGGGCCGGAGGAGACGGGGTGCTCCTGGTACTTCGTCCCGGTGTCCTTGGCCTTCGGGACGGGTGCGAACTGCGTCTGGGTGGCGAGGTAGGGGAAGTCACCCTCGGGCTTGTCGAGCCGGAAGGTGATGGTCTTCTCGTCCGGCGTCTCGATCGCGTCCAGACCGCGGCCGTCCTTGTACGGGCCCTGGTAGTCGGCGGCGCCGACCAGCCAGTCCCTCAGGAATGGCGCCCCGCCGGAGAGTTCGGGGGCGAATGACCTTTCGATGCCGTACTTGATGTCGGCGGTGGTGATCGCCGAGCCGTCCTCGTACTTCAGGCCGTCCTTGAGGTGGTACGTCCACACCGTCGCGCCCTCCGAGGGGGTGCCGGTGTCGGTGGCGAGGTCCGGGACGACCTTGGTGCCGGCCGCGCCGTCGGCCCGGTTGCGGGTGGTGAGGGTGCGGAAGACCAGGGAGGGCACGTTGCCGCCGCCGGAGGTGTAGAGCCGTGCGGGGTCGAACTGGTCCTGCGGGTTCTGGTTGAGGACGGTGAGGGTGCCGCCCTGCTGTGGTGCGGCGTCCTTGCCGGGGCTTCCACCGCCGTCGCCCTTCGGTCCGCACGCCGCCACTCCGACGGCCAGGGCGACGGTGACGGTCGCCGCGGCGAGGCGGCGGGGGGTGAAGGTGGTTCGAGACATCGGAAAGGGGGCCTTTCGCTACCGATGGTGCACGGAGGAAGGCGGGCGACAGTGAGGCTGTGAGGAGAGTGAGCGGCACCGCGCCCGCAGGAAGGGGCGACGTCCCGGGGCGGCGATCACCGCAACGCTTCGGGACAGGCGGATTCAGCGACAGAGATTGTCGGAAACGCAGTGCGCGGCCACGCCGATCAGCGCCAGCTCGATGGCGGCGCACTCGATCGGGTGACGGTCAGACATGCCGAGAAGACTGTATGACTTTAAGCGGAATGTCAAAACTCCGGATACCATCCCGCCCGCCACGGGAACACCGGAACGGATTACGGCCCGGGCGCCGGGAGATCATGAGGAAGCGGGGGGAAACCCCAGAGCCCGCGCCCGCCGCACCGGCGGGCGCGACGTCACCCGAGTGGGTGCCGCGACCCTTCGGGGCGCCGGAGCCCCGAAGGCCCCGAACCGCCCGCCGGGCGGCCGTCCCGGGCCCTCGCGCACTTCCGCCCGCCGGTTGCCGCGCGCGGGCGCCTGCCCAAGCATGGGTGAACGTGATCGGCGATCGCGCGCAGCGCGGCCGCCCTACCGAGCGGAGCCGGACGTGGCCCCTTACCTCGAAACCGATCAGGACGCCCTGGTGGCGAGCGCACTCGCCGGATTCGCCCGGGCCCACCCATCGCTCGTCGTCCACGACCCCGACCTCGGATTCGTCCGTGCCCGTGACCGGGCCCCCGGGCGCCGGGTCGGACTGCTCTCCGGCGGAGGCTCCGGGCACGAGCCGATGCACGTCGGATTCGTCGGCCGGGGCATGCTGGACGCCGCCTGCCCGGGCCGGATCTTCGCCTCGCCGCACAACCGGCAGATCTTCGAGGCCTCGCGCGCGGTCGCCGGCGAGGGCGGCGTCCTGCACATCGTGAAGAACTACACCGGCGACCGGATCAACTTCGGCATCGCGGCTGAACGGCTGCACCGCCAGGGCATACCGTGCGCCAGGGTCCTGGTGGACGACGACCTCGCCTCCGAGTCCGAGTCCGTCGCCGTCGGGCGGCGCGGGACGGCGGCCACCGTCCTGGTGCAGAAGATCCTCGGAGCGGCCGCCGACCGCGGCCTCGGCCTGGCGGAACTCGCGGTGCTGGGAGCAGAGTTGGCAGGGCGCTGCCGCAGCATCGCGGTGGCCGGCGCCGCGCACACCTCGCCCGCCACCGGCCGGCCGGCCTTCGAGGTGTCGGACCGGATGGTCGAGTTCGGGGTCGGCATCCACGGCGAACGGGCCGAACTCTCCCTGGAACGCGAACCGCTGGCCGTGCTGGTGGGCCGGATGGCGCTGCGCCTGCTGGAGTCGCTGCGCCCGGCCCGCGCCCCCCTCGTCGCGCTGGTCAACGGGCTGGGCGCGACCACCGGCCTGGAACTGTACGCGGTCCTGTACGAACTGGCCGCCGTCCTGGACGCGGGCGGGCGACGCCTGGTGCGCAGCCTGGTCGGCGACTACGCCACCGCCCTCGACATGCGGGGGTTCTCGATCACCCTGTTCGCCGCCGACGAGCAGACGCTCGCGCTGCTCGACGCCCCCGCGTACACGGCGGCCTGGCCGGCCGCGGAATCGGCGCCGGCCCCCGGTCACCAGGAGGTCAGGAGATGACGGACACGAAGGCCTTCGACGGCCTCTTCACGGCAGGCTGGATGCGGCGGTTCGCCGAGACCGTCGCGGCCACCGAGGAGGAGCTCACCCGCCTGGACCAGGCCGCCGGGGACGGCGACTTCGGTGTCAACCTGCTCACCGGCGTCCGGTGCGCCCTGGCCGCGCTGGACCGGCTGCCGCCGGGGCGCCAGGCCGCGGCCGTACCGCTGGGCGCGGCGGCGGGCGCGTTCCTGGACGAGGTCGGCGGGACGAGCGGGCCGCTGTTCGGCCTGGTGCTCCAGGAACTGGCGGTGGCCGTCGGCGCCGGCCCGCTGACCGGCCCGTCCCTCGCCCGGGGGGCGACGGCGGCGCTGGAGGCCGTCCAGCGGGTGGGGGAGGCGCGACCGGGTGACAAGACGCTCGTCGACGCCCTGTACCCGGCCGCACTGGCGCTGCGCGGTTGCGCTCCCGGGGCCCGCCCGGACGACTGCCTCGCGGCGGCCGCCGCCGCGGCGGCGGTGGGCGTCCGCCGGACCAGGGCCCTGCGGGCCCGCCGCGGCCGGGCCAGCTACCTCGGCGAACGGGCCTCGGGAGTGCCCGACCCGGGCGCCGTGGGCATCGCGCTGCTGTTCGCCTCGGCGCACGCGGTGCCGCGGACGCTGGACGCCGTACTGCTCGACGGCGGCGCGTCCGCAGGCACCGCGTCCGCAGGCACCGCGCCCACCGGCACGACGTCCACCGGCACGACGTCCACCGGCGCCGCGGTCGGCGGCGCCGATCCGCTGTGCGGCCCCGAGCCGGCCCCCGCCGGCCCGTGACCGCCCGGCCCCGGCTGAGTGGCGCCCAGCTGGCGGGTGCGCAGCCGGGTGCTGTTCAGCCGGAGCAGCTCAGCTGGTGAGGGCGAGAGCGCTCCGGCGCCGGACCCAGTCGAGCAGCCCCGGCTCGCTCAGGGTGGCGACCCACAGGTCGACCGCCTCCCGCGCCTCGGCCGACGGGTGCGGCCCGACACCGATCACCCGCAGCCCCGCCAGGACGGCCGAGCGGATGCCGCAGAAGGTGTCCTCCACGGCGAGGCAGTCGGTGGGCTCGGCGCCGCAGAGCCGGGCGGCGGTCAGGTAGACGTCCGGCGCGGGCTTGGGCCCGATCCCCTCGGCCGGGACCACGATGTGCTCGAAGTGTTCGAGCAGTCCGGCGCCGCCGAGTCCGGTCTCGATCACGTCGCGCGGGCAGTTGCTGGCGACCGCCAGCGGGACGAACCCGCTGAGCCGGCCGACCAGTTCGGCCGCGCCCGGCATCGGGACGGGGTCGGCGTCGACGAGCGCCCGGAAGCTGGCCAGCAGCCGGTCGGTCAGCTCCGGCGCCAGCGAGGGGTCACCGGCGGTCTCGGCCATCAGCAGGCCGCAGTCCGAGTAGTGCAACCCGGCCGCGCGCGCCGTGAACTCCGCTCCGGCCGTGATTCCGTAGCCCCGCAGCACCTCCGCACGGGCCTGGTGCCAGTGCGACTCGGTGTCCATGAGCGTGCCGTCGCAGTCGAAGACGACGGCTGCAGGGGTCCAGTCGTTGATTCTCTCCACGGTCATGCCTACGCCCTTCAGGTGGGATTGGCTTGTGGGATTCGCCGGAGTGCGCGTCGGGACGAGGGGGGACCGGCCACGACCCGGGTCGTGGCCGCCGGCCGACCTGTCCGGGGCCGGAATCTGGAGTGCGGCAGAACGACGTGCCTCGGCGTCCGGATCGGAGAAAACGACCCGGAACATAACGATCGCAACGTTACGATTGATATGTTTCGCGGTCAAACTTGGTGGCCATGGATTTGCCGGGTTTTTACTTCAATAGCCGAGCGACCCCACGGCGGTGATATGGCCGTTCTGACGAATATGAAAAACGCACAAATGCTCGTACTCGGTGACGTCGACTTCCGGGAGGGGGGCGAACTCGGTGAACCGCACGGCCTTCATCCGGTAGTCGACGGGGTGTGACAGCCGCCCCGCGCTCCGCAGCGCCGCGGCCTGCCGGGCCGCCTCCAGCAGCACCATGCCGGGCATGTGGTCGGACGGGTGGTCGAAGAAGAACGGGTGCGCCGGGTCGGCCGGGCAGATCAGGAGCGCGTCGTCCGCGCGGGTCACGTCGCCGGCCCGCGAGACGCCGCCCGCGCGCGTCACCAGCACGTCGGAGGGCAGCGCGACCCCGACCTCCGCCGGTGACGGGGGGTCGGGGGGCGGGCCGGAGTCGGTGGGACGCCCGGCGAGGCCGGAGCCGCGCAGGGCCGGGTAGGCGGGCCGGTCGACGAAGCGCGTCCCGCCCTCGATCCGGGCGAACACCGCCCCCTTGGCGGAGCAGTCGACCCGGAGCCGCAGGCCGGTGGGCCGGTGGTTCTCGGCCGAGGTCCGCAGGTCGTGCACCTGGGCCCGGCAGAGGACCGCCGCCGGGCCGTCGCCGCGCGGCTCGGCGGCGGGATCGACCCGGCAGGACACGTCGGTGATCAGCAGGTGCGTGTCGGCCGGCACGCCGTAGTGGCGCAGCGGCAGGTAGATGCCCAGCTGGCGCGCGGTCTCCACGGCGATCAGCGGGTCGTGCCGCTCCCCGCGTCCGCGCGGGAAGGTGGGGTGGGAGCGGGGCCACTGGGCCGCCGCCTCGAAGCGGTCGCCGCCCCGGGCCCGGACGTCGGTCAGCAGCACCTCCGCCACGGCGGCGCGGTGGACCAGCTCGCGGGGGACCGTGCGGGACCAGCTGAGCGGTCGGGCAGGATGCCGGGCCGCCGAGGAAGGGAGGAAATCCAGCATCTTCATATTTACAGAAAATATCAATCGCCCTGGTTTCGCATGTCGTCAGTTGGCGATCCGGCCCGCGGATCACTACAGTGCGTGCGAAAAGCCGGGGTGATCTTGAAAAGGCAGAGGCGCGTGCAGAATCGGGCGGAGACGACACGGAGGTCTGTCCTCGAATCAGCTGCTCGGATGTTCGACGAACGCGGGTACGCGGGCACCAGCATCAGCGACATCAGTGCGGCTTCCGGCAGGACGAGCGGGGCCATCTACTTCCACTACACCAGCAAGGAGAACCTGGCCCGCGCCGTGATCGAGGCGCACTTCGCCACCTGGCCGGAGGTCGTCGCGCGCCACACCCGCACCCCGGCGCCGGCGCTGGAGCAACTCGTCCGGCTGAGCTTCGCGGTGGCGCGGGCCTTCCGCGACGACGTCGTGGTCAGGGCCGGCGCCCGGCTCTGGTCCGAGCGCGCGGCCATCGACGCCGACCTCCCGGTGCCCTTCGTGGGATGGATCGACACCGTCCGCGCCCTGCTCGAACGGGCGGGCGGCGAGGGCGAGCTCGCCGCCCGGGTCGACCCGGCGACCACGGCCCACGGCGTGATCTGCGCCTTCTTCGGGCTGCACACCGTCTCCGACGCGATCGACGGACGGCTCACCATCGAGGAGCGCCTGGCCGACCTGTGGGAGCTGCTGCTGCCGGGGCTCCAGAAGCATCCCGACCCGGCCGCCCTGCTCGCTGCGGCCCGGCCCCGGCCCGCCGCGCGCGCCGACGGGCCGGGGAGCGGCGGGAATTGACGCGGAATCGACCCCCGGCCTGCCGGGAGGAGGCCACGCCGCCGGGCACCGGGCCCTAGCATGAATCACCACGTCCGGGGCCGGCGGTGCGGCGGAGAAGAGGCGTCAGGGCTATGGCAGCGGTTCAATGGGCGGCCGGGCCGTCCGGTCAGGGGTCGGTCCAGGTACTGGAGTTCCTGTTCGCCTTCCTGCTCTCCGGCCTGATCGGGGTCGAGCGGCAGATCCGCCAGAAGTCCGCGGGCCTGCGGACGTACACGACGGTGGGCAGCGGCGCGGCGCTGTTCACCCTGGTGAGCAAGTACGGTTTCGCCGACGTGGTGCGCGCGGGCACCGTCGAGCTGGACCCGTCGCGGATGGCCGCGCAGATCGTGTCGGGGCTGGGCTTCATCGGCGCCGGGGTGATCTTCGTGCACCGGGGCTGGGTGCAGGGCCTGACGACGGCGGCCACGATCTGGCTCACCGCGGCGGTGGGCTCCGCCGCGGCCGCGGGCCTGCCGCTGCTCGCGGCGCTGACCGTCGCGGCGTACTTCCTCGCGTCCTACGCGATCAGGCCGTTGCTCAACCGCCTGCCCGCGCTGCACCGGCCGCCGGTCTCGTACCGCATCACCTACCGTCCCGGCCGGGGGGTGCTGCGGGACGTGCTGGACCAGTGCACCCGGGCCGGGTTCGCCGTCTTCGAGCTGCGCACGCTGTCCGGCACGGACGGGGAACTCCCCGGCGAGGCCTCCGAGAAGCCCGTCGAGATCGCCCTGTCGGTGCAGGGGCAGGGCGACGCCGGTGGGCTCACCGCGCAGATCGCGGCCGTGGCCGGAGTGCTGACCTGCGTCCGCGGCCGGTCCGACGAGGAGTGACGTCCCGGCCGCGGGGGAGGGCGCGTCAGCGGACGCCGAGGGCCGGCAGGCGCTCCATGATCCGCTCCATGCCGCTGGTCCAGTTCGCCTCCAGGGCGGCGACGGCCTGCTCCACGTCGTCGTCGAGGAGGCACTGGGCGATCCGCTCGTGCTCCTCGGCGGCGCGTTCGAGGATCTCGTGGTCGCCGACGACCACCCGCTCGTAGCGGTGGAGGGTGAGCTTGAGCGAGTCGATCAGTTCGCGCAGCCGGGCGTTGGAGCAGCCGGAGAGCAACAGCGCGTGCCAGGCGTCGTCGTAGCGCTCTATGGTGCCGTGCGGGGCCTGGGGCGCGGAGAAGGCGCGGGCCTCCGCCAGCAGCCGGGGCGCGATGGCCGAGAGGTGCGCGCGGTCGGAGGTCCGCAGGGCCAGCGACTCCAGGGCGATCAGGATGGCCGTGAGGTCGAGGAACTCCTGCCGGCCGGTGGGTGCGAAGCGAAAGCCCTTGCCGCGCTCGCTGGTGATGATGCCTTCGCGCTCCAGGCTGATCAGCGCCTCGCGCAACGGGGTGCGGCTGACGCCCAGTTCCTCCGCGAGGTGGACCTCGTTGATCGACTCGCCGGGGGTGAACCGGCCGTGGCCCAGCCGCTCCAGGAGTTCGTCCTTCACCTGTTCGCGCAGCGGACGCCGCTCGATCGCCATCGGGCTTTCCCTTCTTCCTCGGTCCGTAGCGTACCGGCCGGGCGACTGGTCAGGCGGTCCCGGCGCCGTCCACGGCGATGATCGCGCCGCTGACGAACGTGGAGGCGTCACTGGCGAGGAAGGCGACGGTCTGGGCGATGTCCCGAGGCTGGCCGATGCGGCCGAGCGGTCGGTCGGCGGCGTCGGCGTAGAAGGCGTCCGGGCTCTCGCCGAGCTGGCGGGCCTCCTCGGCGAGCATACCGGTGTTGGTGTCGCCGGGGCACACGCAGTTGACGCGGATGTTGTCGGGGCCGTGGTCGATGGCCATGGCCCGGGTCATGTTGACGACGGCGCCCTTGGAGGCGCAGTAGGAGACGGCCCGGCCGCCGCCCCGGATGCCCCAGCCGGAGCCGGTGTTGATGATGCTGCCGCCGCCGTTCGCGGCCATCAGCGGCACGACCAGTCCGCTGAGCAGCATGATGGAGCGGACGTTGACGGCCATCACCTGGTCCCAGTCGTCGTCGGCGATGTCGCAGACGGTGGACCGGCGGATGATCCCCGCGTTGTTGAACAGCACGTCGACGCCGCCGTGCAGGTCGACGGCGGTGCGTACGGCCCGTTCGCAGTCGGCGCGTCGGGAGACGTCGCAGCGGACGAAGGTGCCGCCGGTCTCCTTGGCGGCCTGTTCGCCGCGGTCGGTGTCGAGGTCGGCGAGGACGACGGCCGCGCCGAGTTCGGCCAGCAGGGCGGCGGTGGCCCGGCCGATGCCGGAGGCGGCGCCGGTGACGATGGCGCGCTTGCCGTGGAGGTCGATCACTGGGGGGCTCCTCTACAGGGGGATCTCAGGCGGTCAGGTGGTGAGGTGGTAGACGGCGCTGGAGTGGCGGCCGGTGATCACCCGGACGTGCCCGGACAGGGCGTCGTCCAGCTCCGGATCGCCGGTGTCCAGCAGCAGCGGGCGGCCCGCGAGGGCGGCGAGCTTCGCCTCGGTGGCGAGGACGAGCAGCCGCTCGCGGCCGGTGGCGCGCAGCAGTTCGGGGGTGAACTGCTGGTTTCCGCGACCGAGCAGGAAGCCCTGGCCACCGATCGGCGAGAGCGCGATCCACGGGGCGGCGGGCAGGGCCAGCAGTTGGTCGGCCCGGGCGTCGCGGATCACGACGCGGGCGGTGCCGCCGGGTCGGAGGCGGAGCACGTCGACGCCGCTCAGGCAGGCGTCCGCCGCGCCGAGCGCCGTGGCGACGGCGTGCGTGGTGCCGCCGGGGCCGAGGGCGAGCAGCCCGCCGGGGCCGACGCGTTCGGCGACCTCGGCGGCGATGCCGCCCAGCGCCTCGGGGTCGGTGGCGGAGCCGCCGGTCTTGCGCTGCTGGACCCGGGCGGGCAGGACCGGGACGGTCAGCCACCCGTGCAGGCGGGCGGACACCCGGCCCGCCCGCAGCGCCGCCTCGTCGCGGTCCACGACCTCGGCGGACGCCAGCCGGACGCCGCCGCCCGCCCAGGCGGCGGCCACTTCGGCGGCGGCCCGGGGGTGGACGGCGAAGACGGCGGAGTGCATCTTGACCCCGGCCGGGATGCCGAGGACGGGCGGGCCGGGCTCCGGACCGAGCGGGTCGAGTGCGTGGAGCGCGTGGAGCGCGTCGAGGACGTCGCGGGCGGTGCCGTCGCCGCCGCAGAACAGCAGCAGGCCGGCGCCGGCCGCGACGAGGGCGCGGACGGCCGCGCGGGTGTCCGCCGCCGTGGTGTCCGGGCCGGCGGGCCGGTGGACCACCGTCGCGTCGAGGCCGGCCGCCCGCGCGGCGTCCGCACCCATCGGACCGGCCGCCGTGAGCAGGGTCGATCGCGGTGCCAGCGCGCCGAGATGACGGAGCATCAGTTCGGCGCGGGCGGTCGCGACCGGCCGGGCGCCGAGGGTGCGGGCCCGCTGCTGGACCTCGGCGCCGTCGCTGCCCTTGAGGCCGACCCGGCCGCCGAGTCCGGCGACCGGGTTGACCACCAGCCCGATCCTGGGGCCGGTCGTCCCGTCCGTCACGGCCGCTCGCCGAGGACCTTGCGGCGGTAGGCGCGCCAGCTGACGGCCCAGACCGCCGGGTCGTCCAGCGGTTCGTGCCGGATGCGGTGGACGGTGGAGTTGTGCGGGGCCGTGCGGACGGTCTCCGGGTCCTCGTAGGCCTCGCGGGCGACCTCGGCGAGGATCGCGGCGTACTCGTCCAGGTCGGCGCGCGCGTAGGACTCGGTCGGCTCCAGCGTCATCGGCTCGGGGACGACGTACGGGTGGTGGCTGGTCCAGTAGTGGGTGCCGAAGTCGGCGGCGCGGTACCCGAGGTCCTCGCTGTGCAGGCCGGTGTCCTCGTTGAGCTGCTGCCAGCTGTAGCGGACCTGCTCGACGCGCGGGCGCCCCTTGGCGTAGGGGACGGAGACGCCCCGGATCCGCTGGACCTGGTGCATCAGGTAGTTGTTGTTGAGCACGGCGGTCTCGGCGGTCTCGCGCAGCCCCGCGGCGCCCATCGACATGATCCAGGCGTAGGCGCGGACCAGGTTCGGGACGACGCCCAGGTAGGGGCGGATCTTGCCGATGGACTCCGGCCGGTCGTGGTCCAGGACGTACCGCTCGCCGTCGAACTCGACGGTGGGGCTCGGCAGGTGGGGCGCGAGCTCGGCGGTGACGCCGCAGGCGCCGGCGGCGGGGCCGCCGCAGGCGTGCGGGGTGGAGAAGGTCTTGTGCAGGTTGAAGTGGCACAGGTCGAAGCCGGCCTCGCGGGCCCGGGTGATGCCGAGGACGCCGTTGGCGTTGGCCTGGTCGTAGGCGCACAGGCCGCCGGCCGCGTGCACGATGCGGACGAACTCGGCGATCCGGGGGTTGTAGATCCCGGTGTCCTCGGGGTTGGTGATGAGCAGCGCGGCGGTGCGCGGGCCGACGGCGGCGCGCAGCGCCTCGATGTCGGGGTAGCCGTCCGCGTCCGGGTGCAGGGTGATGACCTTGAAGCCGGCGGTCTTGGCGCAGGCGGCGTTGGAGGGGTGCGAGAAGGCGGTGGTGATGACCTCGTCGCGCTGCTCCGCCTCGCCGCGGGCGGCGAAGTGGGCGCGGATGACGGAGACGTTGGTCCAGATCGCGGCGGAGCCGGCGCCGGGTTGCAGCGAGACCCGGTCCATGCCGGAGACCTCCTTGAGCAACTGCTCAAGCCGGTGGACGAGTTCGAGCACCCCTTGGACGGTCGAGGGGTCCTGGGCCGGGTGCAGGGCGGCGATGCGCGGGTCGCGGACGAAGGCGTCGTTGACCTTGGGGCTGTACTTCATGGTGCAGGTGCCCTGGCCGACGTCGACGTTGAGGTCGGCGCCGAGGTTCTCCTGGGAGAGCCGCAGGTAGTGGCGGAGCACCTGCTGCTGGCCGAGTTCGGGCAGCGCGGCCGGGGTGGTGCGGCGCAGCGCGGCGGGCAGTCGGTCGGCGGGGCTGCCGACGGCGGCGGTGACGCCGGGTCCGGGGGTCGGCGGCAGGACGCCGCGCTCGCCGGGCGCGCCCAGTTCGAAGATCAGCTTCTCGTCCCAGCGGGCCTGGTGGAAGCGGCGCAGAGCGGGCTTGGGGGCGATCCGCGGGTCGGTCCCGCCGCTGTTCTGACGATCCGTCACTTGACGATCTCCTCAAGGGCGGTGGCGAGGCGGTCGATGTCGGCCTGGGTGTGGAGCTCGGTCACGCAGTAGCGGCCCTCGTGCTCCCCGGCCGGGGTGCCGGCGTGCAGGCCGCGGGCGAGCAGCGCGGCGGCGACCTCGGCGGCGGTGTGCCCGCCGGTGTAGCGGAGGGTGAAGTCGGCGAAGTGGACGGCCTCGGGGTCGGCGAGTTCCACGCCGGGGGCCTGGGCGAGGCGCCGACGGGCGTAGGCGGTGTTGGCGAGGATGGTCTCGCCGATCTCGCGCATGCCGTGCGGCCCCATCAGCGAGAGGTAGACCCCGGCGGCGATGCCGTGCAGGGCGGCGGCGGTGCCGACCCACTCCTTGCCCTCCTCGCGCAGGGCGAAGGAGGTGCGCTCGTAGGCGACGTCGCCGAAGCCGTACTCGCCCGGGACGTCGGTGGGGGTGAGGCCGAAGAGGCGGCTGGGGTACTCGGCCACCAGGCGCTCGTCGTCGGCGCTGGCGATGAAGCCCGCGTTGCCGCCGCCGAAGCTGGGGTGGATGCCGAGCGGCTGGAGGTCGCCGCAGGTGAGGTCGGCGCCGAAGGAGGCGGGCGGGGCGAGCACGCCGAGGCTCAGCGGGTTGGCGCCGACGACGGCCAGTGCACCCGCCTGGTGGGCGAGTTCGACGTACTGCGGCAGTTCGGGGTCGACCCGGCCGCAGTGGTCGGTCAGCTCGGCGAAGACGGCGGCGGCGTCGCCGGCGGCGAGGGCGGCGCGGACGGCCCCGGGCTCGGCCGCGACGAGCGCGAGGTCGTGGACGCCGTGCACGTAGTCGCGGATCCGGGAGAGCTTGTCCGGGTCGAGGTCGCCGACCAGGAGGAGCCGGCGCCGCCCGGTCGCCCGGCCGGCCATCCGCAGCGCGGTCGCGGCGGCCTGGAAACCGTCGTAGGTGGGCACGTTGACGACGTCGACGGCCAGCAGTTCGGCCATCAGCGACTGGTACTCCCACAGGGCCTGGAACCGGCCGTGGTCCTCGTACGGCTCACCGGCGTAGGCGGTGAGGAACTCGCTGCGGTTGACGACCTCGTCGACCACGGCGGGCACGTGGTGGCGGTAGCAGCCGGCGCCGAGGAAGCTGCGGCCGGGCGGGACGGCGGCGTTGCGGGCGAGCAACTCCTCCATGTGAGCGACCAGTTGCGCCTCGGAGCCGAGCGGCTCGGGCAGCCGCAGCGGGCGGTCCAGGCGGAGCTCGGCGGGGATATCGGCGTAGAACTCCTCGACGCTGTGCGCGCCGATCGCCGCCAGCATGGCTTTCTTCACGTCGGGGGCGGAGTTGGGGATGTACGGGTGGGTCCGGGGGGCGCGTGCGGTCATCCTGGCACCTTCCGCGATTTCGGTCACAGGCCTTGACGGCACTGTGTGTGCTGAGTTCTGTATACAGCATTCGGCATTCACTCTTCAGGAGGCAAGATGTCGGGAGGAAAGAACTCAACGGGCACCCGGCACAGACGCCTTGATGGTCGGACCGGCATCCGGGCCGGAGCCGGGCCGGGGCCCTCACGCCGCCGCGTCCTCGGCGCCGGGCTCGCGGGCGGCGCGCTGCTGCTGACCGGGGCGACGGGCTGCGCCACCGGCGGCGCCGGCGGCCCGGACGCCAAACGGCTGGACGCGAGACCGAGCGGCGAGCTCGCCGGGAAGATCACCATCTGGTCCTGGGACGTGGCCGCCAAGGCCATGCAACGGCTCGGCAAGGCCTTCGAGCAGGCCCACCCCGGCACCACCGTCGACATCGTCGACATCGGCTACGACAACGCCTACGACAAGATCACCGTCGGGCTCGGCGCCGGCAGCGGACTGCCGGACGTGCTGACCGTCGAAGGCCACCGACTCCCCACCTACATCGGCAACTTCCCCCACGCGCTGGTGGACCTGACCAGCCGGGCTGCCGGCCTCGCCGCGCACTTCGCACCGGCGGTCTGGCGCACCGTCACCAACGCCACCGGCCGCGTCTTCGCACTGCCCTGGGACAGCGGCCCGTGCGCCCTCTTCTACCGCCGCGACCACTTCCAGCAGGCCGGCCTCGACCCCGCCGCCCTCACCACCTGGGACGACTACCTCGCCGCCGGAACCACCCTCAAGGACCGCACCGGCAAGAAGCTGCTCGTCCTGGACACCAAACAGGACAGCATGTTCTCCCTGCTGCTCCAACAACAGGGCCAGCGCTGGTTCGTCGACGGCAAGGTCGCCGTCGCCTCACCCGCCGCCGAACGGGCGCTCACCCTGATGAAGCAGCTGGTCGACCGGGGCCTGGTCGACTTCGAGAACGGCTGGGACGGCCTGGTCTCCGGCACCCACGACGGCAAGGCCGCCACCACCCCCACCGCCGCCTGGTGGGACGGCACCCTCGGCGGCGACATGGCCGACCTGAACGGCAAGTTCGGCGTCGTCCCGCTGCCCGCGTTCGACCCCGGCGGCTGCCGCACCTCCAACAGCGGCGGCTCCACCCTCTGCGTCACCGCCCAGAGCAAGAACCCCGAACTGGCCTGGGCGTTCCTCGCCTTCCTGCTCGCGGACAAGACCAACCAGGCCTCGATGATGGAACACGAAGGACTCTTCCCCGCCTACCTCCCGGCCCTGGACGACCCGTACTTCCAGCAGCCGGACCCGTACTACGCGAACCAGCCCGCCATGCGGCTCTTCGCCGACCTCGCCCGCGCCATCCCCACCGTCGAGCTCACCGCCGACGACGCCAAGGCCGGCGACATCGTCAACACCGCCGTCAACCAGGTGCTGCACAACGGAGCCGACCCCGGCGCCGTGCTGCGCTCCGCCGCCCGCCAGATTGCCACCGCGACCAGTCGCCAGCCGGCCCCGTAGGGACACGCGCCATGACCAGTCTCCAGGCCCCCGCCCCCACGGTGGCCACCCTGCCCGCGCGTACCGCGCCCACCCGGCGACGACGGCTGCCACGCTCCGCGGCCTGGCTCTTCGCCGGGCCCACGGCCGTGCTCTTCGTCCTCTTCTTCGCCTATCCGCTCGGCGCCAGCCTCTACCAGAGCTTCACCGCCCGCCGGGACGGCGCCACCGTCTGGGTCGGCCTGGACCAGTACCGGCGGATGCTGGACGATCCGGCCTTCCTGCACTCCCTGGTCAACACCGGGATGATCCTGGCCGTCCAGGTGCCCGTGATGATCGGGCTGGCGCTGGTGCTGGCCGTCCTGCTGAACCAGTCCTGGCTGCGCTTCCGGGCCGGCTGGCGGGCCGTCTTCTTCCTGCCCGCCGTCACCACGCTGGTCGCCTACGCCGTCGTCTTCCAGGTGCTGCTGCGCACCGACGGCGGCCTGGCCAACCAGCTCCTGCACGCGCTGGGCGCCGGCCCCGTCGACTGGCTCAACTCGCCCAGCTGGGCCAGGATCTCCCTGATCGGCTCGGTCACCTGGCGCTGGACCGGCTACAACGCCGTCATCCTGCTCGCCGGCCTGCACGCCATCGGCCGGGACCAGTACGAGGCCGCCGCCCTCGACGGCGCGGGCACGCTGCGCACCTACACCAGCGTGATCCTGCCGCAGTTGCGGCCGGTGGTGCTGTTCTGCGTCATCACCTCCACCATCGGCACGCTCCAACTCTTCGACGAGAACTACGTGCTGACGCGCGGCGGCCCCGGCGACGCGACCCTCACCCCGGTGGTCTACCTGTACAAGGTCGGCTTCCAGCAGCTCGACTTCGGCTACGCGGCCGCGATCGCCTGGGTCGTCGTGCTGGTCATCGCCGCCGTCTCCCTCCTCCAGTTCCGGCTCTACGGAAGGGAACGCCGCCGATGAGCGCCACCTCCGCCCGCCCCCGGCCCGCCCGTCCGTCGGCCGTCCGCCCGCTGCCCGCCCGGCCCCTGCCCGCCCGGTTGGGCCGCGGCGCCGCTCTCCTCGTGCTCGCCCTCGGCGCCGTCGTCAGCCTGGTGCCGTTCGCCTGGATGCTGATCGCCAGCACCCACAGCAGCTCCGAACTCTTCCACTCCCCGCCGCCGTTCCTGCCCGGCGGGGAGCTGCTGCGCAACCTGGCGCACCTCCAGCAGAGCATCGGCTTCGGCCGGGTGCTGCTCAACAGCCTCGGCGTCGCCGTCGTCTACACCGCGCTGAGCTCCCTGCTGTCGGCCATGTGCGGCTACGGGCTGGCCAAGTACCGGTTCCGGGGCCGCGGGCTGCTGCTCGGGCTGGTGCTGGCGACCATGATGATCCCGCTCCAGGTGCTGCTCGTCCCGCTGTTCCAGATGATGGCCAGCGTGGGCTGGATCGACAGCTACCAGGCGGTGATCCTGCCCTTCCTGGCCAACTCCTTCGGCATCCTGCTGATGCGCCAGGGCTTCCTGGACTTCCCCGACGAACTCCTGGAGTCGGCGCGCATCGACGGCGCCGGCGAGCTGCGCACCTTCTACCGGGTGGTCCTGCCGTGCGTGCGGCCGCAGTTGGGCGCGCTCGTGATCTTCACCTTCATGGGCCAGTGGAACAGCTTCATCTGGCCGCTGCTGATGCTCAACACCGAGGACAAGTACACCGTGCCGGTGGCGCTCAACACGCTGACCGGGCTGACCCACGTCGACTACTCCGGCCTGATGCTCGGCTCCCTGCTGGCCACCCTCCCGCTGGTGCTGCTCTTCCTGGTCTTCCAGCGGCAGTTCGTGGCCGGCCTGCTCGGCGGAGCGCTGAAAGGATGAGCCCCCGCATGACCCCCCGCATGACCCCCCGTGTGTCCTCTGCCGCGTCCACCCGCGCGACCACACTCACCCGTGTCCCCGGCCTCCTCTACGGCGGGGACTGGAACCCCGAGCAGTGGTCCGAGGAGGTGTGGGCCGAGGACGTGAAGCTGATGGCCGAGGCCGGCGTCAACCTCGTCACCGTCGGGGTCTTCTCCTGGGCCCGGCTCCAACCCGACGCCGAGAGCTGGGACTTCGGCTGGCTGGACCGCCTGCTCGACCTCGTCCACGGCTACGGCATCGCCGTCGACCTGGCCACCGCCACCGCCTCCCCGCCCGCCTGGCTGGTCCGGGCCCACCCCGAGCTGCTGCCCGTCACCGCCGACGGCGTCCGGCTGGAGTTCGGCTCGCGCCAGCACTACTGCCCGTCCTCCGCCGTCTACCGGGCCGCCGCCGCCCGGCTCACCCGGGCACTCGCCGAGCGCTACCACGACCACCCGGCGCTGGCGCTGTGGCACATCCACAACGAGTACGGCGACCACGTCCAGGAGTGCTTCTGCCCGGCGTCCGCCGCCGACTTCCGGCGCTGGCTGCGCGAGCGGCACGGCGACGTCGACGAACTCAACCGGTCCTGGGGGACGGCCTTCTGGTCGCAGCGCTACGGGTCGTTCGACGAGATCGAGCCGCCGCGCGCCGCGCCTGGGCCGGTCAACCCGACCCAACTGCTGGACTGGCGCCGGTTCTGCTCCGACGCGCTGCTGGCCCTCCACCGCACCGAGAAGGCCGTCCTCGACGAGGTCTCACCGGGCGTGCCGGTCACCACCAACTTCATGTCGATGCTCAAGTCGCTGGACTACTGGGAGTGGAGCCGCCACGAGGACCTCGTCTCCGACGACGCCTACCCCGACCCGGCCGACCCCCGCGCGCACGTCAACGCGGCCATGAACTACGACCTGATGCGCTCCCTCAAGGGCGGCAAACCGTGGCTGCTGATGGAACAGGCCCCCTCCGCCGTCAGCTGGCGGCCCGTCAACCTGCCCAAACGGCCCGGCCTGTACCGGCTCTGGTCGCTCCAGGCACTGGCCCGCGGCGCGGACGGCGTACTGCACTTCCAGTGGCGCGCCTCGGTCGCCGGGGCCGAGAAGTTCCACAGCGCGATGCTCCCGCACCGCGGCACCACCTCGCGCGGCTGGCGGGAGACCGTCCGGTTCGGGGCCGAGCTGCGCCGGCTCGGGGAGATCGCGGGCAGCCGGATGCGCGGGCGGGCGGCCGTCCTGCTCGACTGGGACAGCTGGTGGGCGCTGGAGCTGGACGACCACCCCTCCGCGCGGATGCGCTGGCTCGACCTGCTCCGGCCCTGGTACGCGGCCCTCCACGACCGCGGCGTGACCGTCGACTTCGTCCCGCCCACCGGCGACCTCGACGGCTACCGGCTGCTGCTCGCCCCCAACCTGTACCTACTCGACACCGCCACCGCCGACCGGCTCACCGCCTTCGTCCAGGCGGGCGGCCACCTGGTCTGCGGCCCGTTCAGCGGCATCAGCGACCGGCACGACCACCTCCACCCCGGCGGCCACCCCGGACCGCTGCGGCCGCTGTTCGGCCTCGTCGTGGACGAGCACTGGCCGATCCCCGACGGGGCCGCCACCATCGTCCGGCTCGATGACGGCGGGCCGGAGCTGCGGGCCGAGCACTGGAGCGAGTGGATCGACACCGAGGGCGCCGAGACCGTCGCCCGCTACGCCTCCGGCGAGCTGGCGGGCCTGCCCGCCGTCACCCGGCACCGCCACGGCACGGGCAGCGCCTGGTACCTCGGCTGCCACCTCGGCGCGGACGTCGGCCGGGTGCTCGACCTGCCGCTCGCCGAGGCCGGGGTCGGCGCCGAACTGCCCGGCCTGCCGCCCGGCGTCGAGGCCACCCGCCGCCGGGCCGCCGACGGCACCGACTACCTGTTCCTGCTCAACCACGGCCCCGCCGCGTGCCGGGTGGCACTGGAGCAGCCCGGCACCGACCTGCTCACCGGCGCCGACACCGGCCGGGGCGTCACCCTCGCACCGCTCGGCGCCGCCATCGTCCGGGTTCCCGCAGCCGGCCCCGATCCGGCCTCCCCGTCCACGTCTCCGTCTCCGTCCACGCCCGCCGAGGAGCGCACATGACGCCGCTGACCCGCCGCCGACTCCTGGCCGCCACCGCCGCCACCGGCACCGCCCTCGCCGTGGCGGGCGGCGTCGCACCGGCCGCCCACGCCGACGACCGGGAGGCCGCCCCGTCCGACCTGGCTGACCCGTCTGCCCTGTCCGACCTGTCCGACCGCTACGCCGACGTCCTCGACCTGCACGGCACCCCCGTGCAGGCCTACCCCGGCGACACCACCGGCAACAACCCGATCAACGTCTTCGCCGACCTCGGCGCCTGGCACGCCTACGCCCTGCCGCGCCCGCAGGACCCGCTCGGCGGATTCACCGGCCCGCTCCACCTCGCCCAGGAATACCCGTGGTGGCTCAGCGACGGCCTCAACCGCCTCCAACTGACCGAGCAGGGGCGGGTGCTGGACCTCGCCGCCGGCGGCGCCCCCCGGCTCACCTCGCTGCCCGGGCTGCTGCGCCAGTCCTACGACCTCGGCGGCCGACTGGCGCTCACCCTGGAACTGCGCTTCGCCGGCAACCGCACCGCCCTGGTCCGGGCGCGGCTGGCCAACGGCGGCCCGGCCGTGCGGACCCTCCAGGTCGCCTGGACCGGGACGCTGCTGCGCCCGGCCACCGGCCCCCAGCACGACGCCCCCGCCCTGGTCGCCGCCGAGCGCGGCGTCGCCGTCCGGTTCGCCCGCGTCCGGCAGACCTGGGACTACCTCACCGACGGCACCGAACGCTTCGAAGTCCGCCACGCGGCGCCCGTCCGCACCACGGTCAGCGGGGACGGCCACCGCACCGAACTGGCCGCGGCCGTCCGGCTGGCCCCGGGCGCGGCCCGCACCCTGGACTGGGCCGAGAGCTACACCTTCACCGACGCCGAGCACTCCCGCGCGGCCGCCGAGGCGGACGCCGCGCTGCGCGCCCCGGACCGGGTCGCCGCGGCCGGTGCCGCCCGCTGGGCCGGGTACGTCACCCGGGCGACCGAGGGCGTCCCGGCCGCGCGCCGCCGGACGGCCGTCAAGTGCGTGCAGACCCTGGTCACCAACTGGCGCAGCCCGGCCGGGCGGATCCGGCACGACGCGGTCACGCCGACCATCTCGTACAAGTGGTTCAGCGGGGTCTGGGCCTGGGACACCTGGAAGCAGGCCGCCGGCACCGCCGTCTTCGCCCCCGACCTGGCCGCCGACCAGATCCGGGCGATGTTCGACCACCAGATCCGGCCCGACTCCGCCGACCGCCCGCAGGACGCCGGGATGATCCCGGACTGCGTCTTCTACAACGACCCGAGCACCGGCGGCGGCAACTGGAACGAGCGCAACTCCAAACCCCCGCTCGCCTCCTGGGCGGTCTGGGAGGTCTACCGGCACGGCGGCGACCGCGCGTTCCTGCGCGAACTGCTGCCCAAGCTGACCGCCTACCAGGACTGGTGGTACCGCACCCGGGACCACGACGGCGAAGGCCTGTGCGAGTACGGCGCCACCGTCGACCCGGGCAACGCCGCCCCGGCGGACTGCCTGCTGGCGGCGGCCTGGGAGTCCGGCATGGACAACGCGCCGCGCTTCGACGCCGCCTTCGGCACCACCGTCGTCGCCAACCGCAGCGCGCAGGGCGCCCTGCTGGGCTGGTCGCTCACCCAGCGCTCCGTCGACCTGAACGCCTACCTGGCCGCCGACCACCGCGCCCTGGCCGCCATCGCCGCCGAACTGGGCGACCGAACCGCCGCCCAGCGGCTGCGCGGACGGGCCGAGGCGATCGACCGGGCCGTCCGCGACACCATGTTCGACCCGGCCACGGGCTGGTTCCACGACACCGACCTGGCCACCGGCACCCGCCTCACCGCGCGCGGGCGCGGCATCGAGGGCGCGATCCCGCTCTGGTCCGGCACCGCCTCACCCGCCCAGGCCCGCGCCGTCCGCGGGCTCCTGCTCGACCCGGCCGAGTTCGGCACCGCGCTGCCGTTCCCGACCGTCGCCCGCAGCTCGGCCTCCTTCGACCCCGCCGGGTACTGGCGGGGGCTGGCCTGGATCGACCAGACCTACTTCGCCATCGAAGGCCTGCGCCGGTACGGCTGGAACCAGGACGCCCGCCGGGCGACGGACCGGCTGCTGGCGACGGCGGCCGGGCTCGGCGGGGACGGTCCGCTGCGGGAGAACTACGACCCGCTGACGGGGGAGGGGCGGAACTCGACCAACTTCAGCTGGTCCGCCGCCCTGCTCCTGCTGCTGCTCCGCGTCTGACCGATTTGGCCCGGGCCTGCCACGTCCTGGCATGATCGGGGCATGGTCGAACGAGTCATTGCAGCGTGTGACGGAGCAGCCAAGGGCAACCCCGGTCCGGCGGCCTGGGCCTACGTGGTGGCGGACGCCGCCGGGGTGCCCCAGCGCTGGCAGGCCGGTCCGCTCGGGCACAGCACCAACAACATCGGCGAGCTGACGGCGCTGGAGCAGCTGCTGGCGTCGACGGACCCGGCCGTCCCGCTGGAGGTCCGGCTCGACAGCACGTACACCCGCGACGCGGTGACCAAGTGGCTGGTCGGCTGGAAGCGCAACGGCTGGAAGACCGCCGCCGGCAAGCCGGTCGCCAACCGCGAGCTGATCCAGCACATCGACGAGCTGCTGACCGGGCGGGACGTCACCTTCGTGTACGTCCCCGCCCACCAGGTCGGCGGCGACCCGCTGAACGCCATCGCCGACAAGGCCGCCAGCGACGCCGCCCGCCACCAGCAAGCCGCGGGCGGGACCGCCGCCGACCTCCCCGAGCCGGACCCGGCCCGGACCACCCCGGCGCGGGCCGCCCGCCCGGCCTCCTCGTCGGCGGGCTCGTCGGCCGGTTCGTTGGCCGGCTCGTCCGCGGCGAAGAAGCGCTCCTCGGGCGGTTCGCGGACCCTGGCCGCCCGCTTCGCCGGCACCTGCCCGTGCACCCGCCCCTATGCCAAGGGCGACACCATCACCAAGGTGGGCAGCAGCTGGGGACACCCGGAGTGCGCGGGCGCCCACGCCTGAGCCCCGAGGCCGTGGGGCGCGGGCCGACGCGGGCCCGCGCTCCACGCGCACTCACCCCCGGGGTGGAGCAGGGTGGAGAAGCGTCCCGGCGAATTCTCCACCCCTGCGCCGAGGCTGACGACGCCTCAGCAGTCCTAGCGTCGGACACATGACCCGACCTCCCGGCCGTACCACGGCCCGCGCCGCCGGCGGCGCGCTGCTCACCGCCGCCCTCCTACTCGCCGCGCCCCTCGCGCCGACCGCCGTCGCGGCCCCGGCGGCGCAGCTCTCCTGGGGGCCCTGCCCCGCGCCGACCCCGAACGCCAACGGCGTGCCGTTCCCCCGCGACCCGCGCCAGCAGTGCGCGACCCTGCGGGTGCCGCGGGACTACCAGGACCCGGCCGAGGGCACGATCACCCTCACCGTCTCCCGGCTGCGCACCGCCGACCCCGCCCACCGGCGCGGCACCCTGGCCGTGGTACCGGGCGGGCCGGGCGGCTCCGGGCTGGACTACCCGGGCGAGATGACGACGGTGCTGCCGCCGGACGTCCTGCGCTCGTACGACCTGATCGGCTTCGACGAGCGGGGGGTGGGCAACAGCACCCCGGTCCACTGCGACCTGTCCGCCGCCGACCGGGACGCCCAGCTCAACTACCCCTTCCCCGGCCCCGACGGCTCGATCACCGCCAACCTCGACCATGCCGCACGGGTCGCCGACAGCTGCGCGGCCGCGAGCGGCGGCTACCTGGCCGACGTCACCACGGCCAACTCCGCCCGCGACCTGGACCGGATCCGGGCCGCCCTCGGCCTGCCCCGGATCTCCTACCTGGGCACCTCGTACGGCACCTACCTCGGCCAGGTCTACGCCACCCTCTTCCCCTCCCACACCGACCGCGTGGTGCTGGACAGCACGGTGGCGCCGGGCGGCGAGCAGCAGGGGATCGGCCTGTTCAGCGAAGGCGCCGCCGAGTCCTTCCCGGCCCTGGCCGGCTTCGTCGCCGGCCAGGACGCCACCCTGCACCTCGGCGCCACCCCCGAGGCGGTGCGGGCGACCTACCTCCGGCTGGCCGGCGAGGTCGACCGCGACCCGCTGCGCCTGGCCGACGGCCGGGTGATCACCGGCAACGGCCTGCGCACCGCGACCTATGCCGCGCTGACCAATCCGCGCTACTACCCGATCGCCGCGCGGGTCTGGCAGCTGGCCGCGAACCGTGACACGGCCCCGGCCCCGGGCGGTGCAGGACCGGCGGGCGCGAACGAGGGCGCGAGGGCGAGCGCGGGCGCGGGCGGTTCGGGCGGGACCTCGCTGCCCCAGGTCATCCCCGACAACTTCGTCGCGGCCCAGTTCGCGGTGATCTGCGGCGACTCGGCCTGGCCCCGCGACCCGGCCGGCTACGCCGCCCGCACCGCCGCCGACCGGGCCCGCTACCCGCTCACCAACGGCATGAGCGGCAGCGTCTGGCCGTGCGCCTTCTGGCACTACGGCCCGAAGACGCCCCAGGTCCGGGCCAACCCGGCGGGCCCGCGCAACATCCTGATGCTGCAGAACCGGTACGACCCCGACACCCCGTGGTCCGGCGCCCGGCAGACCCAGCGCGCCTTCGGGCACCGGGCCGCGATGGTCACCGTCGACACGACCGGGCACGGCGTGGACTTCACCGACCCGCGGGTGCTCGCGCCGTTCACCGCCTTCCTGCTCGGCGGCCGGCTCCCGAGCTGAGCAGACGGCCGGTCGGCGCCCCAGCCCGGGGCGCCGACCGGCCGTCCGGCGCGGCGGCTCAGGGCTGGGCGAGCCCGCTGCGGGCACCGTTCTCGGTCCGGACCGTGAGGGCGGCCGGCGCGGGCAGGTGTTCCTGGTGATCCGGCGGGTAGAACTGCCGGGCCCAGTGCCGCAGGGCGCCGATCGGCCCGTCGCCGGGGGCGAGCCGGGGCGGCGACAGGTACTTCTTGGTGGACCAGATCGGGAAGTCGGCCGCCGTGAACTCGCAGCTCCGCTTGAACATCGGGCCCGCCAGCAGGCTCGACAGCGACCGGCTGACCGCCTTGCCGAGCGCGGGGGGCAGCCGGGACGGCTCGTCGAAGGAGAACCGGCTCGCCTGCCGGAACTGCATCCGGCCGGGCGCGACCATGGTGGCCATCACCAGCGAGCACATCTTCAGGCCGAGGGCCGGCGTGTGCACGTCGGAGTGCAGGCAGGCGAGGCCGTAACCGTCGACCTCGATCTCGACCTGGCGCCGGCCCAGCAGCGGGAAGTCCTCCTGCACCCGCATCGAGACGTGGAAGCGCGTGCCGTCCCAGTCGATCGGGGCCGCCAACTCGCCGCGGGGCCAGCCGTGCAGGGTGACGAAGTGGCCCAGGTCGACCGCGTTCTCCATGACGTCCTGGGCGTAGCCGGCCATCTCCCAGGCGGCGTGCCGGGGCGGCTGGTGCCCGAGCGTGTGCCACGACGGGATCTCCCAGTCCGGCTGCCGGCCGTCGTGGTGGCGCCAGACGAAGATGGCGTCGTTCACCTCGCGCACCGGAAGCTGCGCCAGGGTGGCCTTCGGCGGCGCGGAGCCGTACCCGGTCCGCACGCACCGGCCGTCCGGGTCGAAGGCGAAGCGGTGGAAGGGGCAGACCAGGTCGTCGCCCTCCACGGCGGCGAGGCCGAGGTGGGCCCCCAGGTGCGGGCAGTACGGGCGAATGGCGCGGATCCGCCCGCTCCGCAACCGGTACAGCACGACGTCCTCCCCGGCCAGTCGGCGGGTGAGCACCGTGCCGGGCTTGAGCTCGTCGGCGAAGCCGACCGAGGCCCAGCCGTCGGGGTACGGCAGGCCCGGCGGCAACGCGACGTCGCCTGCGGTCGGGCCCTCGCTGATGGGCTGGACGTGCCTTAAGGACTCGCGCATGAACTTCTCCTCCTGGCCTGCCCGGCTCCGATCTCGGCAGCTCACGCCGACCGTCCGGGGCGATTCGTCTCCGAACGGAAACGCCCCGCATGCTAACCGCAGACCGATGGGGCTCGCACGAACAACAGGGCCGATACCAAAGAAGTCTGATGATCCATCAGAAAATCCCCGATGCGGCCTTCGATGGCCGGACGGCTGAGCGATTCCCGGGGCGCGTCCGCGCGGGCCCGATCCACCGCAGCGCCGCGCGGCCTGGTCGGTGCGGCACCCGCCTGGACTCCACGCGGGCGGAAACTGCGATGAGGGGTGGGCGAGTTGACGCGGATCCTGGTCATCGGTGGCGGCATCGCCGGGGCGGCGGCCGCGCCCCGGCCCCCGGGCGGACGAGGAACTGCTGCGCCTGCTCGCCCGGGACACCCCGCTGCCGCTCCCGGACGAGGCCGTCTGAGCGGGCGTCGCAACTCCTGGATGCCCGGCCGATCCCGGCGTCGCGGGCCCGGCAAGACCGGCCGGACGGGGTCTAGCGGTCCACCGCTTCGACGGCGCTCAGCGGGGCCGCCAGGTCCTCCAGGCTGCGCCGCTCCGCCCGGACCCCGATCGCGGCCTCGACCAGCCCCGCAGCCGTCATCAGCGCCGCCCCGATGCAGAACGCGAGCGTGGTGTGGGAGACCTTCCCGCTGCTCACCAGGCCGTTGAAGAGCAGCGGGCCGCTGATGCCGCCGACCGCCGTGCCGACGGCGTAGAAGAAGGCGATGCACATCGCCCTGGTCTCCAGCGGAAAGATCTCGCTGACCGTCAGGTAGGCCGCACTCGCCCCCGCCGAGGCCAGGAACAGCACGGCCGTCCAGCAGGCCGTCATGCCGACCGCGCTCAACGCGCCCTGCTGGAACAGCGCCGCGGTGCCGAACAGCAGCAGGCCGGAGCCGATGTACGTGCCGGCGATCATCGGCACCCGCCCGACCGAGTCGAAGAGGTGGCCCAGCAGCAGCGGGCCGAGGAAGTTGCCGACCGCGATGACCGCGAAGTAGTAGCCGGTGTCGCCCTCCGGCACGTCGAAGTAGATGGTCAGGATGACCGCGTAGCCGAAGGTCACGGAGTTGTACAGGAACGCCTGCCCGATGAAGAGCGCGAGGCCGAGCACCGTGCGGCGCGGGTAACGGCGGATCACGGTGCGGGCGATCGTGACGAAGCCGAGCGGGGCGCGCTCGCGGATCCGGATCGGCCGGTCGGTGACGGCCGGCAGTGGTCGGCCGGTCTCCTCCTCCACGGCCCGTTCGGCCTCGGCCACCACCTCCTCGGCCTCCGCCGCCCGCCCGTGGGTGAACAGCCAGCGCGGGCTCTCCGGGACGTGCCGGCGCACCAGCAGGATCACCAGGCCCAGCACGACACCGATCCCGAAGGCGAGCCGCCAGCCCACGTCCGTGGCGAACAGCGCGGTGTTGAGCAGCGCGACGGAGGCGAAGGCGCCGAGCGCGGCGCCGATCCAGAAACTGCCGTTGATGATCAGGTCGACCCGGCCGCGCACCCGGGCCGGGATCAGCTCGTCGATCGCCGAGTTGATCGCCGCGTACTCGCCGCCGATGCCGAAACCGGTGAGGAAGCGGCAGAGGAAGAAGAACCAGGCCGTCCAGGACAGCGAGGTCACGGCGGTCGCCGCCAGGTACACGGCGAGCGTCACCATGAACAGCTTCTTGCGCCCCAGCCGGTCGGTCAGCCAGCCGAAGAACAGCGCGCCGGTGCAGGCGCCCGCCACGTACACGGCGGCCGCGATCGTGGTCACCTGCGCCGTCGAGATGGCGATGCCGCTGCCGGGCTGCGCGAGCCGGGCCGCCATGTTGCCGACGATCGTCACCTCAAGACCGTCCAGGATCCAGACGGTGCCCAGGCCGATCACGATCCGCCAGTGCCAGCGGGACCACGGCAGCCGGTCCAGCCGGGCCGGCACGCTGGTCTCGATGACCTCGGCACCGGCCTGGGCATCGGCCCGGGCGTCGGTGGGCGGTCGCTGCGCGGACGACTTCGCCGGATCGGCCATGCGGGCCTCCTTCGCTCGCCGGATCGGGATGCCCCGCGCCTGCCCGCTGCGGGCGAAACCGCGTCGGGGCGAACCCTGCGTCACGCTCGGTGAGCGTCGACGCCCCCTCCGTCATCATGCCCCGGGGGCGGGGGCACCGCCCGGGGAGGCCGTCCTCCCCGCCGGGCGACGGGCGGTGGCAGCCCCTCCCGCAGCGCCCGTCCCCCGGCGGTCAGCTCGCGAGGCCCCCGTCCCGGGCGGCGGCCGGCGCGCCGTCCACGGGGGTGGGCCGGGCGGCCCACTGGAGCAGGAAGCGCAGGGCCTGCTGTGCGGGGGAGTCCGGCGGGGCGGTGTAGGCGACGAGCTGCTGGTCGGGTTGGGTGTCGACGGAGAACTGCTGGACGTCCAGGGTGATGCCGCCCGCGACGGGGTGCAGGTAGGTCTTGGTCAGCCGGCGCGGGCCGCGCACCTGGTGGCCGGCCCACCAGGTGCGGAAGTCGGCGTCCCGGATGGTCAGTTCGCCGATCAGCGCGGCCAGGGCGCGGTCCTGCGGATGGCGGCCCGCCTCCATGCGCAGCACGGCCACGCACTCACGGGCGGCCCCCGGCCAGTCCGCGTACAGCGCGCGGAAGTCGTCGTCGAGGAAGGTCAGCCGGATCAGGTTGCGCTCCTCCGGGGCGAGCGCGCCGAAGTCGGTGAGCAGGGCGGCCGCGCCCCGGTTCCAGGCCAGGACGTCCATCCGGCGGTTGAGGACCATCGCGGGGACGTCGTGCATGGTCGCCAGCAGCTGGCCCAGCTGCGGGTCGACCTGGGGCAGGCCCGGCCTCGGTGCGGGGCCGGCGGAGGCGACGTCGGCGACCGTGAACAGGTAGGCGCGTTCGTCCGGAGCCAGTAGCAGCGCGTCGGCGAGCGCGTCGAGGACCGACCGGGAGACCCGGCGGGTGCGCCCCTGCTCCAGCCGTACGACGTAGTCGATGCTCACGTGGGCGAGCTGCGCCAGCTCCTCGCGGCGCAGGCCCGGCACCCGGCGCGGGCGGCCGTCGTCGGGCAGGCCCAGCCGGTGCGGGTCGAGCGCGGCGCGGCGGGCGCGCAGGAAGTCGCCCAGGTCGTTGCCGCCGGAGGGCGTGTCGCGCGGGGTCATGACCCCAGTGTCCCCAGGCCGGCGCCGCCGTGCCTGGTACTGGCGTGCACAGGCGGGGCCCTCCCTGGTACCCCCGGCGGGCCGACGCCACCGTGGGAGTGCGGCCGCCTCCCCGGCGGCCGCCGGAGCCCGCCCCGGCGGCGGGCCCGTCCGCGCCACACGACTGGAGCACCACCATGAGGACCAACGTCGCCTTCCCCAGCGCGGGACTCAGGCTCGCCGGCCACCTGTACACCCCGGACGGCAGCCCCGGCGACGCCCAGGGCGGCGGCCCCCGCCCGGCGATCGTCGTCGGCCACCCCGGCAGCGGGGTCAAGGAGCAGACGTCCGGCCTGTACGCCCGGCGCCTGGCCGAGCGGGGCTTCGTCACCCTGGCGTTCGACGCCGCCCACCAGGGCGAGAGCGAGGGCACCCCGCGCGGCCTGGAGGACCCGGCCCAGCGGGTCGAGGACCTCAAGGCGGCGGTGTCCTACCTGGGCACCCGCGAGGACGTCGACCCCGGGCGCATCGGCGCCCTGGGCGTCTGCGCGTCCGGCGGCTACGCCCTGGCCGCCACCGCGACCGACCACCGCATCAGGGCGGTCGGCGCCGTCAGCGCGGTCGACCTCGCCCGCCAGTTCCGGGTCGGGGCCGACGGCACCCAGGATCCGGCGGTCCTCCAGGGCATGCTGGCCGAGGCCGCGGCGGCCCGTACCGCCGAGGCGCGCGGCGAGGGGGTGCGGCGCTTCCCGCTCTTCCCGGCGACGGAGGACGAGGCCCGCCGGGGCGGCCCGCACGTCTACGAGGGCTGGGAGTACTACCGCACCTCCCGTGCCGGGCACCCCCGCGCGGCCGAGGCGTTCACCTGGTCCAGCGTCGACCGCATCGCGCTCTTCGACGCCTTCCGGGGCCTCGACCTGATCGCCCCGCGCCCCCTGCTGCTGGTCGTCGGCCGCGAGGCGGTCACGTCCTGGATGAGCGTGCAGGCCTACCAGCGGGCCACCGGCCCGAAGGAGCTGGTGTGGATCGAGGGCGCCGTGCACACCGACCTCTACGACCGCGACGCGTACGTGACACCCGCCGTCGAGAGGCTCGCCGACTTCTTCCGGGCCCACCTCGGCGGGCCGCAGTGAGGCGCGGCCGCGGTGAGGCGCGGCTGCGGCAGGCGTCCGGGCTACTGCTCGACGTACTTGCGCAGCACCTGCTGGTAGTCCGTGAACTCGGGCTCGGTGTGCAGCTTGGAGACGTCCTTCTTCAGGTAGACCATGCCGGGGCAGCTGGGCTTGGTGCTGCCCAGCAGCTTCTCGGTGCCGATCTTCTTCCCCGTCCTGGCCTCGTACACGGTCACCTCGTACACGCCGCGGTAGAGCTTGAGGGTGTCCGAGGTGAACGTGCAGTCGGTGAGGAACTCGCCCTCGTCGGGCGAGTCCAGGCAGGCGATCAGCTGGACGCGGTACGGGTCCAGGTGGGTCCCGCTCCAGTAGTCCGGTGAGCCGGTGGAGGGGTAGGCGGGGTGCGAGGAACCGGACTCGCTGACGGTGAACATCGCGACCGGGTGCGGCCCGGCGCCGGTGTGCGCGGCGGTCTTCGGGAAGTACTTGCGTGCGACGTTCCCGGCGCAGCCGGCGTCGAGGTCGGAGATCCGGCTGAGCGCCTTGTCGCTCGCCTTCGGCTCGAAGATCACCCAGTAGACGCCGTACCCGAGGACCCCGACCATCGCCAGCGCGACCACCCGTACGGCGATCGTCCGCCCCTTGCGCTGGCCCGGCGTCAACGGCCGTGCGGTGCCGGCGGCGGCGCGCTTCCTGGTCGCCACCGCGTAGCCGAGGAAGAGGACCGGGGACGCCGCCACCACGGCGAACAGCACGCCGATCGGGGCGTTGCCACCGTTGAACGCGATCATCGAGAACACCACCGAGATCGCGGCGAGCAGGACTATCAGCTTGGCCATGAACATGCCCTCCCACAGGTCGACAGCAGCCGCGAGACTACCGCTGCCGGGGCGGGGCGCGGGCGCCCGTACCCGGTCCGGACCGGCCGCCGGGGGTGCGCCGCCGCCACCGTCCCGGTGTTCCACCGGAATTCGAACCGCATTCCCGCACCGTCGACGATGTCCTCCCCGTCCCTTTCCGGAGTTCTTCCGAGGTCGATTTCCGGGGGTGGTGGAGGCGGGGTCGAGAGGTGCTGGAAAGGGCTTTCCGGTGGAGGTGGGGTGTGTTGTGGTGGGGTGGTGGTGGAGCCGGGCCGAGCCCCGCGGCGGCCCGGTCCGGGCGGACAGCCGCTGGTGGGCGGCGTAGACGCTCGCGCATGGATGTGAGTGCGGTGGCTATGGTTCGCCGACTCGGGGTGGATTTGAATGGTGCCATGACGACGAACCGACCGGGCGCGCAGCGCGGTAGGAGCCCGCGGATCGTGTCGGACCTCCTGGGCGCCGCCGGCGCCTTCGGCGGGTCGGTTCCATCGGTTTCCTCCGTTTCTCCGAATGAGGTGGTTGTGATGACTCGTAAGGGTGTTGTGGATCTTCCGGTCGGTGCTGGTGTGGTGCTGGTGGTGGGTGGGACGGGTAAGACCGGTCGGCGGGTGGCGGAGCGGTTGGCGGGGTTGGGTTACGGGGTGCGGGTGGGGTCGCGGTCGGGGGCGGTGGCGTTCGACTGGCATGACGAGGGGACGTGGGAGGCGGCGTTGGAGGGGGTGAGTGCGGC